>JAKOVR010000074.1 GCA_029782025.1 Actinomycetes bacterium | reverse complement strand
CGACGTGTACCAGGAGAGCAGCAGCTTCGGGCAGCGGGGCACGAGCGTGCTCACGCTCAAGGTGCCGCCCGAGAAGTTCGACGAGGTGCTCAAGGCGCTCGGCGGGCTGGGCCAGCTCAGCAAGCAGGAGATCAAGACCGAGGACGTCACCCAGCAGGTGATCGACCTCGACGCCCGCATCCGTTCGGCCGAGGCGTCGGTGGGCAGCGTGCAGGGGTTCGTGGGCCAGTCCAAGAACCTGGTGGAGACGGCCCAGCTCGAGAACGAGCTGCAGCGCCGCATCGCCGAGCTCGAGAGCCTGCGGGCCCAGCGCCAGAACCTCGAGCGCCGGGTCGACCTCTCCACCATCGTCCTGACGCTGGAGAGCGACAAGGGCACGCCGGCGGTCGAGGAGGCGCGGGCCCCGGCGCCGCCCGCCCCGCCCGCCGGGTTCTCCGACGGGTGGCGTAACGGCCTCGACGCCGCGGGGAACGTCGTGCGGGTGGCGTCGGTCGGCCTCGGTGCCGCGCTGCCGTTCTCGCCGTTGCTCCTCGTGGGCGCCCTGCTGGTGCGTTGGCGTCGGCGCCGCCGGCCCGCGGCGGCGGTGACCGACGTCCCGCCGCCCCCGGCGCCGCCGGCGTGGAGCGACGCCGCCTGACGGGTGCGCTGGGTTCCGGTCGCCGCTACCGGCGGCGGCCGGAACCGGTGCCCAGATCGGGGATGGCGTCGACCTCGAAGACGAGGAACGGGTGCACGCCGAGCACCCGCACCGACAGCAGCGACGGGATGACGAAGTCGGCGGCGGCGAGGTCGGCGGGGTCGGAGGTGCCGGCCACGGCCACGACCTGCATCCCGGCCTCGCGGGCGGTGTCGACGCCGTCGGCCGAGTCCTCGAAGGCGAGGCACACCGCGGGGTCGGCGCTGACGGCTCTGGCCGCGTTCTCGTAGAGCGTGACTTCGCGACCCGTCGGGCAGCTCAGCATGTGGCGGGGGGCCGGGAGCGCCGCCTCGGCCATCAGGGCCCGGGTGGCGTCGACGGTGTCGGCGGTCAGGAGCACCCACCGGTCCTCGGGCAGGCGATCCAGCACGTGGTCGGCCCCGGGGAGGGCGAGCACGCTCGGCAGGGCGCCGAGGGCGTCGGCGGGCCGACCTCGGCAGCCCAGGACAGCGGCCTCACACTCGACGGTCACGAACACGGGTCCACCGTACCCACCGCGCCGCGGCCGTGTCAGCCTGCGGTCACGAAGTCGATGAGCTGCTCGACCGCGCCGACCAGCGACGGGTCGAGGTCGGCGTAGCTGCGGACGCTGTTGCGGAGCTTCTTCCAGAAGGCGGGCGGGTCGCCGACCCCCAGCCGGCGGCACACCCCGTCCTTCCAGTTCTCGCCCTTCGGCACCTCGGGCCAGGCCCGCACCCCGACCACCCCGGGATCGATGGCGGCCCAGATGTCGATGAACTGGTGCCCGGTGACGAGGACGAAGGGGTTGGTGACGGTGGCGGCCAGACGGGACTCCTTGGTGCCGTCGACGAGGTGGTCGAGGAGGATCCCGAGGCGGCGCCCGTCGCGGGGCTGGAAGCGGGCGACGACGTCGGTGAGGTGGTCGGCGCCATCGAGGAGCTCGACGGCGACGCCCTCGTGGCGGAGGTCGTCGCCCCAGACGTGCTCCACCAACTCGGCGTCGTGCACGCCTTCGACCAGGATCCGGCTGGCGCGGGCGACGCGGGCCGGCGCGTTGGCCACGGCCACCGATCCGGACGCCGTGACCTGCGGCCCGCGGTCCGCCGTGCCCTTCGGGCGGGGCGGGACGAGGGTGACCTGCTTGCCGGCCACGGTGAAGCCGCCGTCGACGAGGCGCTGCTGGGAGTCCCGGCCGTTGCGGTCACGCATGGTCACGAACCCCTTGGCCACCGACACCACCACGCCGCGACGGCCGGACCCCCGTTGCTCGATCTCGAGCCCGGGCACGGCTTCGACCTTGGGGAACGTGGGGCGCCGGCCCGAGAGGGGATCGTCGAGGTCGAGGGGCTCCGACAGGATGCCCTTGCGGTAGCTGCTGCCGCTCATCGGCCGGCGAGGGTACCGACCCGACCCGCTCCGCCGGTGGACCCGCCCACCGCCGCACGTCCTTGGGTGCGTAAGGGCGCGCATAGCGCACCCTTACGCACCCAAGGGATCAGGGCTGGACGAGGGGCTTGAGGAAGGTCTGCACGGCGTCGAGGTCGAAGGCGTACTCGTCCTTGGTGTGCTCGTCGCTCTTGAAGGTGGCGAACATCGGGCACTCCTTGCCCTTGGCCGTCAGCGTCGTGTCGGTGACGGGCTTGCCGGTGGCGGCGGCGAACACCGTCACCTTGTAGGTGGCGTCGTAGAGCTTGACCACGTTGCCGGTGGCGGTGCCCTTGGACTCGTAGCCGGTGCAGTCCTTCACGAAGGTCTCGCCCGTCCGCTCGGCGCAGGCCACCAGCTGGATGCCGGCGAGGGCGTCCTTGTCGGCCGCCCACTCGATGGTCCAGTCCGCCGGCAGTCCCGACTTCTGGACCCGCTCGTCGCCCTTCCCGGCGAACAGCAGCACCGGGTGGACCCCGGTGGCCTTGGCGTCGTAGGCCGCGGCCTTGGACTGGCTGGCGCCGTTGCACACGGCCTTGAAGTCGGTGTCGAACAGCTTGGCCTGGAACGACGACGTGGTCGCCCCACCGCCACCGCCGCCGCTGTTGCCGCCGCCGCCCGAACCGGTGGCCGTGGTGCCGTTGGAGCTGCAGGCCCCGGCGAGGGCGAGGACCAGGGCAGCGAGGGCGAGCGGGCGGGCGGGGGAGCGGGAGGCCATGGCGTCCATCTTGTCACCACCGCCGCGCCCACCGCCGCCCTACTCGAACTAGGTCGGACGGCCCCTTGTCCCGGCCGCGAACGTCGTTCATCTTCGAACGATGTTCTCGAACCCCGATTCCCGATCCGCCATCCTCCGCCGTGCCGGCCGGCTGGCGGCCAAGGCCACATCGTCCGCGCTGCTCGTCCTCGCCGGTGCCGTCGTGGCGCCGCGCATCGCTGGAGCGACGATCAGCTCGGGCGAGCGCGACGCCTTCGTGCCGCTGACCCCGGCCCGCATCTTCGACACCCGCGACGGGACCGGTCTCGCCGGCGGGGTGCCGGCCAAGATCGGTGCGGGCCAGACGGTGGAGTTCCAGGTCCGAGGCCAAGGCGGGGTGTCGGCCACCGCCACCGCGGTCACCCTCAACGTCACCGGGCTCAACGCAACGGCCACCACCCACCTCACGCTCTTCCCCGCCGGGACGGTCGCGCCGAACGCATCGTCGTTGAACGTGACGGTGGGCCAGATCGTGCCCAACGCCGTGACGGTGAAGATCGGGACCACCGGCAAGGTGGCCGTACGCAACAACTCGGGCACGATCAACGTGTTCGTCGATGTGAACGGCTTCTACGACGACCACAACCACGACGATCGCTACTACACCAAGGCCGCGGTCGACGCCATCATCGCGGGCTCGAACTACGTCGGCTCCAACCAGATCATCGACGCCAGCGTCACCCAGGCCGACCGGGCCTATCGTGACTACCCCCAGAGCGGCAACCTGGGCGCCTTCACCTGGGGCCCACGGGAGTGCAAGATCTTCTCGATGGGCGCCCAGGCCAACCTGTACCCGGTCGGTCGCCTGGCCATCCCCAACGGCGACCTGCCGTCGGGCTTCCACTTCCTGCCCGGGCTGACCGAGCCGGGCTCGAGCCTGTCGTTCAACGCGGTCACGTGGCAGGTCTGCAACAGCTCGCCCAACACGGTCACGCCGAGCGGTGGGCCCTGGCCCTACGTCGTGCGCGTCGAGATCTGACCGGAGAGCGCCGTGATCAGCTGATCGATCGTGGCGACCGTCCGGTCGACGTCGACCGTGGGGTCGCCGGCGGCGACGCGGATGGCGACCTCGGTGAGCCCGCCGAAGAGCAGGACGGCCAGCGCCCCGAGGTCGTCGGCGCGGTCGAGCAGGCCCTCGGCACGGAGGGCGTCGAGCCCGCCGACCATCGTGGGCAGGCCGATGTCGGCGTCCATCTTCCGCCACGATCCCCAGCCGAGGACGGCGGGGGCGTCGGTCAGGGCGATGCGCTGGTAGGCGGGGGTGGCCATGTAGGTGACGGACTCCCGGCAGCCGCGTAGGAACGCGTCACGGACGGTGGGGGCGGCCATGGCCGCGGCCAGGACGGCGTCGTTGAGCTCGACGGTGACGCGACGGAACACCTCGGCGAAGAGGTCGGCCTTGCTGGGGAAGTGGTGATAGAGCGCGCCGTGGGTGACCCCGGCGGCCCGGGCGCAGGCCGGCACCGACACCGTGGCGAACCCCTGCTCGGCGAAGAGCCGGCGCGCCGCGTCGACGATCGCCTCTCGGGTGGCAGCGGATTCGGTGGCGGTGCGTCGGGCCATGGTCATGCCTCGGGGGAAACGCAGAAGAAGGGGTTGCGCCCGTCCGTCGGAGTAATCATTATGGCATCATGAATATCTCCACCGCAAGCTCCAGTCCCTCCGCCGTCCGCCGCGGCGCGGCGTTCGCCGGCCGCGTGCTGCTCGGCGGCGCACTGTTCACCGCCGGTGCCGGTCTCGCCCCCCGGATCGCCGGGGCCACGATCAGCGCGGGGGAGCGCGACGCGTTCGTTCCCCTGGCGCCGGCCCGGATCTTCGACACCCGTGACGGGACGGGCCTGGTCGGCGGGGTGCCGGCCAAGATCGGAGCGGGCCAGACGGTGGAGTTCCAGGTGCGAGGGCAGGGCGGGGTCTCGGCCAGTGCCACGGCGGTGACGCTGAACGTGACCGCCCTCAACGCCTCGGCGACGACGCACCTCACGGTGTTCCCCGGTGGGACGGTCGCGCCCGGCGTGTCGTCGCTGAACGTGGTGGTGGGCCAGATCGTCCCCAACGCGGTGACGGTGAAGATCGGGAGCAACGGCAAGGTGGCCGTGCGCAACAACTCGGGCACCATCGACGTGTTCGCCGACGTGAACGGCTTCTACGACGACCACAACCACGACGACCGGTACTACACCAAGGCCGTTGTCGACACGATGTTCGCGGCCAGCGACTACGTCGGCTCGGCCCAGATCGCCAACGGCAGCGTGACCATCAACGACCTCGCCGTGTCCCGCCAGCAGGTGACCGGCACCGTGGCGGCGGACGTGGCGGTGGCTGCGCAGGGCTGCGCCAAGATCGTCAACGCCGGCGGCGCCATGCCGGGCGGGGTCCTCGTGATCCCGAAGCTCATCAGCACGACGGCGTCGAGCCTCAACGGCTCGATGGTCGCCCAGACCTACGCACCGCTGAATCCCGGGGTGTTGCAGGTCACGCTGTGCAACCGGAGCGCATCCGCCGTCACACTCAGCGCAGGGAGCTACACCTTCGAGCTCGTGTCCCTGGCGATCTGACCCCAGCGCCGGCCGCCGTCCCGGGCTTCGGCCTCGGGGCGGCGGCGGCCTGGTGCGGCGCTCAGTCCTTGAGCGTCTGGAGGAGGAGCATCAGCTCGTCGGAGGTGCCGTTGGGCACGGTGTAGCCGTCCTCGTCGCGGATCTCGGCGAAGTGGTCGCGCACGTCCTCGACGGTGAGGTTCGGGTTGAAGTAGCCCTTGGTGCGGCCGACGAAGAAGCGGCTCACCTGGCCGCCGGCGATCGAGTAGGCCTCGCCGCTCACGGGGCAGTCCTCGTGGGCGAGCCAGCACACCACGGGCGTCACCAGCTCCGGCTGGAGCTTCTCACCCAGGCCGCCGAGCAGCTCCTCGGTCATGCGGGTCTTGGCCACCGGGGCGATGGCGTTGGCCTTGATGTTGCTCTTGGCGCCCTCCTGGGCCAGCACCCGGGTGAAGCCCCAGAGACCCATCTTGGCCGAGCCGTAGTTGGTCTGGCCGAAGTTGCCGAGGATGCCGGCGTTGGAGGCGGTGTTGATGACGCGGCCGTAGCCCTTCTCCCGCATGATCTTCCACGCCGGCTGGGTGACGTAGAACGCGCCCTTGAGGTGCACGTCGATGACGGGGTTGAGCAGGTCCGGCGTCATGTTGTGGAACGACTTGTCCCGCAGGATGCCGGCGTTGTTGATCACGATGTCGACGGTGCCGAACGCGTCGAGGGCGGCCTGGACGATGGCCTCCCCGCCCTCCGGGGTGGCGACGCTGTCGCCGTTGGGGACGGCCTCGCCGCCGAGGGCCTCGATCTCCTTGCACACGTTGTGCGCCGGGCTGTCGTTGTGGCCCTCGCCGCTCACCGAGCCGCCGAGGTCGTTGACCACGATGCGGGCGCCCCGCCGGGCCAGCTCGAGCGCATGGCAACGGCCCAGGCCGCCACCGGCACCGGTGATGATCGCCACCTTGCCGTCGAAACCGAGATCAGCCATGGAAGGCCCCCTTGTGTGTCCGGTCGGGACCACCCGTACCGGCTCCGCTTGCAGACGGCGGGCACCCTACGCGACCCGGCCCCCGCCCGGCGAACCCGC
>JAKOVR010000073.1 GCA_029782025.1 Actinomycetes bacterium | reverse complement strand
TCACGGGCACGGCCTGCCACGTTTTCATCAACGGTCACCTCGCACGCCAACTCACGCTCGACCCCACCCGCAAGAACCAGACTCTCTACAACCGAACCGTCCGCCCATCCCACGCCGCACCGTGAGGGATGACCCGCGACACCCGTGAGGGATGACCCGCGACACAACAGGTGCGCTATGCGCGCCCTTACGCACCCAAGGGGTGGGGCGATCCCCGTCGGGGTGCAGGGCCGTCGGGGCCGCGCGAGGCTTTTGGGGTCCGACGATCGAGAGGAGCGACCGATGACGACTTGGGCAGGGTTCGAACTGGCTGCGCCGGAGCTGGCAGCCGACATCCAACGGCGGTTCGACGCCACCGGCCTCGGCCTGATCGCCACCATCCGGGCCGACGGTTCGCCCCGCATCTGCGGGGAGGAGCCGTTGATCCACGACGGGGAGTTGTGGCTCGGCATGATGCCGGACTCCCGCAAGAGCCTCGACCTCCGCCGCGATCCCCGCTTCGCCCTGCACGCGGCGACGGTCGACAAGGCGGTGGCGGAGGGCGACGCCAAGGTGTCGGGGCGAGCCGTTCTGGTGGACGACCCCGAAGGGATCGAGGCCTTCCGGGCCGCCTTCGAAGCGCACGCCGGGGCCCCGATCCCGGAGGGCCCGATCGACCTGTGGCGGGCGGAGCTGACCGACGCCTCCTTCCTCCGCCCCGCCGGCGACCACCTGGTGATCACGATCTGGACGGAAGCCGGCGGGGTGCGGTCCGTCGATCGGTACTGACGACGCCGAACGCGCCGGCCGGTCGGACGGTTCGCGCCCTAGGCTGGAACGGCTCTCATGCCGGCGACCTGCGCCTCGGCGCGGTCCCAACGCCGTCGGCCCCGTGTGCCCGTTGCCTCCCATGCCGATCCCCTTCCGCCTCCTTGCCGCACCCGCTGCGGCCCTCCTGCTCGTGTCCGCGGCCGGTTGCGGCGGTGACGTCACCGAGGCGGCTCCTCGGATCGACTCGGCGCCGGGAGCGGCCGGATCGAACGACGCCGGCGCCGACGCCGGCGGCTCCGCCGACGGGGGGAGCGGTCCGTCCCGTGGCGGAGGGGTCGCCACCAGCGCCGTCCCCGGCACCACCCCCGGCACGGCCCGTGCCCGCCGTCCCGAGCCGCCGGTCTTCACCCAGGGTCGGCGCAAGCTGGTCGACGCCGGCGTGCCCGATCTCGCGGCCAAGGCCTACCTGAACGCATCGGTCCGGGTGCACGAGGACCATCCCGAGTGCGCCGTGCCCCCGGAGGTGCTCGTGGCCTTCGGGCGCCAGGAGTCGGACCACGGTCGAGTGGTGGAGTGGGACGACACCGGCCACAGCCGCACCATCCTCCGCGGATACGCCAACACCGGCGACGACACCGACCAGGGTGAGCTCGACGGCGACACCGATGCCGACTGGGCCGTCGGGCCGATGCAGTTCATCCCGACAACGTGGAAGCACTTCGCCCAGGACGGCGACGGCGACGGGAAGGCCGAGCCGGGCGACTACTACGACAGCGCCCTCACCGCCGCCTGGCACATCTGCTCCCTGGTGGGCGCCTTCCCGTCGATCGCCGACATCCAGGCCGCATGGGACCAGTACGACACCACCGTGCGCTACGCCCGGGCCCAGTTCAACGAGCAGCACCGGCTCTGGCAGTACCGGTGGGAGAAGCACATCTACTACGCCTTCTCCTCCCTGCTGCACCCCGACGACCGCAACTTCAAGTACGGCCTGCGCATGTGGCCCGATCCGGGCAAAGAGCCCGAGTTCAAACCGCCGCCCCTCCCGGCCGTGGCCTCCCAGCTGATCCGCGCCGCCGAGGCCTACTACGGCCCGGAGGGCGAGGAGCGTGACAACTACGTGAACAACATCGCGGCGTGGTTCAAGGACATCGTGGCGGCCACCGGCGACCCGGTCCCCTACGACCCCAACCTCGACAAGGTGTCGATGCGCTGAGCGCACGCCGGGGACCGGTCGGGCCGACCGGGCGACGGATGCGGTGGGGAACGGATGCGGGGTGGGGGCTAAGCCGGAGCCCGGTAGCCGTGGGGGTTGGCGGACTGCCAGCGCCAGGCGTCGGCGCACATGTCGTCGAGCGTTCGGGTGGCCCGCCAGCCCAGCAGCTCCGCCGCGCGGCTGGCGTCGCAGTAGGTGACGGCGGCGTCGCCGGGCCGTCGGGGCCCGACGGTGGAAGGGATGGCCCGCCCGACGGCCCGCTCCGCCGCGGCGACGACCTCGAGCACGGAGGTGCCGGTGCCGGTCCCGAGGTTGATGGGAACGCAGCCGCTGAGGCGGTCGATGGCGTCGATCGCCGCCCGGTGCCCCTCGGCCAGGTCCATCACGTGGATGTAGTCGCGCACGCCGGTGCCGTCGGGCGTGGGGTAGTCGCCGCCGTGCACGGTGAGCTGCGGTAGCCGGCCGACCGCCACCTGCATCACGTAGGGCATCAGGTTGTTGGGGATGCCGTCGGGGTCCTCGCCGATGCGGCCGCTCGGGTGCGCTCCCACCGGGTTGAAGTAGCGCAGGAGGGCGATGTGCCAGGTCGGGTCGGCGGCGGCGACGTCGGTGAGGATCTCCTCGATCATCACCTTGGTCCGCCCGTAGGGGTTGTTGGCGCCGGTGGGGGCGTCCTCGGTGAGCGGCACCGAATCGGGGACCCCGTACACGGTGGCCGACGACGAGAACACCAGACGTCGCGGTCCACGGCGCTGCATCACGTGGAGGAGGCTGAGGGTGCTCCCGAGGTTGACCTCGAAGTAGCGCAGCGGCTCGGCCACCGACTCGCCCACCGCCTTCAGACCGGCGAAGTGGACCACGCCGTCGATCGCCGTCGCCTGGAACAGCGCGTCGAGTCGATCGGTGTCGCGAAGGTCGAACTCGTGGAAGTCGAGGTGGCTGTCGGGCACCAGCGCCCGCACCCGCTCGATGGCCTCCGCCGAGCTGTTGGAAAGGTCATCGACCACGATCACGCGGTACCCGGCCTCGAGCAGCACGACGCAGGTGTGGCTGCCGATGAACCCGGCGCCGCCGGTGAGGAGGAGCGTCCCCTTCGTCATCCGCCCTGTCTACCGCATCGGCCGCCGGTACGATCACCGGCGCATGTCTGGGGCCGCTGACCCGCTCGATCGTGGTCACGCTGGAGACGCCGCCGCGCCGCCCGCCGAGTCCGATGGTCTGGAGGCCGGGGCGTTCACCGTGTGGCTCGGCGCTATGCGTCGATCGCTCGCCGACGGCACCGCCTCCGAGGTTCCTTGCGGCTCCTGTTCGGCCTGCTGTACGTCGTCGCAGTTCGTGCTCGTCGGCCCCGACGACGTTGCGGCCCGGGCCGCCATCCCGCCGGCCCTGCTGTTCCCGGCCCCCGGCCGGCCGAAGGGCTACTCCCTCCTGCCGTACGACGAGCGCGGGCATTGCCCGATGCTCGAGGCCGGCCGCTGCTCGATCTATGCCGCCCGGCCGGCCACGTGCCGGACCTACGACTGCCGGGTGTTCGCGGCCGCCGGGGAGCAGCCGGACGGGGGACGGCAGCCGGCCATCGCCACCCAGGCGACCCGATGGCGGTTCGACCATCCGACCGAGGAGGATGGCGCGGCCCACGATGCGGTGCGGGCGGCGGCTCGTTTCCTGCGGGACCATGGCCGTGAGCTGCCCGAGGCGGCGGTGGCCGACCACCCCGCCGCCCGCGCCGTGGCCGCCGTCGCCCTGCACGACCTGTTCGTCTCCGGCTCGCCGACGGTGGGCGAGGTGGCGGTGGCGCTGTCGGAGCGCCGCCGGCCGCCCGGTTGAGGGACGGGTTCGATGGGTGTCGCCCTCCTCGTGCTCGGGATCCTGGTCGTGACGGCCGCTGGTGTCGCCGCCGTCCTGATCCCCCTTGTCGGCCGCTGGCGCCGCGCCGCCGACGAGTTCTGGGCGGCGTTCGACGAGGAGGTGGCCCGGTCGGGAGCGGTCGTGGTCATCCCTCGCTCCGCTGGGGTCTACCGGGGGAGCACCGGCTCGTTCCCTCAGGTGAAGGGGAACGGGTCGATGGTGCTCACGACCGATCGGCTGCTGTTCCGCAAGGCCACTGGGGGGCAGGTGGAGGTGCCGGTCGCCGACATCGTGGGCGTCGATACCGCGAAGTCGTTCGCCGGGGCACGGGTGGGCGGGCAGACCCATCTGGTGGTGCACACGGCGACGGGCGGTGACGTCGGGTTCTTCGTCGACGACCTCGACCGCTGGACGGAGGCCGTTCGCCGGGTGGCCTCGGCCGGCGGGTGATCGGATCAGCGCACGAACCGGAAGCAGGAGCGGGCGCTTCAGCC
>JAKOVR010000058.1 GCA_029782025.1 Actinomycetes bacterium | reverse complement strand
TCCCGGTTGGGCGGCCAGATCGATCGGGTGCTCCCGCCCACGAGGTTGGCCCTGTCGGCCGCCCGCGAGGTGCCGGGCCTGCTCGGCGGAGACGGGCCGCGCCACTACCTGGTGCTGTTCGCCCAACCGGCGGAGGCCAGGGGCCTCGGCGGGTTCGTGGGGGGCTTCGGAGAGCTGGCCGCCACGGACGGCAAGATCGAGCTCGTCCGGTCCGGGCCCATCGAGGAGCTGTCGGAGCACGCCGGGCGCAACGCCCGGACCCTCGCCGGCCCGCCCGAGTTCCTGGAGCGCTACGGACGCTTCCGGCCCCAGCGGTTCCTGCAGAACGTGACCGCCTCGCCGGACCTCCCCACGGTGCGCCGCGTGTTCCAAGAGCTCTACCCGCAGGCGGGCGGCGGTCCCATCGACGGCGTGATCTACGCCGACCCGGCCGGCCTCGCCGCCCTGCTCGAGCTCACCGGGCCGGTGAAGGTGACCGGCCTCGACGACCGCCTCACCGCCGCCAATGCCGAGGACTTCCTGCTCCGGGGGCAGTACGAGCTCGTGACGGACTCCTCGACCCGGGACCGGATGCTCAACGCCGTCGGCAAGGCCACCTTCGACGCCTTGCTCAAGGCCAAGACGCCGGGGCCGGAGAAGCTGGGCCGCGCCCTCGGTCCGGCCGTGCAGGGCGGCCATCTGCTGATGAGCGTGGAGGACGAGGGCGGCCAGCGGTTCCTCGAGTCGATCGGTGCCGGCCTCGGGTTCCCGGCCCCCGCCGGTGAGGACTGGTTCAGCGCTCGGGTGTTCAACGGCAACGGCAACAAGATCGATGCCTACCTCGGGCGTACCACGACCTACGAGGCGACGGTCGACCCGGCGACGGGGCAGGTGACCGCCACCGCCACCGTGCGGCTCGACAACGCCGCGCCCGGCTCGGGCCTGCCGGACCGGGTCATCGGCAACGAGAACGGCGAACCGCCCGGCACCAACCGGCTCTACCTCTCCCTCCACACGTCCCTGGTGCTGGATCGGGCCGAGATCGACGGCGCGCCGGGCGCGGTGGAGCCCCAGCGCGAGTTCGGGGGCAACGTCTACTCGCTCCCGGTCGTGCTGCCTCCGGGGGGCAGCACCACGGTGGTGGTGCACCTGTCGGGCCGGGTCGCCGGCAACGGCCGCTACCGGGTGACCGTGTCGAGCCAACCGCTGGCCCGGCCCGAGGCGCTCACGGTGGTCATCCGGGCGGGGAGCGGCTGGCGGCTGCTCGACGGGGCCGGCCAGACCGTCGAGGGCGGGGTGCTCACCGACCGCGGACCGTCCTCCGGGACCACCCGCCGGGTGGATGCGGGGTTCGTGCAGCCGTGACTGCTAAGGTCGGACCCGTTCTATCCGCCGAAGGTGGACAACAGGGAGTGTCGAGGCGATGGCGATTCGCATCCGTATGGTCCTGCTCGTGTTCGTCGCGGCGTTCGCCGTTGCCCTGAGCGCGCCGGCAGCCCACGCCCAGTACAACAACACCCCCACGCTCACGGTCGACAACCCGAACGTCACTGTGTGCCAGGTGGTGATGATCACCGGGACGAACTTCCCGCCCAACGCATCGATCCCGGTCTCGGTCGACGGTGTCGTGGTCGGCAACGCCACCACCGACGGCACCGGCACGTTCACCTTCCCGTGGAACACCTGCGGTGCCTCGGTCGGGAGCCACACCGTCACCGCCTCGGTCCCCGGCGCGTCGGTGCTGTCCGTCGTGGTCAACGTCCAGGCCCCCGGCACCACCACCATCCCCACCACGACCCTCCCGGTCACCGGCTCGTCCTCCACGCTGGGCTTGGCCCGCCTCGGGGCCGGGCTCGTCGCCTTCGGCGCCATCGTGGTGTTGATCGCCCGCCGCCGCCTCCAGGCCCAGGCCGCCTGAGCCGCGAACCGGCCGGTGCCGGCTAGCGCTCGAACACCACGACCGGGCCGTGCCGTTGCGCCACCCGCAGCCCTGAGCGGGCACTGATCGCGTCGGCCAGGGCCGCCCACGGCGTGGCAACCCCGTCGATGACGGTGTCGTGGAGCTCCATCACCGCCTGCTGGCAGTGGTCGAGTGCCGTGCTCCCGGTCTCGACCAGCGCCGCCTCGGCTCCTTCGATGTCGCACACCAACGAGAAGGGCGCACCGGGAAGGTGCTCCCCAAGCAGGTCGGCCAAGGTGCGACCCGGCACCTCGATCCCGGCGCCGAGGGCCGCCGCCCCCACCCGGGCATCGGTGCTGGTGGCCCCCCGGCGCAGCACGACGGGCCGGCCGGCGGCGCCGGTCCCGACGACCGCCGCGTGGACCACGATGACCTGGTCGGTGATCCCGGCCACCCGGAGGTTGGCCTCGAGCGGTTCGAGCAGGTCGGGGTCGGCCTCGACCGCGAGGATCCGCTGGTCCGGCCCCACCCGCCGGGCGATGGCACGCGTGACCACCCCGATGCTGGCGCCGAGCTCCACCACCGGCAGGTCCGGCCGCAACGCGTCGGCGACGAAGCGCAGCTCGGCTCGCTCGTACAGCCGGAGCGCCAGACGGGCCTTGACCTCCGGGGCCACCGCCGGGAAGCTCGTGACGACGGGTCCGACGGTGCTCGGCACCCGGTCACGGAACACCAGCCCGATGAGCCGGCCCACGGGCGGGCGGGTGGCGGTGGCGGCGATGGCGCTCTTCAGGCGGGCGCCGGCGGGCAGGGGATCGGTCACAGGGAGGGAGGGGGCGTGAGTACCGAGCCGGCGGCGCGGCGCCCGCTACCGTACCAACCCGGCGTGGTGCCCTCGTCTCCTGCTCCCCTCCCCGGCCTGCGGCGGCTGGGCCGCGACCTCCGGGCGCTGGGCTGGCGCGCACCGGTGCGGGGAGCGGCCGAGGTGTGGCAGCGCACCGGTGCGGCCGACGCCGTGCTCCGCCGGCTGCCCTCCCCACCGCCGGGGCCGTGCCGATCGGCGCTCCCGGGCCTGCCCGCACCCCGGCCCCACGATGCCGTGCTGGCCCGGCTGGCGGCCGACGTCGCTCGCATCCTCGGCGGTGAGGTGCGCCTGTTCGACCGCTGGTGGCGGGTCCCGAGCGGCCCCGGTCGCTGGTGCACCGATCCGTCCACCGGCGCCTGCTGGCCTGAGGCCCCGAGCCGCACCCTGCACTTCGAGGGGCCCCTCGCCCCGGCCGACCCGAAGTGGGCGTGGGAGCTCGGCCGGCACCGGCACGTGGTGCTGCTGGCCCGGGGCGCCGCCGTCGGGATCGACCCGACCCGGTGCGTCGAGGCCCTCCACGCCGAGCTCTCGGGGTTCCTCGACGCCTGCCCGCCGGAGCACGGCATCCAATGGGCGTCGAGCCTCGAGCTGGCGCTCCGCAGCGTGGCCTGGGTCGAGGCGCTGGCGCTGGCCGGGCCGATGCTCGACGACGACCTGTGCCGGCGGCTCGGGACGACCCTGTGGCACACCGGTCGCCACCTCCTCGTGGCCGCTCCCCGGACGCTGGCCATGCAGCTCAACAACCACCTCCTCGGCGACGCCGTGGGCCTGGCCGCCATCGCGACGTCGTTCCCGGGGAGTGCCACCGCCCGCCGCTGGCGCTGGCTGGCCGACCGGGCCATCGTCGGCTTCCTCGGTGGCGGGCGGCTCCCCGACGGCACCACCATCGAGGACTCGGTCGGCTACCAGCGCTTCGTCCTCGAGCTGCTCGTCACCCGGCTCCGGCTCCCGGACCCGCCGCCGGCGGTCGGCCTCGCCGTGGGCGACCTGGCCGTGGCCCTGACCCGGATGGGGGCCGGCGTCGACCCCGGCATCCCGCAGTACGGCGATTGGGACGGCGGTCGGGTCCTGGCCACCAGCCAGCCCGACACGGGCCTCCGGGGGTCGGTGCGCCTGGGGTTGGCGCTGGCGGGGATGACCCAGCAGGAGGAGCTGGCGGTCTGGGCCGTGGAGGACGACGAGTGCGCCTGGTACGCCGGCACCCCGCGGGGCGGGACGGCCCGCCCGGAGGGCGGGGTCGCGGGCCCTCGGGGGCCGAGCGCCCGCGACGATGGTGGCCCGGCGGTGGCCGGGCTCGCCCGCGCCGCCCTCGACCCGTGGATCGTCACCCTCAAGGGGGCGGGCGGGTCGTCGCACGCCCACGCCGACCTCGCCTCCGTCGCCATCGCCCACGGGGGACGGTGGGTGGTGGGGGATCCGGGGACGGGCCACTACAACAACCCGCTCGACGAGCGGCAGTGGTTCCGATCCACCGCCGCCCACGCCACATTGTCGATCGACGGCGAGGATCAGCTCGTCCCCGACCGGCAGTTCCGGTTCCGGCACCGGGCCGGTGCGGTGGTGGGGGAGCCCTTCGCCGCGCCCGTGGGCGGACCGACGACCACGGTGCTGTGGTGCGTGCACGACGCCTACGCCCGGCTCGATCCGCCCCGGCGCGTGGTGCGCTTGGTCGTGCTGGAGGCGGCGTCGGTCTCGGTGGTCGACGTCATCGAGCACCCCGCCGGGGCCCGTCCGGCCGGCTGGACGTCGGCCATCGCGCTCGCGCCCGGCTGGACGGTCGACGGCGACGCGCTCGTCGACGCTGCGGCCGGCCGCCGGTGGTCGTGGGCCGGCGGGGGAGCGACCCGCGCCGTCGTGCGAGGGGGCCCGATTGCCGGTGGCGCCCATTGGTCGGCCACCTACGGGGCGACCACGCCGTCCGAACGCATCGAGCTGGCGGGTCGCGGTCCGATCGCCTGGTGGTCCGTCGCGTCGAGCGCCGACCCCGGTGCCTCGCCGCGGCTCGAGCCGCACCTTGGCATTGCCTCCCCCGAGCGCCCGGGCTCGGGCGGGATCGAGGTGGCCGTCGGGCCGGTGGTCGGCCGGGTCCGGTTCGAACCCGACGAGGTCGCGGTGGAGCTCGCCGTCGGTGGCGACGGCGCGCCGGTGCAGGTGCGGCGGGCGGCGACGGGACGCCGACGGTGACGGCATCGGGGTCACCGGTCGGTCGCCAGGCCAGCCGCGGCATGGTCGCCCTCATCGGGTCGACGCTCGTCACGCGGGCCGGCGCGCTCGTGGCCCAGGTGGTGCTCGGGTGGATCCTCACCGACGCCGACTTCGGCGTGTACGCCGTGGCCCTGTCGGTGGCGCTGGCCTTCCAGATCCTCCGGGAGGCAGGCCTCCGTGACGTCCTGGTCCAGGAAGGGCGGGACCGGTTCGACGCGTCGGCCGGCCCGGCGCTCTGGGCGTCGCTGGCCATGGCCCTGGTCGGGGCGGCCGTCCTGCTGGTGGCCGCCCCGTTCCTCGCCGCCGGGTTCGGTCGGCAGGAGCTCGGGCCGGTCGTGGCGGTGCTCGCCCTCGCCCTCCCGGTGCAGGCGCTGTTCATCACCTCGCTGGCCCGGCTGCAGATCGACCTCCGCTTCCCCGCCATCGCCCGCATCGAGGTGGTGTCGGCGGTCGTGCGCTACGGCAGCACGATCGGTCTGGCGCTGGCCGGCGCCGGGGCGCTGAGCTTCGCCCTCCCGGTGCTCCTCGTGGCGTTCACCGAGTCGCTCCTCGGTTGGCTGGCCGTCGGCCGGCCCCGCGTCGCCCGACCTGGCGGCTGGCGCCCGTCGTGGGCGCTGCTGCGCCGGAGCAGTTGGCCCCTCTTCAACACCCTGGCCACCACGCTGCCCCGCCAGTCCGACTACCTGATGCTCCGCCTGGTCGCCCCCTACCCGGTGGTCGGGACGTACTTCTTCGCCTACCAGCTCACCTTCCAGTTCGCCACGGTCCTCTTCACCAACGCCCGCAAGGTTCTGCTCGCCGCCTTCTCGTCGCGCCACGAGGAGCCGGGCTGGTTGGCCGACGCGCTCCTGCGGGCCAGCACCGCCTTCGCCCTGGGTGCGTCGGCGACCTTGCTGGTCCTCGTCCCCATCGCCGACGACGTCGAGGCCTTCTTGTGGCGGGGCCGATGGGTGGCGGCCGTCCCCTCGATCGTGGCCTTCACCGCCCTGCTCCCGTTGGCCCTCGTGTTGCTGCTGCCCGATCTCGCCCTGCAGGCCACGGGGCGCTTCCGGCTCTCCTTCCTCACCTCGCTGGCCGGCAACCTCGGAATCCCGGTCGTGGCGTTGCTGGCGGGCCGGAGCGCGGCGGCGCCCGGCGACGCCGTACGCGTCGCCGTCGCCGTCGGGGGGTTCACGGTGGCCAGCTCGGCGCTGCAGAGCGTCGTCGCCCTGCGGGTGCTCCGGGTGGGGGTGGGGGCGTTCTCGCGCGCCGCCGTCGCCCCGATCGCCCTCGGGCTGGTGGTGGGTGGTGCCCTCCGCCTGGTCGAGCTGCCTGGCCCGCCCGTCGCCCGCGTCGGGCTGGGTGGTGGCGCCTACGTCGGTGGGTACCTGGTGCTGTGCCGGCTCCTGCTGCCGGCGGACCTCGCCAGGGCCATCGGCAGCTTCGGCGACGGACGGGGGCCGAAGCTGGCCCGGCGCCTCCTCCACCTCTCCGTCTGACCGCCGCGCCGCCACCACGCCTGCCCGTCCAGCCGCCGGGACCGGTCAGCCGAGCCGGCTCCGGACGCGCAACGGGGGCTGGTCGATGACCAGCCCCCGTTGCCGAGGTTCGGTGCCCCGAAAGGGCGGGTGGCGACTAGGACAGGGTGCCGTTCACGGTGGTGAAGGCCCCGACGCCGCCCCAGTTGAGGGCATCGGCGTAGGTGATCGTCGGCGTGCACGGCGGGGTGACCCCGGCGCAGTTGTCGAAGTTCGGGCCGGACTCGTTGAACCACTCGTTGGTCTTGCCCGGGGCCTCGAACCGCACGTAGTAGTTCACGTGCTTGGCGATGCCGCCGAAGGCGTAGGCCCCGGAGCCGTTCGTCACCGTGCTGTACTCCTGGCCGGAGGCCGTGTACAGCCGGACGGTCGCCCCGGAGATCGGTGCGCCGCCCACCTGGTTGGTGACGGTGCCGGAGATCTCCGGGTTGGTGGTCCGGGTGAGGAACATGCCGAACGGGTAGAAGTCGAGGATCAGGTTCTGGCCGGAGACGACGGTTTGGGCGTTGGCCTTGGCCGACAGCCAGTGGTCCTGGTACCACTCGGTGAAGTACCCGGGCATCGAGAACTTCAGCTTGTAGGTGCCGGCCGGGAGGCTCGTGAAGTCGTACCAGCCGGAGGGCCCGGAGGTGTCGATTGCCACGATGTTGCCGGCGTTGTCGTACAGCGTGACCGTGGCTCCGGCCAGCGGCGTGACGTTCGCGGCGTTGCGGTCACGCACCCGACCCTGGATCCGGGCGGCGCCCGGTTCGAGGCCGAAGTTCACCACCGTGGCCGGACCGACGGCCGCGGCGATGTTGTCGGCGCTGGCGTAGTCGGGCTTCTCGAGGTTCCACTCGGTGAAGAACGTGCCGTTCGGGTCCCAGACCTTCACCCGGTAGTTGCCGGCGGTCAGGTTCTGGAAGTCGTAGTGGCCGTTGGCATCGGTGGTGGCGGTGGCGATGCGCCCCGTGCTGGAGGCGCTGTAGAGGCCCACCTTCATGCCGGACAGCGGGGCGCCGCCGGCGTTGTTGGTGACGGTGCCCTGGATGGCCGGGTTCGAGGTGAGGATCGGTGTGGACTTGAGGACGAACATTGCGTCGTTCCCGCTCGTCGAAGGCAGACCGAGCATGGCGTTCATCTGCGTCTCAGCCAAGGCGCTGGCGCACTTGGCGGCGGGAAGCCCGAAATCGCCTCGCACGATGGTGGCCACACCCGTCGTCTGGTCGTAGGGCGACCCGGTCAGGGGAGAGCTCGCCCCGGTCGTGAGGTTGTCGATGCTGAACCAGCCAGTCTGCGGTGATGCATTGGCGCCGAGCGGGAGCTCGCACACGCCCAGTCCCTGGATCGTGATCACGATGCCGATGTCCACCTGGTTGAGGATCACGTCTCCGGTGAGCGGGTCGGCATGGCCCGTGATCGGCAAGTTGGTGTATTTGAACTGGACGAAGGCGTGGGCGACGGCCGGAGATGCCAAGCCGGTGGGGAAGTGGATCCACTTGGGCTGCTGCGTGACTGAAGTGATGCTCACGTCGCCGTTGGCGGCCACGGTGCCGGTGAATGCCGGCGCCACGTACCCGGCGGGCGGGTTGAGGGTGAAGTACTCGGTGTTGTCGTTGATGGACCCGCAGTTGGTGTCCTTGGGGACCCCCGCACCGCCTGCTCCGGCCAGGAAGTCGATACCTCCGCCGGTGACGATGTTGGTCAGGACCGCGGTGTAGCGGATCGCGGATGGGACGGCAGCGGTCGTGGTGCCATCGACGGCGACGGTGTAGTCGTTGTCATCAGACAGATGGCTGACCGGAGCATTGGCCGCACCGGTGGTGGACTGCACGCGCACCGCACCGGTGGATGCAGCGATCGGGTTCGGGGTGGTCCACGTCTGGGCGCCGGCATCGGAGAACGCGGCCCCGAGACGGACGACGCGCCGCATCGCGAATTTGGTCGTGATCGCCGGGTACGACCAGGAGGTCAGGTTGGCGCCGCCGCTGTTGACGGCAAACCCCTGGAACGAGGGGTTCCCGCCTGTGGTCCGGTAGGTGGCGATGATGGCCGACACGTCTTGGGCGCCAGCGAGGGTCTCGCTGAAGGTGTAGTTCGCAGGCTCGCTGGCCGTGGCCACCTTGGTGTAGAGCGTGGCTGAGCCGTCAGTGGTAGCGGTGAAGGCCTGACGAGTCCAGCCGGCGGGGTCGGCGACGTCGGTGCCGAGGGTCGCCTTGCTCGAGAAGACCGCGATCATGATGTCGTTCGACGCCGTTCCGGTCGGGGGCGCCACGACGACCGAATCGGTCCCGCTCCCCGAGGCTGTGGCGACGAAGGAGGGCAACGCCGTGTAGTCCACGTTGTTGTCGAGCGAGTCGTTGCACTCGAACTGGCCCTGGTACAGGGGCAGCGCCTCGCTGTCGTCGGCCTGGGTGGCGCCGGACGGCGTCGCCGCGCACTGGGCGTCGGCACCATCCACGTTGCCGTCGCCGTCGTTGTCGGTGCCGTCGTTGCACTGCCACGGACCGATGAGGTTCGGGTACTTGAACGACAGCGGAGACGACGACGTGCGGTTCATCACGAAGTTGCCGTTGACGGCGGTGAAGTTCACCACGCCCGGGTTGGAGATGTCGGCGTTGGTGGGAGCGGCAGCCACCGAGAAGGTCGCCAGGACGGCGGCCACCAGGATTGGCACGATGAACCGACGTGGTTTGGATGTGAGCATTCGTTCCCCTCTGCTTTTCATCGGTGACCTTCAGGTGCGATGTCCGCCTGCACGCACGGCGCCCCTGACCGCCCTCTCCCGAACTAGGCAGGAAGTATTGCATCGGTATCCCGGTCCTGTCGACCTCCCTTGGGTTCGGGTCGGCGTCAGGGATTGGGCCCGGTGCGCCTCAGCGAGGCCGCCGCGAGGAGTGTGAGGCGCGCGCTCTCGATCGCCGAGGAACCGATCGAGCGGCCGGTTCCCTGAGCCAAGGCTCGCCGGAGGGCGGCCATCTGGGATCGATGGCCCTTGTCCTGGGGCGTACGCCGAGATCGGCCATCGATCGTGAGGATCCGGAAGTCGTCGATGATCGCCGTATGACGGTCTCCGAGGACCTCGATACGTTCCTTCGGGGTGGCGGGGTGTCCGCCGGCGGCGTACAGGATGGAGGCCAACGAGCCATCGGCGAAGCGCATCGATACCTGCAGATCGGACGAGAGCAGGAGCTCCTCCCTTGGTGCCGATGACGCCAGGGCACGGATCTCCGTGACAGGCCGGTCCACGAGGAAGCGGCACAGGTCGATGAAATGGCAGACCTCGCCGAGCAACCGGCCGCCCTGCCGCCGATCTTCGTACCAGTGTCCGCGCGGCACCGGTCCGGCGCTGACGCGGTAGTCGATGCACAGCGGGCCGGATCGGTCGGCAAGAACGTCGGCAACGGTGTTCACGCTTGGAGCCCATCGGCGGTTGAAGCCGACCATGAGCAGGCTGGCGCTTTCCCGGAATGCGCGTTCGATCTCGTCGAGCTCGTCCTCTGTCAGGGCGAGGGGCTTCTCGCAGAAGACGTGGCGGCCGGCGCTGAGTGCCTCGGTCACGATCTCCGCGTGACTTGCATGCGGTGTCGCCACGACCACGAGATCGACATCCGGATCGGCGATCACCTCGCTCGCAGATGATGCGATGCGGCTGACAGCGTACTGTTCGGCGAGACGCCGGGCACCCTGCCCGCTCGCGGACGCGACGGACACGATCTTGGTGAGCCCCGAGTCGTGCAGGGCTGGCACCAGCGTCCCGATCGCGAACGAGCCCGCGCCCACGATGCCGATCCCGGGCGTGCCGAGGGAAGCGGACATCGTGTCGACATGGCCGGTGGGGTGCAGGAGCGGCGGCTCGCTGCCGGTCGGGGCGTAGACGAGTTGGATCCCGAGAAACGGTTCGGACCGTTCGAGAAGGGCGTAGGCGTCGAGCACGTCGTCGAAATCGAGCGTGTGTGTGACGAGATCTGCGACCTCGAGCCGGCCGCCAGCAAGGAGATCGAGCACGGCGGCAAGGTTCCGCCCCTCCGTCCATCGGATGTGCCCGGGTGGGTAGTCCACGCCGTAGTCCTCGTAGGAACGCTCGTACCGTCCCGGTCCGTAGCTCCTGGCGACACGGACGGTGAGCTCCTTCTCGTACAGCGGCCGGCGATCCAGCTCCAGCCCGACGTCCCCGACGATGATGATGGTGCCCCGGTCGCGGGCCCGCTCGATGGCATGTTCGACCGGGGCCGAGCTGTCGGTGGCCGCGGTGACCAGGACGGCGTCGAACCCAAGGTTCTGGGTGAACGCCTGGAGCCGTTGCGTCGTGCCCGGGCCGTTCTCGATCTCGGCGTGGATCCCGGCTCGAAGGGCCGCGTCGACCGTGAACTGGCGGAGGTCGACAGCCGCGACCTGGCAACCTCCTGCGACGGCCAGACGGGCCGCGAGTTGGCCGACGAGTCCGAGCCCGACGACGAGCACGCGATCGCCGACGCCCACCTCGGCGAGTCGCAGGCCGTGCAGTGCGATGGCGCCAACTGTGGCAAAGGATGCCTGCTCGTCGGTGACCGAATCGGGCACGGGTACAGCGAGCATCCCCTTGACCACCTGGAGGTCGCCGTGCCCCGCGCCGCCGGTGGCCACGCGCTGACCCGGCTGAACGCCCATGACAGCCTCACCGACCTCCAACGCGATCCCACAGGCCGAATAGCCCAGTGGCATGTCGTCGGCCAGCCTGCGCTCCACCGCGTCCCGGGTGGCACGCAGCCCCTCGGTGCGGGCCTTCCTGAGCACCTGCTTCACGAGGTCGGGTCGCGCCCGCGCCTTGGCGAGCAAGTTGGCCTGAGCGAGGCGGCGGATGGCCAGCTCGGTACCAGGCGAGACGAGGGAGCGGCTCGTCGCGACCAACACCTCGGTCGGACCGATGGTCGGTCGCGGAAGGTCCAGCACCTTGAGTTCCCCGTTGCGTACAGATTGGACGAGCTGGCGCACGGTCAAAGATCTCCGTTTCGGGGCAGGAGGGGCAATTGCAGATCGGGTCGTCGGTCATAGTGGACGAGTCCCATCGCATGGGTGACCCGGAGGATCTCGTCGATCTCCTCGTTCGTGAGCCGCGAGCACCATCCACCCAAGAGGTCACCGCCGGTGTGGATCGCGGCGCCGGGGTTTGCTGTGGCACTGGGCTCCTTCAAGCGAGACCAGGCGCCGGGAAGCTCGACGCCCAGGTGCGCCTCCAGTTCGCGCACGACGAGCGCAGGACGCGTGATCAGGTGCTCGTACGCGAGGACATGGAGCCGTGGGCAGGCAGCGGCATGGAGGAGGGCGAGGGTGTCGGTCGCCCAGAAGGCGGCGAGCCATCCTGAGCGCCCCGATCCATCGAGGATCCTGTCGATGTCTCGATCTGGGTGTGCACGCCGAATCGGTCCGACGATCTGCTCATAGGTCCATTCGTTCCAGATCCCCGGAGACGATCGCATCGACGCGACGACGGCGCACGGATGACGGACGATGGCGACGACGCGGAGGTCCGGGAACTCCTCGACGATCCATGTGGCCATTCGATTGACGCGGATCTCCTTCACCGCGACCGCGTCTGCTGACCACACCTGGCGCGGCGATGCTTGGCTCGCTGACCACCAAGTCAGGCGGCGTCCGCTCAGGATCTCGGACCACAGGTCTGCGATCTGTCGTGCCATCGCGTCATCGGGCGGGCCTTCGACGAACCCTCCGCTCGGTGGGGAATGTCGCGACACGGCCGGGTCCTCACTCGGGCGAAAGGGCTCGTACACGGGCAGGGTCCGGGGTGACGACGCGATCAACTGCAGGAGGAGCGTGGTTCCCGACCGGCCGGTACCGAGGATGACCACCGACTTGCTGGGCTGGCAGTCGCGTCTTCGCCGAGTGGAGACTCTCGTCAGGGCCCAGCCGTAGGCTCGCTTGACGCCGAGCTTCCCCTTGCCGGGCATCGCTCGAACGGCTGGGAGGACGCTTCGGCTCATGGAGCGGGCGGGGTCGTGACCGCGGCGCTGCACGATCGAACGTAGACCGTCCCGAGAACGAAGACGAGGCATGTGGCGATGAACGCGGTGTCCACCGATCGAGCGGCGAAGAAGCATGCGCCGTAGGCAGTCGCAGCGACGATGATCCACGGACCTTCGGGGTTGGCGAGCTTCCTCGATACCCAGCGATCGAGCAGAGCGATGCCGACGCCAAGGCCGGCGATCCCGATCAGGCCGCCGCCGTAGCCGCCGTCGGCATACGGGTCGCCGCCGAATGAGTACGCGATGGAGTGCCCCTCGCTGAATCCCTCTGAGCCGTACCGCCGTGGGAACCAATAGCCGAGCGCCAAGGGCTTCTCGGGCCACACAGTTCGTGGAATGAAGAACAGGAGCACCGACAGACTCGAGGTCCCGTTGGTGTAGCCCTCGCGATCGAACCACTCGGAGATCTCGATCATGTTGCTCACCACACGATCGCCTTGCGCGATCCGCTCGGCGGAGATCGCGAACCCATCTGACCCTGCGTTCCCCAGTCCGACGGCCCTGAACTGAGTCATCGAAGCGCTCACGATGAACACGATGGACCCCACGGCGAGGACTCTGACGAGCAACGCCGGCCGCACTTGCCGGCCCGCCACGATCACGACGAACATGCCGGCGGCGGAGAAGAGAAGCGGGTAGCGGGTCCCGATGGCGAATTGAGCGGCAAAGACGGGACTGGCGAGGAGGACCGCAACTCGGACGGATCCTCGCCTGATCCTGACCGTGTGATACGCGATCGTGGCGGGGAGGACCATGCCTGCGGCACCGATCATCCCCGTGATCAGCGGCTCCAGCGGTGTACCGGCAAGCCAAGGTTCGAAGGTGCCGAGGCGACCGGTCGTGACGCGCGCGGAGAGCCGGGGCCAGATGCCCGCAAGGTACAGAACCGACAGCACCACGATTGCGAAGGCGGACCGGCCCACCTGGATGCCAACGGTCTGATTGCTGTTGGCCGTTGGAGACCGATCATGGGCGCGGTAGACCAGTGCGTGGGCGAGCGACAGGACAGCGAGCCCGGACACGAGGTAGCCCGCGACGAGGTGGAATCGCTCGGCGCCGTACCTGTCCGTCAAGTCAGGCCCGCTCAAGACCCCTTCCAGCGCGATGATGACCACGAACCCGATCTGGAACGCGGTCAACAGGGTCGGAAACCTCCGGGCGCCGATCACCCACGTGGCGACAGCGACGCCGACGGCGAGGGTGGCTTCGACGTACAGATCGATCCCTCCGCCCGAGAAGAGCCCGAGCGCGAGGACGCCCGTCCAGAGAACCGCGAGGAAGACATCGGGCGTCGACCCTTCGCGGCGCCAGGCGGGACGGACGGAGGACTCGGGGTGGTGGTCGTCTTCCACATCGGCAGCTTGGGTCACCCGAATCATCCCATTGCTCGCACGGCAGTTGGTCGGCGACGGTGCCAAGCCAGGATCAGGGCGCAGCCGAGTACTTCGCCCACGAACGCGGCGGAGATCATCAGATCGGCCCACCCGTCGCCGTCGGAGGCTCCGGCCCAGGCGTCGTCCCACGCAGTTCGATTTGCGACCGATGATGCGAGCCGAACTCCGCCTGGGTCAGGGCCAGCCAGGACCACCGTGTTGTCGGCTTCGTGCTCGGCGTCGGTTGGAGCGGCTGCCCGTGCCACGCCCGATGCATCGGCGGTGCCGGGTGCGACCGGGTACCCGTCGACGAAGACCTCGACGTCGGCCCCGGGGGCGAACCCAGATGCTGTCACGACGACGGTTTGGCCTGGTCGAGGGCGAGCTTCGGTCATGTCCGACACTGCGTCGACTGCGTCTCCCGACGACACCGCCGGGCCCACCACTGTCAAGGCCGCGAGGCCCGTCAGCGCGGCCGTCACTCCACCTCGGAAATGAATCACACGACGCTGCCCGGGTCGCGGGACGGTTGGGGTCGGTGGACCGTTGACCGAGGTGGCCGCGCCTTCGCCATCAGGGACTGCGCGGGCGGACGTCTGCTGGGTCAGGCGTGGGTCATCGGGAGGATAGACATCTGCCCTCCAAGCCGGCACGAGGACCCCGAGAAGACACAGCGAACCGGCGGCGGCTCCGAGGGGTGGCGGGATGCGGCCGTCGGCCACGGCGACCGCGATCGCGACGGTCGACGAGCTTGCGAAAACGAGCACTCCCACAGCCCGGCCGTGGGAGCGGCCTCGTTGAACGAGACGGTGTGACAGGTGGTCTTTGCCCCCCTGCGTCACCGAGATTCCGCGGCGGGTGCGTGCCGCGCAGACCGTCAAGGTGTCGGCCAGCGGTAGGAGGACGAGCAGACCCGTGATCACCAGGCCTGTCGTGGTGCCGGTGGCGAGCTCCGATCCTGCCCGGCCGGCATCGACGGCCATCGCGGCCACCAGGAAACCCAAGAACATCGAGCCGGCGTCGCCCATGAAGATCATCGCGGGGCGAACGTTGTAGGCGAGGTATCCGACGGTGGACCCCATCGTGGCCGCCCCCGTGACGGCAAGCATCGGCTGACCAACGAGGACGCCGATCATGGCGATCCCGCCCGCCGCCACCGCCGCAACGCTCGCCGAAAGTCCGTCGATGTTGTCGAGCAGGTTGAACGCGTTGGCGACGAAGGTGATGAAGAGGACGGTGGCGGCGGCATCGAGGGGCACCACGCCGGTGAGATCGAGCCGGGTTCCGGACAACGCGACCGCGGCGGAGGCGCCAAGCTGGAGCGCGAGCCGAAACCTCGGGCTCATCGGTTGCGCGTCGTCGCGGAGGCCGATGACCCCCATCGCGGTGCTTGCCATGAGGAAGATGCCGAACGAGCTGGTCGGTCGGAACGGTCGGCTGGTGGCGGCGATCGCAACAATCGCTGCAACCGCGATCGCCGCGCCGCCGAGGTACGAGATTGGCGTGTGATGGAGCTTGCGCGTCGATGGGGTATCGACGAGGGCATGGCGGAGGGCGACCAGTCGTGCCAGCGGAGTGAGCAACAGGCCGAGCGCTCCCGCGAGGGCGAAGGCGGCGAGCGCGGCACTCCGCATCAGCCGGATCCGGCCGCGATCTCGATGGACGCCTCCTCGATGGCGTCGGCAAGGATCTGTTCGAGCGATTCCGTCGGAGTCCAACCGATCGTCGTCGAGATCTTGGAGATGTCCGGGATTCGCCGGTGCATGTCTTCGAAGCCTGTGGCATAGGCCTCTTCGTACGGGATCAGCTTCACCGTCGAGGACGACCCTGTTCGCCGGATGATCTCTTCCGCCAAATCGAGGATTGTGATCTCGTTGGCAGGGTTGCCGATGTTGAACACCTCGCCCACCGACGCCTCGGTGTGGATGAGGCCGATGATCGCGCTCACCACATCGTTGACATGGCCGAAGCACCTCACCTGGGTGCCTGTCCCGAAGACGGTGATGGCGTCGCCTCGGAGTGCTTGTCGTACGAATCGAGGGATGACCATGCCGTAGGCTGGCGATTGTCGCGGGCCGACGGTGTTGAACAGGCGGACGACGATCGTCTGGAGCTCGCGTTCCCGGTTGTAGGTGAGCGCCAGTATCTCGTCGAGCGCCTTGGCGGAGCCGTAAGCCCAGCGAGCGACCGTCGGCGAACCCATGATCCGGTCGGCGGTCTCGGCGAGGGGTCCGGCGTCGTTCTTGCCGTAGATCTCCGAGCTGCTCGCCACCAGGGTCGGAACTCGGTAGCGGTGTGCTGCGTCGAGGACGTTCTCGGTTCCGCGAACGTTGGTGATGAGCGATCGGAGTGGCTGCTCGACGATCAACTTGACGCCGACCGCGGCGGCGAGATGCACGACGAAGTCGGTGTCCCGAAGCACTTCGTCGACGATGAGCGGATCGAGGATCGAGCCGTGGACGAAGTGGAAGCGGGGGTGACGTCGTGCGTCGTCGAGGTTCTCGAGACGCCCGGTGGAGAGATTGTCGAGCACGACAACCTCGTCGCCCTCGGCCAGGAGCCGGTCGGTCAGGTGAGAGCCGATGAATCCGGCGCCGCCAGTGATGAGGAAGGTTCGTGACATCTGCCAAGCGTTGGGTCGAGGGTTGTCGAGGCGAGACCCAGATGCGGGCACAACCGCTTCGGTACACGGTAGTGGCGAGTGGCCCGGACTCGTGACAATGCGGTGGCGCCAGCCTGAGGCACTGGGGGATCGGCCAGAAGGGTCCGACAACCTGTGTCTCGGTTCGTTGCCAAGTTACAGTGCCGAGACCACGTTTCTCTCCCTCTGCGAGGGAGTACGCGGGCGTGGCGCAGAAACAGGAAGGGAGCCGAACAGGTGCTGACCGCCGACGCCGAGCGTTTCGAGCCCGCCGATTCGGGTGAGCTCGGAGAGGACGGGACAGTCGGAGGACCGACTGGATCGCGATGGCGAAGTCGGGTAGGCCCGCTCCGAGAGCGAGCGGCTCGGTCGGTCCGGACCATCCGTGACGACCGGAAGCTCTGGGTCGCGGCGCCGCTGTACGCGCTCCTGGCCTGGACGTTGTGGGCGCTGTTCTCCCCTGCGTGGCAGAACTTCCCGCCCTACGGGAACGATTCGTGGACGTTCATCGAGATCTCTCAGAACGTCTTCTCCGATCCAGGGCGGGTCGACACGATTCGGTGGTTCGGCAGCACGAGCGAGTACACCCCCGTACCGTTCGTGTGGCCGGCGGTGATCGCCGTCACGCGCACGGTGTTCGGTGCCGGCTTGCGGTCGGCCTCGCTCGCCGCGGCGTTGACCATGCTGCTGTCGGCGGTCTTGCTCGATGGCGCTGGTCGCCGTCTCACACGCATCACCGGCCTCGGCCCAGCCCTCGTCCTCTTCCTGTTGAGCTTCGGTTGGTTCGACCAGGAGCTGGTGAGTGCCGGCGCCATTCCGTGCCAGATCCTCCTCCTGTCCGCCCTGGTTCTGGTGGTGTCGAATCCGTGGCCGCTCTCTGGTCGGCAGATGGGCTGGGCGGGTGCCATGGCCGGGCTCATGGTGCTCACGAGATTCGACGCCTTGGCCTTCACCGGTGTCGTGCCCTTCGGGCTCTGCCTCATCGGTGGAACCACGCTTCGCCGCGTCCCGCGGTACTTCCTCGGCGAGGTCGCCACCTTCTCGCCGTGGATCGTCTACTCCCTGGCACATTTCGGGTCGCCGTGGGTGAGCCCGTATTCCAGCGGCGTCTTGTCGGTGGACTTCTCGACCCCCTCCTACTACTTCCCGACGAAGCCGGCGACCGCTTTCGACAACTTCTCGGGTTGGTACGCGAGAGTGAGTGGCGGGTACGACGACCTGTGGTTGCACCTGACCCGGGCCCGTGACGATGCCTTCGTGCTCCGGCCGCTGTTCTGGATCGCTGTTCTCGCCGTCTTCATCGCCGTCGTGTTGGCCGTTCGGGCGCACGGTGAGCTCACCGCGGCGTCGGTGCGATCGGCAGTGGCCGGCACCTTGCGGACCATTCGAGACGCCCGGGCAGTGCGCTTGTTCGGGTTGTTCGCCGTGGTGTCGATCGCACTCGGGTCCGTCTCCCAGGTGGTGTCGTCGAGCTTCGACGATCGGTATTGGTCGGCATCGCTCCTCTTGACGGAGGCCTTCTTCGTCGCAGTCGTGCTGTCGGCCGTAGCGCGAGGTCGGATCTCGGGCCTGTTGTTGTTCGCGGTGGCCCTCGCGCTCGGAGCAACCCCGTTGTTGAAGGTCACCGGCCGGATCGAGAACACACCTTGGTTCGGGCGAGTCGGAACGATGGGACTCGTGAACCAAGCTCGCCAACTCGCTCCGTGTGTGGCGCCGCAGGACTCATTGTTCGTCTATGGATTCTCCGGCGTCCCCTATGTCTATGGGGCCGTCAACGATCGTGGCAGGGTGATCATGTTCCCGACGAACTGGCTGAGATTGACGGCGAAGGACAGGCGGAGTCTTCTCGACAGCTATCGCGTCAACCTCGTATACCTCCCACCGGACACGTCCGCGTCGCGAACACCGGGGTACGACACGGTCGTCGAGAAGGAGCTGGGCGGCGCGGAACTCACGCCTTTGCCCTGTGCGCCTGGGCTCTACTACCTGCACTGAGATCGCGCCCTTGCCCACGCACGCGTGGCGCCGGTCGAGTTCTAGCCGTTGAGGCAGGTCGTCTTGAACCAGCTCTCGAGGGCCTTCGTCGCCGAGTCGGTCTCGTTCTTGTCGTCCGCTGCCGGCTTCCCATCAGCGGCCCGCTTGGCGGCGGCGAGGATCTTGTCGACCGAGGCACTCTGATCCGCGGCTGCCTTCTTGAGGTCCGCGCCGGTCGTTTCGAGCGTCTTCAACGCCGCGGGCTTCGCGTCAGCCTTGGAGAGGACGAACCCGCTGTATGCGAACCGGAAGGATCGGTACCTCGTGCACTCGGCCGAGTTCTTCGCGGTGGTCGTGGGAGCCTTCGGGGCCGATGTGGTGGTGACTTTTCCCGCACCGGCCTGGGCCGGAGGTACCGAAGTGCGTTCGCCCGTCGCCGTGGACTCAGGCTTGGTGCCGCAACCTGCGCTGAGCGCAAGTCCGGCGGCGAGGGCCACGAGTAGGGTTCGACGCATCAGTTCCTCCGCATCCAGCACCGCCCAGTCAACACGACGACGGTTGTGTGGCTCGGCAACGTAGCACACCAGGGCACGCAGCCAACCGTGCCCGGGGCACGACTCCTCATCATCGCGACGGCCGTTCCGGCGAGCCCTGCGCCGACCCGACCACCGTTCGGAGTAGCCCTTCCAACTGCGCTGCTTGGCTGTTGCGGTCGTAGTGCTGGACCACGTGTCGGCGTCCGTTTGCACCGGAACGGGTCAGCCCCTCCCGATCCTCGACGATCCGGCCGAGGAGGTGGACCAACGCGGCGGCGTCCTCGGGCGGAACGAACCAACCGGCGTCGGCCTCCTCGAGGATGGCCCGGGCCTCCCCGTCGACCATCAGTGCGACGGGCCGGCCGCACGCCATGGAGTCGAAGAGCTTCGACGGAACGAACTGCTCGAGGAGCTCGAGGGCACGGAGTGGAACCACGAGCAGATCACACGCGGTCATGTACGGCGTGACGGCTTCGAGGGCCACCTCGGGGAGAAAGGTGACATTGGCCAGGCCCTCGGCGTCGGCGCGCGCCCGGAGTCTGGCCTTCTCCGGGCCCTCTCCCACGAAGAGGTAGCGGATGCGCGGGTCGCCGGCGGTGGCCGCGGCGGCGTCGAGGATGACGTCGAGGCCTTGAGCGATGCCGTGGTTCCCGACGTAGCCCACGACGAGGTCGCCAGGCTCGGCCCCGATCGATGACCGTACGGCCGGATCGAGCCGGTCCGGGGTGAAGAGGTCGGGGAGCGTGCCATTGGGGAGATACGAGACTCGGTCTTGGTCGATACCACTTCCGATGATGTGTTCGACGAAGGGAAGGGTCACCGCGGTGATGTGGGTGGCGCGGCGGTACAGGAACCGCTCGAGGCGCTGGGCCAGGTCGAAGGCCCGGCCGGGCCGGAGCTCGCCCAGCGCCTCGCCGACGGCGGGCCAGATGTCCCGGATGTCCACCACGAGCGGGGCTCGGCCCACGAGGGCGGCCACCCAGGCCGCTATCAGGACGAACAGCGGCGGTGAACTGGCGAACACGACATCGGGTCGCCGCTGTGCCGCCGTAGCGCCCCCGGCCAGCGTCGCACCAGCGCAATAGGTGAGGTAGAACGCGATGCGGCGCCAGAAGCTCTTCGTGGGCGAGGTGTAGACCCACAAGCGCGTGGTGGAGATGCCGTCCTCGATCCGCCGATCTACCAGCTTGCCCGTCCACCCTTCGAAGATCACCCCTTTGGGATGGTTGGGCAACTCGGCGATCACCTCGACGTCGTGGCCGGCTTCGACCAAGTGCCGGGCGAAGGTGGCGACGCGCGTCTGGGTAGCACCCACCTCGGGCGGGTAGTACTGGCTGAAGACGAGGATCCGCATGGGCTCCTCAGGTGGCTGCGGGCGTCGGAGCTGACGTGCCGTCGGCGTCCGTGCCCCGGCCGCTCACCATCGCCGCGTCCCGCCGTCGGTCGGAGCGGGTCGTGCGGTGCGCGTAGCGGCGGTACGAGTACCCGACGCCGGGGTCGTCGTCGGCCCCGATGAGGACCGTGCCGATGACGGGCGCAGCGGCGAGGCGCAGCTGCTCCGCAGCGCGCTCCACGGTGTCGATCCGGGTCTCGCCGGCCCGAGCTACCAGGAGTGCGGCGTCGGCGTAGGCCGACAGGATCACGGCGTCGGAGACGGGCAGCACCGGCGGAGCATCGATGATGAGCAAGTCGACCCGTTCAGCGATGTCATCGAGGACCTTCTGGGCCTGAGCGGTGGCGAGGAGCTCGGAGGGGTTGCGGGGGGCCTGGCCGCTGGGGATCACCACGACCTCGCGGGGCTGGGGATCGCCGAGCATCTCGTCGACGTCGATCATCCGCCGAAGGATCGATGTGAAGCCGATCTCGTCGTCCATCTCGAAGAAGTCGTGCAATCGGGGGCGGCGCAAGTCACACGACACCACTGCGACTCGCTGGCCCGAGGCTGCGAAGGCGACGGCGAGGTTCGCGGCGGTGGAGCTCTTGCCCTCGTTGGGGAGCGCGCTCGTGATGAGCAGCGTGCGGATGGGCTTGGCCAGGCTGGCGAACTGGATCGCCGTGCGCAGAGCGCGGTAGCCCTCGGCCGTGGGAGAGGTGGGATCGGACTGGGAGTGGAGAACCGCCACCTCGCCGCGGCGCCACGATGGCGAGCGCGGGATCGACGCCAGGTTGGTGAGCTTGGTGACCGCCTCCAGCTCCGACTTCGTCTTCACAGTGACGTCGAGCTGGTCGAGCGCGTACATGAGGCCGAGGCCGAGGACCAGCCCTGCCACCATGCCGATCAGCAGGTTGCGCCGCGTGGTGGGCTGGAAAGGCGAGTCGGTGGGAAGAGCCGGGTTGATCACCTTGGCCGCGTCCGTAGGGACGAGCCCGGTGGAAACTTGGATGGAGTTGAGCTTGTCGAGGAAGGCTTGGCGTTGGGCCACATAGCTCGTGCGGACCTGACGGAGGTCGGCCCCCTCCTGCCCGGTCTTCTGAGCCTCGGTCATCTCATCGAGGCGTCGGTCGATGGCGGAGATCTTCTCGTTGAGCGACGCGATGCTCTTCTCCACTACGTCCTGGGATGCGTTGAGGCCCTGGATGCTGTCCTCGCTGCGGTTCTGGACGTAGGTGTCGGCCACCGTGTTGGCGATCTTCGCCGCGTCGTTCGGGTCGCTGCTCTCGGCGCGAACCTCGAGGATGTCGGCGTCCGGCAGGGCGCGGGCCGTGATCTTGGGCCGCGATCCGAGCGTCTTCGCAGCCGCGTCTGAGATCACGGCCGACTCGATGAACTCGACCTGGTTCTGAAGGAGCCGCTTGGCGTCCTGGTTGCGCACCGCGCCGTTCTGATCGACGAGTGCGGTGGAGTAGCGCGGGGTGACGGGCACGAGGATCTGGGCCGTGCTGGCGTAGCGGGCCGGCTGCAGGAGGGAGAAGGCGAGCGCGGCGGCCATGGCAGCGATGGTGACCACGGCGGCGATCCAGCCCCGCCGGCGGACAACACCGAGGTGTTCCCGGAGGGGAGAGGGGCGCCGCTGGTCGGACATCGCAGCGAGTGTAGGTGGTGCACCATCGCTGCTCGCGGTCCGGCCGGCCGAGGATCGGAGGGGCGCGGCAAGGGCCAGGGTGAATTGCACTCGCTGGGCGCGCGGCCGAAGATGGCGCATGGTTGTTGCCCGGACCCGCTCCGCGTCGTGCTCCGCCGCGGTGCTCGTTGCGATCCTCGTCGTCGTGGCCGGTGCCACGGCGTGCAAGAGCGCCGACACTGCGGCTCCATCTGCGACGACGTCGGGCGGGCGGCGGACCGGACCGCCCGGGTCGGCGTACGTCGATCCCGACCCCGACAGCGGGAACACCATCGATTCGAGTGGCATCGTGCGCCCCGGCGTCACCGGCGATCCTTCGAAAGCGGCGTCGTCGCAACAGGCCGAGCGCAGCGCGGCGGATCTCCGTCGGTGCATCGACCAGGGCGACGGTTGCTGGGGCACGGCCCGGCAGATGCGGGGCGTCATCGATCCCGGCCTCCCCGCGCCGGGCAAGGACCTGCACGGCATGGACCTCAGCGGGGCCACGTTGACCGGCGCCAACCTCGCCGGCGCCAACCTCTCGGGCGCGGTGTTGGCCGGCGCCGACCTCGACGGCGCCGATCTCACCGGGGCCGACCTGCGCAACACCAACCTGGCCGGCACCAACCTCCTCGGCGCCAAGCTCGACGGCGCCAAGCTCGACGGGGCCGGCTACTGCGTCACCACCATGCCGGACGGCAGCACCAAGACCGGCGACTGCGAGCGGCTCGGGGTGCGCACCCGCGAGGAGGACGAGGGCTGACGGGCGGGCCCCGTCCGGTGGCGAGGGGGCGCTGGTCAGCGAGCGGCGAGCAGCACGTCGGCGATCCGTTCGGCCGCCCGCCCGTCCCACAGCGCCGGCCGCCGCGTCGGGGTGGTGCCCGGGCCAGCGGGCCGGCCGAGGACGGCCTGCGCCGCCTCCACGATCCGGGCCGGGTCGCGGCCCACGACGACGTTGGTGCCCTCGGCCACCGTGACCGGACGCTCGGTGTTGTCGCGCAGGGTCAGACAGGGCACTCCCAACGCCGTGGTCTCCTCCTGCACGCCGCCGGAGTCGGTGAGCACGAGCCGGGCGCCGGCTTCCAGCGCGATGAAGTCGAGGTAGCCCTGCGGCTCGATCACGAGGATGCCGGCCGGGGCCGCGCCGGCGAGGCGGGCGGCCACCCGGGGGTGGGCCGGGAACACGAGCGGCAGGGTTTCGGCGATGCGGGCCAGCGCGCCCAGCACCTCGGCCAGCACCGACGGGTCGTCGACCGTGGCGGGGCGGTGGAGGGTGACGAGGCCGTAGCCCCCGGGCTCGAGGCCGAGGCGGTCCAGCACCGGCCGGGCCCGGGCCCGGCTCAGGTTGGCCAGCAGGGTGTCGATCATGACGTTGCCGACGAGGTGGATCCGTTCGTCGGCGAAGCCCTCGGCCCGCAGGTTGGCGACGGCATCGGCGCTGGGTGCGAGCAGGTGGTCGCTGACCCGGTCGGTGGCCACCCGGTTCACCTCCTCGGGCATCGTCCAGTCGCCGCTGCGCAGGCCGGCCTCCACGTGGGCGACGCGGCGGCCGCACTTGGCCCCGACCAGCGCGGCGCCGAGGGTGGAGTTCACGTCCCCCACCACCACCACCACGTCGGGGGCCTCGTCGATCACCAGCGGCTCGAGCGCCAGCATGACGCGTGCGGTCTGCTCGGCGTGGGTGCCCGACCCGACGCCGAGGTGGGCGTCGGGGGCGCGGATGCCGAGCTCGTCGAAGAACACCCCGCTCATCCGCTCGTCGTAGTGCTGGCCGGTGTGCACGAGGACGGTGGTGGCCCCGCGGGCCTCGAGGGCGTCGAGCACCGGCTTGATCTTCATGAAGTTGGGCCGGGCCCCGGCGACCAGCAGCGCCTTCACGCGGCCCTCACGTGACGACGCCGGCAGCGCGGAGGGCGTCGAGCTCGCCGGTCGTGAGGCCGAGCTCGGCGGCGAGGACCTCGTCGGTGTGCTCGCCCACCCACGGCACCCTCGTCTCGGGGCCTTCGGTCATCTTCGACAGCTTGACGGGGTTGCCGGGGATGAGGATCGGGTCGTCGATCCCGTCGGTGCGGGGCATCTCGACCAGCATGTGGCGCATGGCGACGTGGGGGTCGGCCACCACGTCGGCGGCCGAGTTGGACGGACCGGCGACGATGCCGGCCGCGGTGAAGCGGGCACAGGCCCCGAGCTTGGTCTGCCCCACGAGCCACGCCTCGACGGCCGGTCGGATCTCCTGCTCGAGCGCCGGCATCCAGCCGGCCCGGGTGGCGAAGCGGGGGTCGTGGCGCCACTCCGGTCGGCCCACGAGGTCCCCGAGGGCGTAGAACTGGTGCTCGCGCACGACCTGGAGCACCACGTAGCCGTCGTCGGCCTTGAACCCCTCGCAGATCACCTCGAGCTCGCTCGACCGCACCCCCATCGACCAGAAGTTGGTGACGACGTCAGCCATGGCGATCATGGCGTCGAGCATGGCGATGTCGACGTACTGCCCCTCACCGGTGCGGTCGCGGTGGCGGAGGGCGGCGAGGATGCCGATCACGCCGAAGAGGGCCGACGAGATGTCGCCGATGGCGCCGGCCGGGATGGTGGTCGGGGGCCGGTCGGGACCGTTCTTGTACTCGTACACCCCGCTCATGGCTTCCACCACCGAGGCGTAGGCCGGCCACTCGCGGTACGGCGACGGGGCGGTGTTGCCGAAGCCGCTGATCGACACGTAGACCGCGCTGGGGTGCACGGCGGCGATGTCGGCGTAGCCGAGCCCCATCCGGTCCATGGTGCCCGGCTTGAAGTTCTCGGCGATCACGTCGAAGCGGGGCACCAGCCGGAGGAACAGGTCGCGCCCCTCCGCCGACTTCAGGTCGAGCCCGACGGAGCGCTTGTCGAGGTTGTTGCGCAGATAGGTGGCGCCGACCTTTCGCCCGGCCGGGTCGACCATCGCCGGGGTGCTGCCCCGCCCCGACTCACCGTGGACCGGGTGCTCGACCTTGACCACCTCGGCGCCGAGGCGGGCCAGGAGCTGGGTGGCGTAGGGGAGGGCCTGCATCTGCTCGGCGGCGAGGATGCGGATGCCCTCGAGCGGCTTGCCGTACCGGGCGGCGTCGTCGTTGGCCGTGTCCCCCAGGCGCATGCCGGCGAGTGTCCCAACCCCCCCTTCCCCCCGTCAAACGGTCGGTACGGATGGATCCCTCACGCACCCAAGGGGCCGGGGTTAGATCTGACGGGGCGTCAGGTATGGCGGTAGGGTTTCGGGCATGAGCGAGTCAGGGACGCCGGGGGCTTCGGGCCCCGTCGGGATCGTCGGGTACGGGGCCTACGTACCATGGTGGCGGCTGCAGCGCAGCGCCATCGGGGCAGCCCACGGCGGCAGCGCCGGGAAGGGCACCCGCAGCGTCGCCAGCTACAACCAGGACACCACGGCCATGGCGGTCGAGGCGGCCCGCAATGCCCTGCGCCCGCTCGGCGACGGCGCCCGCGCCGTCATCGGGCAGGTGCTCTTCGCCACCACCGCGCCGTCCTACGCCGACAAGACCAACGCCACCACCGTGCACGCCGCCCTGCGGCTCGACCGGGACGCCGCCGCCTTCGATCTGAACGGCGCGGTGCGCAGCGGCGCCGGGGCCCTCGCCCTGGCCCTCGGCCCCGCCGCCGCCGGCACCACCAGCCTCGTGGCCGTCGCCGACCAGCGCACCGGCCTGCCCAACTCGGCCGACGAGCGCGAAGGGGGCGACGCCGCTGCCGCCCTGCTCGTGGGACCGGACACACCGGGCCGGCCGCTCCTGGCCGAACTAATCGGCCGGGCGTCGGTCAGCGAGGAGTTCGTCGACCGGTGGCGCGTGCCCGGCGACGCCCGCTCTCGCCAGTGGGAGGAGCGCTTCGGCGAAACCCGGTACGGCCCGCTCGGGGCCGAGGCGGCCAAGGCCGCTCTCGAAGCGGCCGGGCTCGGGGCCGAGGGCGTCCACACCGTGGTGGTCGCCGGCCCGCACGCCCGGGCGGTGAAGCAGGTCGGCGGCAAGGTCAGCGCCGGCACCGTCCACGGCCTGGCCGACGACCTCAGCGCCACCGTCGGCAACGCCGGTGCCGCCCAGCTCGCCCTCGTCCTCGCCGCCGTGCTCGATGCCGCCGAGCCGGGCCAGGTGATCCTCGCCCTCTCGCTGGCTGACGGGGCCGACGCGTTCGTGTTCCGCGCCACCGACGCCATCGCCGCCCACCAGCCCTCGCCCTCGGTGGCGGCCCAGATCGCCGCCGGCAACGCCGATCCCGGCCTGCCCTACCTGAAGTTCCTGAGCTGGACCGGCCAGGCCACCGTGCAGCCGCCGAACCGGCCCGAGCCGGCCCGGGTCAGCGCGTCGGCGGCCGCCCGCAACGAGGAGTGGAAGTACGGCCTCGTGCGCGACCACGAAGCGCTGGCCGAGGCCAGCGGCACCATCGTCACCTTCACCGTCGACCGGCTGGCCTACTCCCCGAGCCCGCCGGTGGTGTTCGCCGTCGTCGACTTCGACGAGGGCGGCCGCATGCCGGTGGAGCTCACCGACGTCGACGCCGCCGCCGTGGCCATCGGCCAGCGGGTGGCCATGACCTTCCGGCGCCTCAACCAGTCCGACGGCATCCAGAACTACTTCTGGAAGGCCACCCCCATCCGCTGACCGCCGACCGACGAGCAGGAGCACCACACATGGCCAGCCATGGCATCAAGGACAAGGTGGCGATCGTGGCGATGGGGTGCACCCCCTTCCGCGAGCACTGGGACAAGGGCACCGACGACCTCCTCCGCGACGCCTTCGACGAGACCCTCACCACCAGCGGCATCGCCAAGGACGACATCGACGCCTACTGGCTCGGCACCGCGCAGAGCGGCATGAGCGGCATCACTGCCGCTGCCCCGCTCGGCCTCGACAACAAGCCGGTCACGCGGGTCGAGAACTACTGCGCCTCCGGGAGCGAGGCCCTGCGCCAGGCCGCCTACGCCGTGGCGTCGGGCGCCTACGACGTGGCCATGGCCATCGGCGTGGAGAAGGTGAAGGACTCGGGGTACCAGGGGCTCAACGCCTTCCCGATCCCCAACGACGGCACCAACCGCACCCTCACCGCTGCCGCCATGTTCAGCCTCGTCGCTCCGGCCTACGCCGAGCGCTACGGCGTCGACGGCGACGTGCTCAAGAAGGTGCTGGCCCGCATCGCCTGGAAGAACCACTACAACGGGGCCCGCAACCCCCGGGCCCAGTTCCGCAAGGAAGTCGACATCGACACCATCTGCAACGCCGTCCCGGTGGCCGGCCGGCTCGGCGTGTTCGACTGCGCCGGCGTGGCCGACGGATCGGCGGCGGCCATCGTGGTGCGGGCCGAGGACGCCCACCGGTTCACCGACAAGCCCCTCTTCATCAAGGCGCTTTCGTTCGTGGCCGGCAACGGCAGTCCCCTGGGCGATCAGGGCTACGACTACACCACCTTCCCCGAGGTGGCCCGCTGCGCCGCCGACGCCTACGCGCAGGCCGGCGTGACCGACCCCCGGCACCAGATCGCCATGGCCGAGGTCCACGACTGCTTCACCCCCACGGAACTGGTGCTGATGGAGGACCTCGGGTTCTCGGGCCGAGGCGAGGCTTGGAAGGACATCGAGGCCGGGGTCTTCGACCTCCACGGCGAGCTGCCGGTGAACCCCGACGGCGGGCTGAAGTCGTTCGGGCACCCGGTCGGGGCCAGCGGTCTGCGCATGCACTTCGAGAACTGGCTCCAGCTCCGGGGCGAGGCCCCCGAGGACCGCCAGATCGCCCTCGACCCCTCCCGGCCATACGGCCTCGTGCACAACCTCGGTGGCTATCCGGGGGAGATGGTCAGCTTCGTGAGCATCCTCGGCACCGAGCCCGGCTGATCGGGTCGCGGGCCCGATCCGAAGCCCGCCCGACCGTGTTGCAGCGCCGCGGAGCGGCGCGCGAGGGTCCCCGACATCGGCAGCCCGCCGTGCAACCATTTCCGGTCCAAGGAGCGCATCCGTGAGCAGCATCGAGCACATCGTCGGTCGTGAGGTCCTCGACTCGCGTGGCAACCCCACGGTCGAGGTCGAGGTGATCCTCGAGACGGGCGCGCGCGGCCGGGCGATGGTGCCGAGCGGTGCCTCCACCGGGGCCTTCGAGGCGGTCGAGCTCCGCGACGGGGGCGACCGCTACCTCGGCAAGGGCGTGCTCGACGCCGTGGG
>JAKOVR010000192.1 GCA_029782025.1 Actinomycetes bacterium | reverse complement strand
GAATTGTTCGCGAAAGCGAACAATTCGCACCCACGGAGGGCTAACAGGGAACGGGACTGGACGGGGACACCGGGGCAACCGGAGAGCAGCGCTCGGGAAACAGTTAGTTTCGATTGCTAAACATCTTGGTACGCTCGGGGCATGGGCGAGGCCGACGCACTCGAGATCGACCGGCAGGACATCGACACGCCGGATCTGGCCGCCCGGCTGCGCCTGAGCACCACCCGCCTGGCCCGCCAGCTGCGCAAGGCCTCCGACACCGGCCTCACGCCGAGCCAGTACTCGGCCCTCATCACCATCGAGCACCACGGGCCGGTCACCCTGGGAGCGCTGGCGGCGCACGAGCGGGTCACCCCGCCGAGCATCACCCGGATCGTGGCCAAGCTCGAGGAGGACGGCTTCGTCCGCCGTGCCACCGACGCCACCGACCGGCGCGTCGGGCGCGTCGCCGTCACGCCCAAGGGCGCGTCGCTCATCGCCCGGAGCCGGCGCCGGCGCAACGAGTGGCTGGCCGCCCGCCTCGGCGACCTCCCGGCCGACGACGTGGCCCGCCTGGCCGCCGCCCTCGGCGTGCTCGAGGCGTTGGCGGAGCCGGCGCCGTGACCCGCCTCCGTCTCGCCGCCGGCGACACCTTCCGGTCGCTCCGCCACCACAACTTCCGGTTGTTCTTCGGGGGCCAGCTCATCTCGCAGGTGGGCAACTGGCTGACGCTCGTGGCCCAGGCCCTCTTGGTGCTCCGCCTGACCGACAGCGGCGTGGCCCTCGGCCTGTTGATGGCGGCGCAGTTCGGGCCGGTGCTGTTGATCGGGCCTTGGGCCGGCCTCGTCGCCGACCGCAGCGACAAGCGCAAGCTCATCCTCGTGGTGCAGGTCGTGGCGATGGTGCAGTCGTTCGTGCTCGCCGCCCTCGCTTTCAGCGATCACCCACCCATCGGCCTCTTCTACGCCATCGCCGTGGTGGGCGGCATCACCATGGCCTTCGACAACCCGGCCCGGCGGGCCTTCGTCGTCGAGATGGTCGACGAGGACGAGGTGGCCAACGCCGTCAGCCTCAACAGCACGCTCATGACCGCGTCACGGATGATCGGGCCGGCGGTGGCCGCCGTGCTCATCTCCACCGTCGGGTTCGGGTGGTGCTTCCTCGTCGACGGCGTGTCGTACGTCGCGGTGCTCGTCGGGCTCCTGCTGATGCGCACCGAGGAGCTCAGGCCGACCACCCCAACGCCGCGGGGCAAGGGCCAGGTCCGGGCCGGCCTGCGCTACGCCCGGAGCGTTCCCGTGGTCTGGGTCCCGCTCGTGGTGATGGCCGTGGTGGGCACCCTCTCGTTCAACTTCCAGACGGTGTTCCCTCTGCTCGTGAAGCGGGACTTCGGCGGCACCGACGCCACCTACGCCAACCTCCTGTCGGTGGCCAGCCTCGGGTCGTTCATCGGGGCGCTGGCCAGCGCTCGCCGCACCAACGTCGGCATCCGCACCGTGAGCCTCTCGGCGCTCGGGTTCGGGGCGGCGCTCGCCCTGCTCTCGGTCGGTCCGTGGCTCAGCATCGAGTTCCCCCTCGCCCTGCTCATGGGGTTCGCTTCGATCTCGTTCCTGACCTCGTCCACCGCCATCGTCCAGCTCCAGGCCGCGCCCGAGTTCCGGGGCCGGGTCCTCGCCCTCCAAGCCATGCTCTTCTTGGGCAGCACCCCCATCGGGGGCCCGATCGTGGGCTGGGTCAGCCAGACCTGGGGCGCGCGGTACGGCGTCGCCGTCGGTGCGGCGGCGGCGCTCGGTGCCGGCACCTGGGGCCTGGCCCGAGCGCGGGACATCGAGCGCTCGACCGCCGTCGCGTCGGAGCCGGCGGCGATGGCGCTGACCGATGCCGATGGCGGGGAACCGGCGGTCCGGCCGGCGATGAGCTGACCCCTGGCCGGGCGGAGTCGGCGGGGGTCAGAGACGCTTGGCGTAGCAGCGGCTGCGCTCGTCGGCTTTGAACTCTCCGTAGCGTGCGATCGGCGTGTACCCGCTCGATTCGTACAGCGCGATGGCTTCGGGTTGCCGCGTGCCGGTCTCGAGCCACAGCTCCCGGTAGCCGGCCGCCCGGGCCGCCTCTTCCAGCCGGGCGAGGAGGGCGCGGGCCACGCCCCGTCCCCGCGCCGTCGGTTCGACGTACATGCGCTTGATCTCGGCGACGCCCTCGTCGTGGCGACGGAAGCCGCCGCAGCCGCCGGGCACGCCATCGATCCAGGCGAGGAAGAAGCCGGCAGCCGGCCCTTCGAAGGTGGCGGGAGCGAGGCAGCCCGGCGGGCCGCCGTAACGGTCGATGATGTCCTGCAGGTAGCGCTCGTGGACCTCGACGGCGACGGGATCATCGAAGGGAGTCGGTCGGATGTCGATCGGGGTCACGGCGACAGTCTGGACCAGGCCCGGTCGCGCAGCTCGCGACATTCGCTCGGCGCAGGACGTGACGTCGTTCACCGTCCCCGTCTGGGGGAGCGGCCGGCGCGACGGCGATAGCGTCGTCCCATGACCTTCACCACGGCGACGGCGGTGCATGCGGAGGCGCCCGGGCGCTACGAGGCGGAGGTGGTGCCGGGCTGGGACATCGCCGGCAACGCCAACGGCGGATACCTCCTGGCCATGATCGCCCGAGCCGTCACGGATGCCACGGGCAAGCCGCACCCGGTCACCATGACGGCCCACTACCTCGCCCCCGGGCGGCCGGGCCCGGTCACCGTCGACGTGGTACCCGTCCGCGTCGGCGGCCGCCACGCCACGGCCACCGCCACCTTGTCCAGCAGCGACGGGCCCCTGATCGTGGCCATCGCCACCACGACCGATCTCACCCGGGCGTCGGGGCCGATGCTGGTCGATGCCCGGCCTCCTGCGCTCCCGCCGCCGGAGGAGTGCGTGGCCATGGGCGGCGACGCCGACAGCGCGGCGCCCTCGTTCATGGGCAAGGTCGATCTCCGGCTGCATCCCGAGGACGCCGGGTTCCTCCGCGGCAACGCCAGTGGCAAGGCCCAGGTGCGGGGGTGGTTCCGCTTCCGTGAGGGCGAGGTGCTCGACCCGATCGGCCTCCTCGTGGCGGTCGACGGGTTCCCGCCCACCATCTTCAACGCCGACCTGCCTGTGGGCTGGACGCCCACCGTGGAGCTGACGGCCCACGTGCGGGGCATCCCCGTCGAAGGCTGGTTGCGGTGCGCCTTCACCACGCGGTTCGTGACCGGCGGCTACCTCGAGGAGGACGGCGAGGTGTGGGACGCATCGGGCCGCCTGATCGCCCAGTCCCGGCAGTTGGCCTTGGTGCCCCGTCCGGCCTGACGGTCGGACCGGGCCGCCGTTGGCCGCCTTGCCCGGGCGCGGCGGATCGTCGCCACCGTTGGGTGGCGACGATCCGGGCCGGCACGACGGGGTCAGCACCACAGGTTGCCGGCGCCGCTCCCGTCGACGACCACCCACTCGCCGTTGAACTGCCAGCCGCCGTTGATGTAGCGGGCGTACTGCTCGTAGCCGTAGACCCACGGCGACCGGGCTTGGACCGCGGCCGTGTCGACGCCGGTCTCCCACTGCCACCCGCTCCACGTCCACTGCGAGGTGGCGAAGTCGTACACCGCGAACCGGAAGGCGGTCGAGTACCGGCCGTTCACGTTCTCGCTCGAGAAGGGTTGCGACACGACCTGGCTCCGGCACTTGTCGAAGGTGAGGTTGCTGTACGAGGTCACGCCGCTGATGGTGACGCTGGCGTGGGCCGCCGGAGCGGCGACGACCCCGCCGGCGAGGCCGGTGGCGGCGCCGAGGCCAACGGTGAGGGCCAGGAGGGAGGTGCGGATGCGGTTGCGGTTCAGGTTCATGGTGTCTCCTCGGGGTCGAGCACCGCTGGTCGGTGCCTGGGTCCACCATCCGCCTCGCCGGCCGTCCCTTCCGTCACCGGGGGCACAGATCGGACGTGTCGTCCGTCCATCGGCGGTCGGGAACCGCGCCCGCCGGCGAGGTCCTATCGTTGGCGGTCACTTCCCGAGGAGTCACCCATGACCGCTCTCTCCGACGACGTCCGCCGCGCCCTCACCGCCGGCCGACTCGGCCATCTCGTCACCATCAACCCCGACGGCAGCCCCCAGGGGTCCGTGGTCTGGATCGGGGTCGAGGGCGACGAGATCGTGGCCGCTCACCTCATGGGCGGCCGCAAGGTGCAGAACCTGGCCCGAGATCCTCGTGTGCTCCTCACGGTGGAGGCCGAGGGCGCCAACCCCGTCGGCATGGCGAACTACCTGATCGTGCACGGGCGCGCCACCCTCCAGGAGGGCGGCGCGCCCGAACTGCTCCAACAGCTCGCCGAGGTCTACGTCGGCCCGGGCGTGAAGTTCCCACCCTTCGACAACCCGCCGCCCGGCCACGTGATCCGCATCGAAGTCGAGCGCATCGGTGGCCTGGGCCCCTGGACGTCCTGATCGGCGCCGTTCCGGAGGGACCCGTCAGCCCAGCAGCCCGAGCTGCTGGAGGAAGCCCATGTTGTCCTGGTGCCGATAGGCCTCGGTGATGAGCCCGTCGTCGCCGATGGTCATGAACATCCCGCCGCGGAGCGAGACGGTCTTCCCGGTGGCGGGGATGGTCGAGCCGTCGGGCATGGCGATGTCGCGGGTGTTGCGGGCGGTCACGACGAACTGGCCGGCGCCCTGGTTCCCCTGCTCGAGGGTCCGCTCCCAGGCGAAGGTGATGTCGTCGAAGGCGGCGAACATCGCCCCCTCGGCGGCGCGGATGGCCTCACGGCCCTGGAGGGGAGCAGGGAAGAACGGGTGGTGCTGGACGCCGTCCTCGGCGAAGCAGCTGGCGAACTGGTCCACGTCGTCGTCGGCGAAGGCCTTCTCGATGGTGGAAAGGATCTCGGTGAATGCAGACATTGGTGCTCCTCGTGGGCGCTCGGGCCGGGGCGTTGGACCGCCGGCAGGTAGTCAGGGACCCTGACGAACTGGTCAGGTGTCCTGTCTTCGGTGCCCGCTAGCCTCCGGATCACATGGCGGCGAGAAATCCTCACCCCGGTCCCCGCAGCGAGGGCCCGCCCTTCATCGGCCGCCCGCTGCGCGACGTGTGGGCCCACTTCACGGCCGAGCTCGGCGACGCGATGGGTGAGCGGTTCGGCGGCGTCACCCCCGCCACCAACCAGGTGATGCTGCTGATCGACCTCGAAGGGACGCGCGTGGCCGAGCTGTCCCGGCGCGCCGGTGTCACCAAGCAGTCGATGTCCGAAGCCGTGGCCAACCTCGAAGCGCGCGGTCTGGTCGAACGTCGACCCGACCCGGCCGACGGTCGAGCCAAGCTCGTGGTGCTCACCGAAGAGGGGCAGCGGGCCCTCCGGGAGGGGCGCAAGGTCGTCCAGGCCATGCACGATCGATGGACGGCCGTGCTGGGGGAGGAGGCGATGGGGCAACTCGTCGAGCTGCTCACCGTCCTCGCTCACCGCCTCGACGAGGACGGCTGAGGGCGCTCGTCCGCGGTCACGGTCCCCGCCACCGGATCGACACACAGCCGTTGTCCGTCGCGCACCCGGGCGCAGGCGTCGGCGACCCCGACGACGGCCGGCAGGCCGTGGGCCCGGGCCGTGATCGCGGCGTGGCTCATGAGCCCGCCCTCCTCGACCACCAGCGCGGCCAGCATCGGGAGGAGGGCGTCGAACGACGGCGTGGTGGTACCGGTGACGAGGACGTCGCCGTGCTCGATCCGGTCGAGGGCCTCCGTCGCGGCCGCCCCGCCGGTGACGACGACCGCCCGCCCGCACCCCGGGGTGCTCCCACCGACGCCCGTGCCCCGCAGCACGACGGGGTCGAGCCCCTGGTGGGGGTCGGGAGGCGGGCGACCCGCGCCGCCGTCGTCGGCACCGTCGTCGCCGAGAGCCGAGGCCAAGGCGTGGAAGAAGGCCCGGTTCGCGGCCCGCAGCGGGTCGGGCATGCGGTCGAAGGGCGGTGGCACCATCTCGACGTCGGTGCTGCCGGCATCGGGCGAGACGGGCAGGCATCCTTGCCCGATGGCGGCGACCCCGGACCGGTCACCCGTCGCCGGTCCCCCCTGGCGGCGGAGCCCCTCGATGATCGCCGACGCCGGATGCCCCGCCAGGTCGTCGACCGTCCAGGGTCCATCCGGGTCGGGGTCGAGGCGTCGTGCCGCGTGCCGCAGCGCACGCCGGAGGAGCCCGACGGGCCAGTCGAGCAGCACGGCGGCGTTGTCGTTCCGCACGTCTTCGCAGCGACGGGCCGTGGGCAGATCGACTGGCCCTCCCCAGGTCTCGCTCTGACCGGGCCTCGGCCCCCCGGCCGCGAGCGCCGGCCGCGGGTCGAGGTGGGTCGCGCCGGTCGATCGGGGGCCGCCTTCGACGGGGTGGGCGGGGTCGGGCGCCCGATCCCTGATCGTCGGGCTGTCCACGTCGCACCGGAAAAGGGGCCGGTCGAGTTGCCAGCTGGCCTCGAACCGAGGTGGGATCGACCCGGGCTCGAACTGGGGCGGCGTTCGGGCCACGGCCGTCACGGCGGCGCGGTCGGAGGTCCCATTGGCACCCGCCGCCTCGAGGAACAGGCCGATCCCGATCATCAGCGGACCGGCCATCGCGAAGTGCCGTTCGATCCCCTCCGCCACGAGCGCCGTGACCGCTTCGAGGATCTCGGCCAGCTCCACGTCGTCTCCCCGCGTCCGCTCCCAGTCATCGAGCGATGCCGCCACACGTCCGATCCGGTCGATCACCGAGGCGCGCTCGAGGGCCCAGCGGTCGCACACCCGCTCCCAGCACCGGCCGTCGATGGCCGTCCGGGCCGCCGCCAGCCGGGCCCGGAACCGGGGATGGAGACGGGAGGCGAGCCACACGGCGGGGTCGGGCGGCGGCGGCGCACCGGGACGGCCGATCAGGGGGACCGGCCGGAACCGCAGGCCGTCGGGCCCGAGCCGGTACTCGACCGACCGGACGGCCAAGCCGCATTCCGCGGCCGTCTCGGCCCAGCCGCGGGCCTGGGCCGGCTCGTACAGCTCGAAGTAGAGCGGCGTCATCCGTCCAGCGAAGTGGGCGCGCTCGGGCAGCCAGCCGCGTTCGTCGTCCGCTCGGGTCCCCACCCGGCCATGCTCGCGCGCCACGGCCGATGGCGGGTCAGCCGCGGGCGCCGTCCGGGACGTGCTACACCCGGCGTCGTGGCGATCGGACCCTCGGCGAAGCGACGGGCTCGCAGTTGGGTCGGCACGATCGTGGCCGGCGGCCTCGGCATCGGGATGCTCGGTCTCGCCGTGAACCGCTTCCTCTTCGCCGCCGATGTGGCCCTGCACTGCGAGCGGGCCACGAGTTCCTGCCGCTACACCTCGCAGGCGCGGGTCACCTCCTCGGAGGAGCGGTTCGCCGCCGCCGACCTCCTCGACGGCGAGTACCGGGCCAGGACCAAGGGCGGCTCGACCGTGTACCTGGTCGTGCGCCGGGAGGGTGGCGCGGTGCGGATGGACGGCGGCCAGTACGGCACGGACGAGGGTCGGGAGGTGGCCGAGCGGGTGGACGCGTTCGTGCAGGGTCGGAGCGCGGCGCTCGACGTGCGGTATGACGGGGTCGGGCCGGCCTTCTGGACCGGCGCGGTCTCGCTGCTCTTTGGCACGGCCTCGCTCGCGTTGGCGGTGGGGGAGCGACGGTCGATGCGGCGGTGGCGACGCCGCACGGCCGGCGCGGCGCTGGTGCAGGCCGTGCCGGCCGCCGGCGAGCCGCCATCGCCCGGCGAGGTCGGGTCGCTCGAAGGAGGGATGGTGCTCGGACCGATCGTGGATGCCGTGCGGGTGATCCTCCCCAGCGACATCCTCGCCGCGGGCTTCTTCGCCGTGGACCGTGCCACCCGTCGGCGGGCGGGTTGGCCGGCCAACGTGCTGGTGGCTCGCACGTCGCACCGCGTCGTGGTGGTCGGTGTGGCCTACACCTATGCCCGGGGCCGCCCGGCCCACGAGCAGTACCGGCCGCTCGGTGTGCTCGCCGACTGGGAGGTGGCCACCGTGGACGTCGACGTGGACCAGACCGACCTGTCGACCAGGGCGCTGCTGCTGCGCCCAGCGTCGGGCGAGGTCATCGTGCTCAGCGACGGGGCCCGGTACGGGCAGGCTTCGTACAACGATGCCCTCTACGCCGCGCTGGCCCCCGGAGCGGCGTAGCCGTCGACGGCGCGATCAGGTCCAGCGGCGAGTGGCCATCGCCTGCCTGACCCGGTCGCCGGCCATGGTGCGGGCGGCATCCACCGGCAGGACGCCGCCGGTCGCGGCGCGATCGAGGACCTCGGTCACGTTGGCGCGGATGCGCTCCTCGATGGCGGCGAAGGCCTGGGCCCGGGTGCCGCCGTGATACTCGGTGGCGGCGCAGATCACGCCGCCGGCGTTGGCGATGAAGTCCGGCAGCGACAGCACGCCCCGGGCGTGGAGCCGTTCCTCCGCTTCGCGGGTGACGCCGATGTTGGCCCCCTGGCCGATGATGCGGGCCGTGACGCGGTCGACGTTGGCCGCGGTGATGGCGTCGGGCCGCGCCGCCGGCACCCAGATGTCGCAGTCGACGCCCACGAGATCGTCCCTCGGGATCTGCTGGAGGTCGGTGAGGGTGGCGAGGTCGCGGGCGGCCTGCCGGGCCTCGATGAGCGCCTCCACGTCGAGGCCGTCGGGGTCGACGACCGCCCCCGAGGAGTCCGACGCGCCCACCAGACGGCAGCCCCGCTGGGCCAGGAAGCGGGCGGTGTGGGTCCCGACCGCACCGAACCCCTGCACAGCGACGCGGGCGCCGTCGAGGTCGAGCCCGATGCGTCCCGCGGCCACGTCGATGGCATGGGTCAGGCCGAACCCGGTGGCGCCGATCTCGTCGAGGGGGATCCCGCCGAGCGCGGTCGGGAGCCCCACGGCCCGGCCGATCTCGTCCCTGATCCACCCCATGGCCAGCTCGTCGGTGCCCATGTCGGGCCCGGGGATGTAGTCGGTCAGGTCGGCGATGGCCCCAGCGAAGGCCCGGATCAGCGATTCCTTCTCGGGCGCCGGCTGGCGCGGGTCGGCCTGGATGACGCTCTTGGCCCCGCCGTGCGGGAGGCCGGCCGCGGCGTTCTTCAGCGTCATGGCCCGGGCCAGTGCTGCGCACTCGGCCGCGGTCACGTCAGGGGCCATGCGGGTGCCACCGATGGCCGGTCCGGCCGCCACGTTGTCGATGACCACCACCGCCCGCAGCCCGGTTCTCCGCTCGGTGACGTGCACCACCTTGGCCGGGCCGAGGTCGTCGGCAAAGGAGAACGGATCGTCGGTCGTGGGGGTCGGCATCGGACTCCTCAGCTCGGGTTCTGCAGGTCGGTGAGCAGCGCGCGGAGGAAGCCGGTGGCTTCCACGCCGGTGACCACCCGGTGATCGAAGGTGAGCGACACGGGAAGGGCCCGCGCCACCGCCGCCCCGCCGTCCTTGGCGACGACGGCGTCGTGGATGCGGCCGGCGCCGACGATGGCGACCTGGGGCGGGAGGATCACCATCGACGCGTAGAGCCCGCCGTGCATCCCGAAGTTCGACAGCGTGATGGTGGCGCCGGTCAGCTCCTCGGGCGGGATGCTGCGGGCGGCGACGTCGGCCCGCAGGCGATCGAGGCCGGCCCGCAGATCGTCGACGTCGCGGTTCGTGACGTCGCGCAGCACCGGGACGAACAGGCCGGCGTCGGTCTCGACCGCCACGCCGACGTGGACCTCGGCCTGCAGCCTCCGGCCCCGGTCGGTGCCGAGGAAGGCGACGTTGAGGGCCGGCGCCTCCGTGGCCGCCACGCCGATGGCCCGGACGAGGCGCATCGTGGGGTCGGTGCCCTCGGCCCACGCGCTGATGTCGGCCAGGTCGTGCACCGTGGCCGGCACCACCTCCCGGTGCGACGTCGTCATGTTCGCCGCCATCGCCCGGCGCACGCCCCGGAGCGGCTCGATCGGTGCGGTCCCACCCGTGCCGGCGGCAGCCTCGACGTCGCTCCGGGTGATGGAACCGTCGGGACCGGTGCCGCTGAGGCCGGCGAGGTCGACCCCGAGGCGGTGGGCGAGCGACCGCACGGCGGGGCTGGCGTGCCCGGCCGGGGCCGCGGCCGGGGGACGACGCTCGGTTCCGGCTCCGCTGTCGGCGGGTGCTGGGGCAGGTGGTGCCGCGGGCGGTGGGGCGGGGCTGGCCGCAGCGTCCGACGAAGGCAGCCGGCCGACCACGGAGCCGGCGTCGGCCGGCACCCCGCCCGCGGGGGCGAAGGTCACCAGCGGCGCCCCGACCGGCACGATGTCGCCGGGCTCGCCGTGGATCGAGGCGATGGTGCCGGCGCGCGGCGACGGCACCTCCACCACGGACTTGTCGGTCTCGACCGACACCAACGGCTGCCCAGCCACGACGTGGTCTCCCACGCCCACGTGCCACGTGACGATCTCGGCTTCGGCGAGGCCCTCGGCCAGGTCGGGGAGGAGGAAGTCGTCGCTCACGAGTACTCCATGGTTCTTCGGGCCGCGCCGAGGATGCGCTCGACATCGGGGAGGTAGGCGTGCTCGAGCCGGGCCAGCGGGATCACGGTGTCGTAGCCGGTGACCCGGGCGACGGGGGCGAGGAGGCTGGTGAGCCCTTCGTCGGCGAGCACGGCGGCGATCTCGGCCCCGATGCCACCGGCGCGGGCCGCTTCGTGGACGATCACGGCTCGACCGGTCCGTTCGACGGAGGCGAGGATCGTCCCGGTGTCGATGGGCTTGACGGTGCTGACGTCGATCACCTCGGCCTCGACGCCTTCCGCGGCCAGGGCGTCGGCTGCTTCGAGCACCTCGCCGAGGGTGGCGCCCCACGACACCAGGGTGAGGTCGGTGCCGTGGCGCAGCACGGCGCACCGGTCGAGCGGGAGCGGATGGCCGTCGTCGACCACCTCCTCCCGGGGCGACCGGTAGCGGCGTGACGGCTCGAGGAACACGACGGGGTCGGGGTCGGCGATGGCGGCCAGCAGCAGCCCGTAGGCGCGGGCCGGGGAGGACGGGAGCACCACCCGCAGACCGGGGATGTGGGCCATCAGCGCCTCCGTGGCCTCGGAATGGTGCTCCGGTGCGCCGATGCCGCCGCCCCACACGGAGCGGACGACCGTCGGGCAGCTGAGCCGACCGCGGGTGCGGTTGCGGAGACGGCTGGCGTGGTTGATCAACTGGTCGAGGCCGGGATAGAGGAAGCCGAGGAACTGGAACTCGACGATCGGTCGGAACCCCTGGGCGCCGAGCCCGACCGCCAGCCCGCAGAACAGCGCTTCGGAGATCGGGGTGTCGATGACCCGGTCCGGGCCGAACCGGTCGAGGAGGCCGTCGGTGGCCCGGAACACGCCGCCGTCCCGGCCGATGTCCTCGCCGAGGACGAGGACCGACGGATCGTCCGCCATGGCCCGCGCCATCGCCGTGCGGATGGCCTCGACCATCGTGAGCTCAGCCATGGCCGCCCTCCGCGGACGCGTCGGTCCGCGCAACGGCGGCTTCGAGCTCGGCCCGCTGGCCGGCGAGGGCGGCCGGGAGCTCGGCATGGAGGTGGTCGAACATCGACGTGGCGGGCAGGGCCGGGGTGTGGAGGTAGGCGTCGACGGCGGCCTCGACGTCGGCCCGGCAGTCGGCGGTGAGGCCTTCCTCGTCGTCCTTTCCCCACCACCCCCGGGCCACGAGCAGCGAGCGCAGGCGGACGACGGGTTCGTGGGCCCAACGCTCGGTCACCTCCTCGGGTGGCCGGTAGCGGCTGGCGTCGTCGGAGGTGGTGTGATCGGTGAGGCGGTAGGTCACGGCCTCGATCACCGCCGGCCCCTCCCCCGACCGGGCCCGTTCGATGGCCAGCGCCACCTGCGTGCGGACGGCGATCACGTCGTTGCCGTCGACCTGCTCGCCGGGGACACCGGCGGCCACGGCCTTCTGGGCCAGGGTCGTCGCCGCTGTCTGCACCGCTCTGGGTACGGAGATGGCCCACTGGTTGTCGTTGACCACGAGCACCATCGGGAGCCGCCGGACGCCGGCGAAGTTGAGGGCCTCGTAGACGTCGCCCTTGGAGGTGGCACCGTCGCCGACGACGCAGACGGCGACGCGCGGCTCTCCCCGGAGCTGGAAGGCCATGGCGATGCCGGCGGCGTGGGACGCGTGCGACCCGACCGGGACGGAGATGGGGAAGTCCTCACGGGGGCCGGCGAAGTCGCTGCCCCGCTCGTCGCCGCCCCAATACAGGAGCAGCTCGGTCATGGTGACGCCCCGCCAGAGCTGGGCGCCCTGCTCCCGGAACGACGGCACCAGCACATCCTCGGGCTGCATGGCGGCGCCGAGGCCGACAGCCACTGCCTCCTGCCCGAGGGACGACGCGAACGTGCCCAGCTGGCCGGTGCGCTGGAGGGCGACGGCTCGGGCGTCGAAGGTGCGGGTGCGGACCATGGCCCGATAGAGGTCGACGAGGGTGTCGCGGTCGTCGGACCAGGCGGGGAGCGGCTCGATGGGCGTGCCGTCGGGCTCGAGGTAGCGGGTCGAGTGGATCTCGAACCGGGCGACGACGCGATCGGACCCCACGTTCGGATCATACGTGCCTCCACTTCGAACGACGCCCCGGGGTCCTTGGGTGCGTGAGGGTGCGCGATGCGCGCCCTTACGCACCCAAGGACGAGCCGGGGAGCAGGGCTCGGGCCGCGGCCCAGGCGTCGGGGTCGGAGGCGGCGATGAGACCGCGGGGGCCGTCGCCGGTCACCGAGGACTCGAGGGGGAGGAACGGGCTGCCGTCGGGACGGCCGACCGTGCCGCCAGCCTCCTCCACGAGGAGCGACCCGGGCGCGTGGTCCCATGGCAGGGTCCGCCACCACAGACCGAAGTCGAGGCGGCCGAGGGCGATGGCCGGGTAGTCGTGCCCGGCGCTGCGCCTGCCACCATGGTCGAGGCCGAGACGGTCGGCGGTCGCGGTCACGGCCGATCGCGTCTCGGGATCCATGAAGCCGGTGAGGATGGCGGCTCGCCACGGTCCGAGCGGGCGAGCGGCCGGGTCGACGACGATCCGCACCCCGTCGGCGGTGGCACCCGCGCCCCGCTCGGCCATGAACAGGCGGCCGGTCACGGGGTGGAGGATCCACGACGTCACGGCCTGCCCCCGTTCGACCAGGGTCACCATCACCGCCCAGGTGGGATCGCCGGCGGCGAACGCCGCCGTGCCGTCGATCGGGTCCACCAGCCAGGCCCGCTCTCGTCGTAGTCCCCGCACCACCGCGGGGTCGGCGGCGGCGGCTTCCTCCCCCACCACGGGGAGGCCCGGGTGCAGGGCGCCGAGTCGGCGGGCGAGCGCCAACTCCGCCTCGTGGTCGGCCACAGTGACCACCTCGCCCGCGGACTTCTCCCACACCTCGTGAGCCGCGAGCCGTTCGAACCGTGGTAGCAGCACCTCGTCGCCCACCGCTCGGATCAGCGCCCCGACCTCGTCGGGATCGATCGTCGCCCCCACGCCGGCGATCATGGCAGAGCCCGGGCCTTGGGTGCGTAAGGGCGCGCATGGCGCACCCTCACGCACCCAAGGACCCGGTGGGAACGGGTGGGGTGGTGCCACTAACGTCCGGCGGGCCGGCCGGTTGGCGCCGGTGCCGAGGGGGATCCGATGGAGCTGGACGCGATGGTCAACGCCGCACCGCTGCGGCAGGTCCAACAGGTCGCCCGCGACGCGGCTGCCGCCGGCTTCTCCGGGCTCGTCATCACCGAAGCGGGCCGCACCGCCTACCTGTCGTGCGCGGCGGCGGCGCTGGCCGCCGACCTCGACCTCGCCACCGGCGTCGCCGTGGCCTTCCCCCGCAGCCCGATGGTCACCGCCTCCACGGCGTGGGAGCTGGCCGACACCACGGGCGGGCGGTTCCGCCTCGGGCTCGGCACCCAGGTCAAGGCCCACATCACCCGCCGCTACGCCGCCGAGTTCGACCCGCCCGGGCCCCGCCTGCGCGAGTACGTCGCCGCGCTGCGGGCCATCTTCCGGGCCTTCGCCGGAGAGGAGAAGTTGTCGTTCGAGGGCGACTACTGGCAGTTCTCGCTCCTCCCGCCCGAATGGTCGCCCGGCCCGTTGTCGGTCCCGCCACCCCCGATCGACATCGCCGCGGTCAACCCCTGGATGCTGCGCACCGCCGGCGAGGTGGCCGACGGTGTCCACGTCCATCCGCTCAACTCGCCCACCTACCTGCGCACGACCGTGTTGCCCGAGTTGGCCCGTGGCGCGGCCAAGGCCGGTCGCGACGTCGCCGACCTCGCCGTGATCGTGCCCTGCTTCACCGCGGTGGGCGACACCGAGGAAGAGCGGGCCCCGTGGCGGGACACCGCCCGCTTCCAGATCGCGTTCTACGGGTCCACGCCCAACTACGGCTACATCTTCGAGCAACTCGGCGCGCCCGGGACGGGGGAGGCGCTCAACGAGCGCATGCGGGCCCGTGACTACGCCGGCATGGCCAACCTGATCACCGACGACCTCCTGGCGCACTTCCTCATCGAGTGCGCCTGGGACGACCTGGCCGACCGGGTGATCGAGCGCTACCGCGGCATCGCCACCCGGGTCGTCCTGTACTTCGCCGGGAGCACCTGGCAACGCGACCGCCACGCGTTCGCCCGGCTCGGCGAGATCGGCCACGCCGTGCGGGCCGCGGGCTGAGGAGGAGCGATGACCTCGGGATCCAAGGCGCTGCGCCGGGAACTGGTCGCCCATCGGGCGCCGGCATGGTGGCGCGAAGCGCACCTCGGCATCTTCATCCACTGGGGCCCGTACTCGGTGCCGGCGTTCGCCCCGACCGACATCGAGATCGGCGAAGTGATGGCCACCGGTCGCCGTGACGCCATGTCCCTCACGCCCTACGTCGAGTGGTACCAGAACTCGATCCGTTTCCCGGACAGCCCGGCGGCCCGCCACCACGCCGAGGTGCACCACGGCCGTCCCTATCGCGACTTCGCCGGCATCTTCGCCGAGGGCCTGGCGTCCTGGGAACCCGACGCGTGGGCCCGCGACTTCGCCGCCGCCGGCGCCCGGTACGTGGTGCTCGTGACCAAGCACCACGACGGCTTCTGCCTGTGGCCCACCTCGGTGCGCAACCCGATGCGCGAAGGCTGGAGCCTCCAGCGTGACGTGGTCGGCGAGCTGTCCGAGGCGGTCCGGGCCGCCGGCCTGCGCTTCGGCGTCTACTACTCCGGCGGACTCGACTGGACCTGGAACGCCCACCCGATCGGCACGGTCAGCGACCTCGCCCTGGCCCAGCCCCGCGGCGCCTACATCGACTACGCCACGGCCCAGGTCCGCGAGCTCATCGACCGGTACCGGCCGAGCGTGCTGTGGAACGACATCTCGTGGCCCTCCGCCGGCCGGGACCTGTGGCCCCTGCTCGCCGAGTACTACGAGAAGGTCCCGGAGGGCGCCGTCAACGACCGGTTCCTGCCCTGGTCGCCGGTGTGGGAGCTGGCCCGCTTCCGCCCGTTCGCCCGGGCCGTGGACGCCGCCGCCACCCGCACGGCCAAGGCCGACCACGGCATCATCCCGCCCAAGCCGCCGGTGTTCGACTACCAGACCCCCGAGTACACCGTCTTCCCCGGCCCGCGGTCGATCCCGTTCGAGATGGTGCGGGGCATGGATTCGGGGTTCGGCTACAACGCCTTCTCGCCCCCGGAGGCGTTCCTCCAGCGCGACGACCTGCTGGCATCATTCGACGACATCGTGGCCAAGGGGGGCAACCTGCTCCTCAACGTCGGCCCTCGTGGGGTCGACGCCCAGATCCCCGAGATCCAGCGGGAACGCTTGGCCTGGCTGGGGGAACGGGAGCGCTGACCGTCGGCCCGCCCTGCCGTCCCGTGGGTGCGCAATGTCACGGTCCGCGGTGCATTGCGCACCCACGGAGCACCGGGCCGGAACGGGAACGGGGACGGGGACGGCGAACGGTCAGTGGGGCGGGGCGACGGCTGAGCGGTCAGGAGCCGGCGGAACGGCGCGCCGGCGACACCGTCAACCGGACGATCGGCCGGGCCGGCTTCCGACGTGCCACCACCTCGAACCCCGCTCGCTCGAACTGCGCCAGCGAGCCCCGCCACATCTCCGCGGCCGGCCGCCGATCGTCGCCGGGGTCGATGGGGTAACCCTCGATCACGGCCGCCCCTCGTGCCGCGGCGTGGTCGACGGCGGCGGCCAGGAGGACATCGGCCACCCCGGTGCCCCGTTGCCCCTTGGCGATGAAGAAGCAGGCCACGGACCACACCGCTTCGTGGTCGTCGATCGGCTTGTGGACCGGGCTGCGCAAGAGGCGCGGGTAGTCCTCCCGGGGCGACACCGACACCCAGCCGACGGGGTCGTCGCCGCGGTAGGCGAGGAGTCCGGGGACATCGCCGCGTTCGACGATCGTCTGCAGCCGCGCCCGGTTGGCGGCGCCGCCGTTCGGGCAGTTGGCGTCGAACTCCTTGGCCGACTCGCGCAGGTACATGCACCAGCACCCCGAGTAGGCGCCGTTGGGGCCGAAGAGGCGGGCCAGGTCGTTCCAGCGGTCTGCCGTCACCGGTCGTACGTCGAGCTCGACCACGGTCGAACGCTACCGGTCAATGAGCGGTCATCACGTGGGTGCGCAATGTGATGGTCCGCGGTGCATTGCGCACCCACGGAGGATCGGGACGGGACGTACTGCGCGAATTTGTGCGGCTCAGTGGGCCGGGGCGACGGACGGGCGGTCCTCGGAGGGCCGGCCGCGCTGCTGGCGGGGGTTGGGCGGGGCGATGACGACCCTGCTGCGGCTGCCCGGGGCGAGGTGCGGGGTCTTCTCCGGCCACAGCTCGGCCAGCGCACCCCGTTTGACCGCCGGGCCCATCGCCCGGATGGCGCCGCACACGGCGACGAAGGCCAGCCGGTCGGCGTTGGACCACTTGAACCCGAACCGCCGGCGCACCACGTCGGGCATCCCGCCGTACACCATCACGCGGAGGAGCTCCGACCCGAACTTGTTGGCCACGCCGCTGAGCGGGGCGAACACGCCGGGCAGCTCGATCGGTTGCGACCGGGCGCTGGGGTTGGCCTCAGGGTCGAGGACCCACTGGACCGCCGGTGTCAGCTCGAGCTCGTCGCGGCAGATGGTGTCGAAGCGGGCTCGGAAGGCGGCCAGGTCTCGCGGGACCGGTCGCTCGGACATGCCGTAGCGGCGATACCACGTGACCGTCTCGGCGTAGAGCTGCTCTTGCTCCCGCCGGGAGAGCGGCCGGGCGAAGTACAGCTCACGGGCCCGGAACATCTCCCACGTGAACGTGGCGTGTGCCCACCAGAACACGTCGGGGTCGAGGGCGTGGTACCGGTTGCCGTGGTGGTCGGTGCCCTTGATCTCGGGGTGGAAGTCCCGGATCTGCTTGCCCCGAACGGTGCCTTCGTCGTCGTCGGCGAAGATGCTGCCCCAGATGTAGGGGATCGACCGGAAGATGCGGTCGAAGGGGTCGTCGAAGAAGTTGGAGTGGTCCGACACGCCGGCGCCGAGGCCGGGGAGCATCAGCTGCATGATCCCCGCCGCCGTCCCCGGGATCAGGCTGCGAGGGTCCCCGGCGATCGTCCACAACAACGATCCCGGGCCGAGTGGCGCTCCGTCGGCTCGCTCCGCTCCAGTCATCCCTGCACCTCCGCCACGAGAAGAAATAGGCAACTGTCAACAATCTAGCCGCGCGGCGTCGCCGCGGGGGAATGCGACGGAGACGTGTCGTGGTGGAGCGTCCGACCGCCATGCGTGCCGTCGGACGGGGCCGGTTGCCTCAGGGCTCCTCGAAGAGGGAGGTGAAGGACTGGGCGAGCTCGGGGCGGGCACCCCCGGCCACGCGCACGCCGCGGGCGAGGGCCTCGGCCATGTCGACGCGCTGGTAGAAGAGCAGCGCGATCGATTCGGCCGGACCGGCCAGGACGAGATCGGGCGTCTCGCCGGGTTGGGGGTGGCGACTGGTGCCGGACGGACCGTCGACCTCGAGGGCCCACGGCGCGACGCCGGGGATGTCGAAGTGCAGGACGGCGCGCTCGGCGTTGGCCGGCCGGACGTAGGCCGGCAGGATCTGGGTGGCGAACGCGCACAGGAGCTCGGCGTCGCGGTCCTCGATCGACCAGGGCACGTCGCTGGCCACGGCGACGTCGAGCCCGTGGACCGAGAACTCGCCGATGAGGTTGGTGAGCCCCGACTGCAGGTCGATGGTGGCGCCGCCGTGGAACGGGATCGGCAGGTCCAAGGGGAGCCCGACCTGCGGCCCCCATTGCTCCTGGAACCGCTGCATCTCCTCGTCGAGCATCGCCAGCAGCTCCTCGACGGAGCGGTCGGCCAGGGCTTCCATCTCACGCTGGTTGATGGCGTCGACCCCCCGAGCCGTGTCGGCGAGCCGGCTGGGGTCGAACGCGGTGTAGCGGTTGACGACGTTGATCACGTGCCCGACCACCCCCCGGCTCGTCCACGCGTCGCCGATGGGCTGATCGCCGGGAACGGCGCGGGCCAGGGTGGCGAAGCGCCGGTGGGCAGCATCGATGCGTCCGCCGAGCTCCTCGGCGGTGGTGGTGACGTAGTCGCTGGCTGACATCGGCCCTCCTCAGGTGCTGCACTTTGCAGTAGTGCGGATTGCAGTATACTGAGGCCATGTCCCCCCGGTTGTCAACCACGGGCTACGCGGTGCTCGGCATGCTCGCCCTCCGCCCGGCCACGCCCTACGAGCTCACCCAGCAGATGCAGCGCAGCCTCGACTACTGCTGGCCCACGTCGGAGCGGTCCCTCTACGACCAGCCCGAGCGGCTCGTCGCCGCGGGCCTGGCCACGCTGGTCGACGATGGGGGTGCCGATGGCCGCCGCCGCTATGCGGTCACCCCCGCCGGGCTGGCGGCGCTTCGAGCGTGGCTGGCCGATGCGTCGGCGATGCCCCGGTTCCAGAACGAGCCGCTGCTGCGCGTCCTCTACGGCGACCTCGGCACGGTGGAGGATCTCCACCGGGTGATCGACGACGTGCGGGTCCATGTGGCCGACCGGCGCGAGCGGGGGGCCGCCCAGATGGCCCCCTACCTGGAGGGTGCCGGCCTCTTCCAGGAGCGGGCCCACATCGTGGTGCTGGTCGCCGACCTGGTGAACCGGATCCTCGAGGCGTTGGACGACTGGGCGGAACAGGCCCAGCAGATCACTGCGGCGTGGGAATCGACGCAGGGGGTCGGGCTCACCGATGATCTCCGACAGGTGCTGGAGCGCATGCTCGAGGCGGCGCGAGGTCGGGAGCGACCGCCCGGGCCCTAGTTCTGGCTGATCTTCCGTCCCTTGATCACCATCGAGATGTCGGGCTTGAACAGGAGGGAGCACCGCACGGCGTCGACGTCGGTCGTGCGGTGGGCATCGGCGGGGGGCGCCTGGTTGGCGGTCACGTTCCGGGTGGACACCGTCTGGCTGTTGTCGTCGATCTTGGTGCCCTTGATGATCACGTCCGAGGGGCCCTTCAAAGAGACCGGGCAGCCGTCGATGATGACGGTGCCGGAGGGCTTCTCCGTGGTGGTGGGCTGGCGCGGCCCGCCGCTCGTCCCGTCGATCTTGGTGCCCTTGATGACCACGTCACCGCTCCGGCCCCGCCACGCTCCATCAGCAGTGCGGATCCACCCGCCGACCCTCACGCCGTCGTCGATCTCCTCGGACAGCCACCACATGCCTGCCCCGCCGGCGGCAATCGGGGCGGTGAACCGGTGGGCCGAACCGTCGGGGAGGGTCGCCGTCCCGGTCAAGGCGCCGTCGGTGACGGTGGCCGTGAGTGCGGTACCCGCCCGGTCCTTTGCGGACAGCGCATCCGCAGCCACCCGGCCGTCGAGGTACTGCACGATCTGCTCACCGTCGCAGAGGTAGGCGATGGCCCGCCCGTCGCTCTCGGCCAGCACCGCCACGAACGCATCCGTGCCGTCGACGGTGCCCACCCACGTGCGGGTGCCGTCCGGCGCCGTTCCGGGTTCGAGGGGGAGCGTTGCCGCTCCCACCCGTGCGGACGAGCTCGGGGCGCCGGCGGGGGATGATCCGGAGCCGCACCCGGCCAGCGCGATCGTGAGCAGCCCGATGCCGAGCACGACACCTGACCAACCGCCGACGGACCGTCGCGGTCGACGCCGGTTCCTCGGCTTCCGCACGGGGGAGGAGGCTAGCGGCCGACTCCCTCAGCGGAACGGACGCAGGAACGGCGGGTCGGTCCAGTCCCACAGCCGCTCCGGGTGCGAGTCGACGGCGTTCGGCTCGATGTTCCAGACGAAGGTCCCCGGATGGAGCGCCCCCGCCATGTTCACGTACAAGGACCACAACACGGAGAGGCCGAACAGGGTGGTGACGAGGGATCGACGGCGGATGGCCACGCCGGAGCGGGTCAGCGCGGACGCGACGGGGATGAGGAACCAGAAGAGCAGCGGCACGATGTCCGTCATGAGCCTCGGGCCGTACGCGACACCGCCCCACCAGGCGTGGGCGCTGGCCACGACGAGCCAATGGCACACGACGATGGCGATGAGCGCGACGTCCAGCGCACCGAACGCTCCACTCGATCGTCGAAGGAGGATACCGAGGACCGCGAACAGCACGAGCGGGCAGTAGACGAACAGGCCCCGGGCCGGGCTGACGAGGTCACCGGCGAGACCCTGCAGAAGGCTGCCCCCCACGGTGAGCTGCTGACCGAAGTTGTTGTAGGGCGGCCAGAACACTCCGTAGTACCAACGGTTCAGGCCGAGCCAGATGAGGAGTGCGGTGCCGCCGCCCACGAGGTAGCGCCATGTCTCGCGGCGATGGGTGACGAGCGCATAGACGGAGAAGGCGAGCGCGGCGATCGCATTGGTGGGCCGGATCACGACGGCGAGACCGGTGAGACATCCGGCGAGGAACAGGACTCGAGCGCTCTTCTTCTCGGCGGCGACCTGCAGCGCCCAGAGCGCGGACAGGAGCGCGAGCATCGACGGGCCGTGCATCCACAGCCCGCGGCTGGCCGTGGACAAGGCCGGGCTGGCGAAGGCGAAGGCTCCGGTCAGCAGGAGTGCCGGCTTGTCCCGGAGCTGGCGGAGGGACAGGAGGAAGAAGACGGTGACCGCCGCCGCCGTGATGGCCGCCGCCGCGATGGATTCGATCGGCGGAGGAGCGAGGGGTTCGGGTGACTCGAGGAGCGACGTGTCGAACAGTCGGTCCACGACGGCACCCGCGGCGACGAAGGGAACGGCGAGGAGGACCACACCGATCGGTTCGCGGTAGTAGAGGTGTCCGTTGATCTCGCTGGCCTGGAAGCGGTTCTGCGCCTCGATCTCGTCGCGCACCTCGTCGAGGTTCCCGTCGTGGTCGAAGATCACGCTCTTGGCGGACGGGACGACCCAGACGGAATCGGTGAACTGTCGGACCGGGGCCATGGCGTACGCCAGCCAGCAGACCAGGAAGACGATGAGCGCTGTGCGCCGGCGGCGACGACCCCCACCCCGCGCGGCACGCGATGCCGTTCCCATTCGCGCACGGTAGCAGGAAGCCCATTCCCCACTGCCGTACCGCCCCACGCCGTCAGCGTGCGAACGGGGGACGGTGACGACGATCAGCTCAGGCGGCCAGGGCGGCTGCCGGCGTCCTCTCGACCTCATAGGTCGCGGCCTGGTACGTGCCGAAGAGCCGGTCGCACACCGACAGCACCACGGAGATGTTCGTCGGCTTGCGGTTCGAGTGGTGCAGATCGTGGCCGGCGGCGTGGGCGAAGACGGCGTCATAGACCGGCAGCCGGTAGCCGCAGTGGGTGATCATGGTGACGGCCGTCATGGCGAAGGCGGCGACGGCGAAGGTGAACGGGTGGAGCGAGAACGCGATCCCGTAGATGTGGAAGAAGACGAACACCGAGAAGCCCTCGACCGGGTGCACCACCATCGCGGTCCAGATGCTGAGCGGGGGCCGGTCGACGTGGTGCACCCGGTGCACCCGCTTGGCGTACCAGCCGACCTGATGCTCGATGCGGTGCCACCAGTACGAGCAGAAGTCGCCGAGCAGGAAGTACAGGATCAGGTCGCGGGCGAAGACGCCGAGCGTCGGTGCCGCCTCGGGAGCGGTGAGCGAGATCGGCAACGGGACGAAGACGAACACCGGCAGCGCGACGGCGTAGACCGCGCTGTACCACTTCATCGCCCGCCAGTAGACGGCGAGGCTCTCCCGCAAGGTCATGCGCTTGGCCACGAACACGTCCACCACGGAGAAGACCACACCGGGCACGTAGATGCCCAGCACCACCGCCGACAGGATGAAGCCGGGGGAGCTGACGAAGCTCCCGAGGTGGTCGCGCAGGAAGTCCCACGCGGGTTGCAGGACGCTGGCATCACCCATGATCGAAACCTCGCGTTGTCGTCGGCCTCTGGTGGGAGGCCGCTGTCCGAACGGTACCGTACCGTACGGTACGGCGCAAGAGGCGATAGGATCCGGCCATGGCCGCCAGCCCCACGACCCCGAGCGAACGAGCGGCGGGCGACCTCGCGCGGCCGAGCGAGACGCCGGACGAGGCGCTGCGGGCGCGGTTGCTCGACCACACCCTCCGTGTGCTCCTCCGCGACGGCTACCGCCGGTTCAGCATGAACGCCGTCGCCACGTCGGCCAGGGCGTCGAAGGAGACGCTGTACCGGCACTTCGGCGACAAGACCGGGTTGTTGCACGCGGCGCTGGTGCGGATGGCCGTGCTGATCGACCCGCTCCTCCACGTCGGCCTCGACTCGGCGACCACCCGCGAGGACCGGCTGCGCCAACTCGGGCGCAACTACCTCCACGGCTGCTACCTACCCGAGGCGCTCGCCCTGCAGCGGATCGCCTACGCCGATGGCGAGCACGGGCTCGGGCCGCTGTTCGCCGAGGAGATCACCGAGCGGGCCATCGCCGTGGTGGAGGCCGAGTTCGAGGCGCTCGGGTGCGACGACCCCCGCCGCGACGCCGAGGTGTACCTGGGCATGATCCAGGGCAAGCTGCACGAGCGGATCATGCTCGGAGCCGAGCTCGACGACCTCGACGGACAGATCGAGCGCCAGGTCGATCACGCCCTGGTGGTGATGGCGCCGTACCTGACGACGCTCGACGAGCGCCGGCCCGGCTGAACCACGCCGGTGCCCCCGGCGGGCGGCGGCGCGACCGATCGTCGCTGCTGACCGTCAGGCGGGTGGGCGGCGGTGCGCCCACGGCTGCGCCGCTTCGAGCTGGGCCGCGACCCGCAGGAGGAGGTCCTCGCGCCCATAGGCGGCGACGAGCTGCACTCCGATGGGCAGACCGTCGTCGCTCCAGTGCAGGGGCAGGCTGATCGCCGGTTGGCCGGTGGCGTTGAAGGGCGGGGTGAACGCGGTCCACTCCCCGGCCCCGATGATCGGGAGCAGGGGCTCATCGGGGGCGTCGAGGGCCCCGATCTCGAGCGGTGGTGCGGCCACCGTCGGGGAGAGGAGCAGGTCGAACCCGTCGGCCCACCACGCCAGGACCGCCCGGCGGAACCTCGCCACGGCGTCGAGGGCCTGGCCGAAGTCGGCACCCGACGACGAGCGGGCCAGGGCGGCCATCGCCCAGTTGACCGGCTCGACCTCGGCCTCGTCGAGCGGCCGTCCGACCATCCGGCCGCACGAGGCGATCACCACGGCGCGACTCACCGTCCACAGCGTGAAGAAGTGCTGGGTGAAGCCGGCGTCGGCCATGGCCCCCGGGAACCCGGGCTCGACGACGTGACCGAGCTGCTCGAGCAGACGGCCGGCGGACGTGACGGCGGCGGCGCAGTCGTCGTGCACCGGTCGGCCGTCGGGACGGTGGTCGAGCAGGCCGATGCGCAGCCGGCCCGGGTCGGCCCCGACCTCATCGAGGAACGGGCGGGTCGGCGCCGGCGCCACCACGTCGTCGCCCACGCCGGGCCCCGAGAGGGCGTCGAGCAGGGCGGCGGTGTCGCGCACGCTGCGGGTGACGGCGAAGTCGACGGCCAGGCCCGACTCCTTGCGGTCCGGGCCCATCGAGATGCGCCCCTGCGACGGCTTGAGCCCGACCAGGCCGCAGCACGAGGCGGGGATGCGGATGGAGCCCCCGCCGTCGGAGGCGTGGGCGACCGGCACCATGCCCGCCGCGACCGCAGCGGCGGCACCCCCGCTGGAACCGCCTGGGGTGCGGGTCGGGTCCCACGGGTTGCGCGTGGCGCCGTAGGCCGCCGTCTCGGTCACGGGCAGGCTGCCGAACTCCGAGCTCGTGGTACGACCGAGCAACACCGTGCCGGCCGCTCGCAGCCGCTCGACGACCGTCGAGTCGAAGGCCGAGACGAACCGGGCCTCCCGCATGGCGACGTTGCCGTTGGCGATCGGCTGACCGGCGACGTGGGCGTTGAGGTCCTTCACGAGGGTCGGGACCCCGACGAACGGCGCTCCAGCGGGAATCTGATCAGCCGCGGCGCGGGCGTGGTCGAACCAGCGGTGCACCACCGCGTTGATGGGGCCGTCGGCCGCCTCGATCCGCTCGATCGCCGCCTCCACCAATGCCGCGGGTGTCACTTCGCCCTCGCGGACGAGGCTCGCCTGGTCGGTGGCGTCCATCCATCGGGTCTCGTCGGCCAGGGATCCCATGTGCTTCCTCACATCGCCGCAGGGGAAAGGGGAGCGCCCTGCGGGCCGAGCCTAGGCCGGCCGGGCGGACGCCCTGTTGTGAGGTCGCACGGCGACCGCGCCCGAGTGGCTCGGGTTGCGGCAGCTCGAGGGAATGACGGCGGCCGTGGCGTCGGTTGTGCCCCTTGCTCACCCTCACGATCCGACCGGAGCCTCCTCATGCCCGACCCCCGCGACTTCAACCAGGCCATCATCGAGGAGTTCCGTGCCAACGCCGGGCGGGTGGGCGGCCGGTTCGAGGGTGCCCCGATGGTCCTGTTGCACCACACGGGTGCCCGGTCGGGCATCGAGCGGGTGACCCCGCTGGTCTGCCAGCCGGTGGGCGAGGCCTTCGCCGTGTTCGGATCGAAGGCCGGCGCACCCACCCACCCGGACTGGTATCACAACCTGGTCGCCAACCCCGATACGACGGTCGAGGTGGGCACGGAGGTGATCTCGGTGCGGGCCCGTGTCGCCGAGGGTGACGAGCGGGAGCGCATCTGGTCGCGCCAGAAGGAGCTCATGCCCGGGTTCGCCGAGTACGAGAAGACCGCCGGCCGTGAGATTCCCGTGGTGATCCTCGAGCGGACGTGATCACCGCCGGACGGTGGCCAGCCAGCGTTCGACCTCGGCCCGGGAGCGGAGCCGGACCACGGTGAGCTCGGCCAGGGCCGGGTCTGTGACCAGCTCCAGGTAGCGGCCGCGGTACTTGCCGTGCTGCGTCCAGGCCCACAGGATGATGTTGTCCTCCTTGCGCGGGCGGAGGAGATCGCGCCAGTGCTCCCGGTTCCCGTTCCAGAGCTCCTCGCCGGAGACGGCCCGATGGACGCTGCGTCTGATCACCCTCGCCATGACGACCAGCCTCGGTAGGTCGAGCTGCACGACCGTGTCCGCCCTGGCGAGGACGATGTCCCGGACCGCTCCGTAGTTGCCGTCGACGACCCAGGAATCGCGCTGCGCGAAGTCCTCGACGGTCCGACGGAAGTCCTCCCGGTCGATCGGCTCCCACCCGGGAAGGTGATGCACGGCATCGAGCTCGAGGTGCGGGATGCCGAGCAGGGCGGCGAGGCGCCGTGCCGTCGTGGTCTTGCCCGAACCCGCGTTGCCCATGATCGACACGCGTTGCACCCAGGCATGATCGCACCGATCCGGGGGTCACGAAGGCGTGGAGTCGCCAACGCTCCTCTGGACCGAGTGCGCAATCGGAAGGGGGTGGCTGTGGCTGTGCCCTCTCTTCAGCGCGCGGTCCGGGCGGTGACCCAGGCACACATGCGTCTTCCACCAGCGATGCCGACAGGCTAGCGACCACCCGCGGCATGCGACGCTGGGTGTGTCGGTCGCCTTGCAGGAGGATCGCAGGCCCGGATCATCGAGATCGAAGGGCACGGTGGTGGGGCCTCCTGCTGCGGGTTCGAGGACGGGTCCAGGAGCGCCTTGACGAGCGACGGCGGGATCACGCCACCTCACCGAGGAAGGTACCCATGAGCTCCATGCCTGCGAGTTGGGGAATCGAGTCGAGGACGCGGTCCATCTTCTCGAGCCGTTTCCGGAGGTGATCGTCGTCGAGCCAACCGGCGAACAGCTCGAGCCACGCTTCCCTCCCGAGCGTCGGCACGCCGATGGGCGCCCAGATCGCCCCGAGCACGCCGCGGCTGAGGCGCCCATCGAAGCTGGACATCTCTTGCCCCCGAACCCGGGCGGCGGCCAGGAAGAAGGCAAGGTGTCGGGCTTCCTGCCGTGCGATCGACCGCAGGAGCCGCGTGAGCACCGGCGCCGTTGCCCGATTGGCGAGCTCGGAGTACAGCGCGGTGGCGAGGTACTCGGCGGTGGCCCCCAGTGCGCAGAAGACGAACGGCGCGGGCGAGCGTCGTCCGATGAAGCGGGCGGGGACGCGAGCGATCAGGTGGTCGACGGACCGCTTTCGTCCTGGTTGCCCTGCTGCTGCCGCTGGCGTCTGGTGACCGACGACGGTCCGAAGCGCTCGTGCGTGCTCGGCTTCCTCCGCCTGCCATTGCGGCAGGAAGGGCGCGAGGTCCTCAAGGCGGTCGAAGCCGAACGAGTTGCACTGGAGAACGGTGAGCGCCGTGTCGTCCTCGAGGAGCGAGGCGGCGTGGAGGATCCGCGCGAAGTCGGGGGCGACGTCGATCCGCCCGAGCGCTTCCACGTCCCAGGTGATGAGCCCAGCCCTGGCCTCGAACCGCTCGAGGTAGTCGATCCCACCGGACATCGGGCGGGATCCTTGCACACACGTGCCCGAAGCGAGGCCGGGCCGCAGCAGCGTGCCGGCTTCCTGTGCGCTGAGCCGTCGCTCGACCGGTGGCTCGTCCGCCGGCCCGCCAGAACCTGGAGTCGCGTGACGCGGTCACGGACCTCCTGCTCGCCAGAGCCCCCTTGCCCGCCCGGTCGTGGCCGCCCGTGTAGATTCCCTCGACCCTTCGAGGCCGACAGACGTGCCGGAACCGGGGGACGGCCGGTGGAGTGGATCGATGGAGCTGAGCGACATGTCGGACGACGGCGCGGGCGTCTCTCGGCGGCGGGTGCTGGCCGTGGGCGTCGTAGCGTCGGGCGCGGCCTGGGTTGCGCCTCAGATCCTGAGCGCACCGGCCGCTTCGGCCGCGACCCCACCGCCCCCTCCCGTACCCAACTTCGTGGCGGTCGGCGACAACGGGCTCGCGTTCGTGTCGTCCGACAACGGGGTCACGTGGGCTGCCGCCACCGTCCAACCCCCGGGCGCCGCCCTCCTCAGCGGGGTGGCGTCCAACGGCGTGAACTTCGTGGCCGTCGACGGCAGTGGGCTCGTGTTCGTGTCGTCTGACAACGGGGTCACGTGGGCGGCGGCGACCACCCAGCCGCCGGGCGCCGGCCTCCTCCTCGGGGTGGCGTCCAGTGGCGCCAACTTCGTGGCCGTCGACGGCGGTGGGCTCGCGTTCGTTTCGTCGGACAACGGGGTCACGTGGGCGGCGGCCACGGTGCAACCGCCGGGCGCCGTGTCGTTCGGCGGGGTGGCGTCCAATGGCGCGAATTTCGTCGCTGTCGACGCCCCCGCCGGCCGGGCGTTCGTGTCGTCGGACAACGGGGTCACATGGGCGGCAGCCACCGTCCAACCCTCGGGTACTCCCTACCTCACCAAGGTGGCGTCCAACGGCGCCAACTTCGTCGCCGTCGACAACACCGGACTCGTGTTCGTGTCGTCTGACAACGGGGTGACGTGGGCGGCGGCCACCGTGCAACCGCCGGGCGCCACCGGCCTGTTCGGGGTGGGGCACTGACTCAGTGACCGCTGTCGGTCCGGGCTGACGATTCGCCGACCGACGTGCCGTAGCCCCCACTCGGCCCGTCGCGGAAGAGGGGCACGTGGGGAGGCGCGAGCGTGAGCGGAACGTACGCGAGCGCGAACGCGCACAGCAGCGTCACCGAGGCGATCGTCGGCAGTGGCGCGTCGCGACGCCGGGAAAGGAGTCGGAAGCTGAGCCATTGCGTACCAAGCACCGCCACGACGAACGAGGCGATGTCGACGGCGACGCTCTCGATGCCGAGCGCGCCGGTGTAGGTGTAGAAGAACACGACGATGAAGAGCGCACCGGCCGGCAGGGACGCGGCTTTGGCGAACGCCAGACGGCGGCCGTCGCTCAGGACGAACGCCTCCACGGCGGTCCAGGCCAGCAGCGGGACCACCAGCAACTTCGTGTGCTCCCACACGCTCTCGTTGACGGGGGCGACCAGGCCGACGAGCGCGTTGCGGCCCGTCCACGCGTAGACGAAGTGCCAAGCGGTGCCGACGACGATCCCCACGGCGGCACCCGCCGCCTCGTACCGCCGCGCCCGATCGCGGGCCGGGTGTTCGTCCGAGATGATGCGACAAGGCTTCCAGTGGAGCTGATGAGACTTCTTTCAAACCATCTCGACCTGCCCTGATGCAGGATCCGTGGGGGTCAGCCCGACTCCGCTTGAAGCGCAAGGATGATCAGGCCGATCAGCACACCAACGACGATGGCGTTGCCAATCATCTCACGCCGCCGCTCCGCGGCCTGCTGATCAGCTGCACGCTCAGCGATCATCTGAAGCTGTCCGATGAGTGCGGTCGTCGCCGGCGCAGGTGACGCGAAGTCGAGCACGATGTATTCCACGCCGTCGAGGAGTGCTCGCGAGCGACCCTCTACATCGGGATGAACCAGCGGCACAACGAGCTTGCCTTGTTCGACGGCCACACCGATCTCTTGCTGGACGTAGGGGGATTCCATGCTGTTGGTTGTCAGCAGGACGATCATGGCGTCGCTCGCCCGGATTGCCTCGCGCACCTTCTGCGACAGGTTGGTACCTGGTCGTGGGTCGTGCTCGGCGAGGTAGGGCGTCACGCCGAGCGCAGTGGCATGAGCAGCGATCAGCTCGACCCACTTCGTGTCGGCGCTGCTATGGCTGATGAAGATCTGCGCCATCGCCGTCTCGTCAGAAGCTCGGCAAGTTGTCGAGGTTGTCATCGGCGTACTTGTCGCGATTGGTGCGGATGTACGGCGTAACCAAGCACCCGCTGCCTGGGCAGAACTTGATCTTCTCGATCTTCGCCGAGTGGCCGCTTGCGGCCTTCGTTTGCCAGTCCTCACCACGATCAAGGCTGGCAACAACTTCGGCGCGGGTGTAGGTCACGCCGGCGGTTGTCTTGACGGCGGCGATGTGCTTGTGGCTGCCGTCGCTCGACGACTCCTTGCGCACGTGGGTGACGATCGGCATGGGTACCTCCTGAGGTCAGTTGGCCGATGCTTCGACTCTACGCAGGGGGTGTGACAAGCAAGGTGCCCCGATCATCTCGAAAACACCTGTGACATGGGCTTTCGTGGGCCTCCGACGGGTTCCGGGGAGGCTTCGTTGTCACACCTCCTGGGCATACTGCGGTTACGGCGCTGGGCGAGGCGGCGATCGCTCAGACCATCGGTCCCTGGCCAAGGACGTCTAGACGTCTATAGTGCTCCCATGCCTCGGAATTCGTCCCCCACCAAGACCAGACGCCGACCCGGCGAAGTTCGAGACGCGATAGTTAGCGCGCTGCAGGAGGTCGGCAAACCCATGCCGATCGAGGACATCCGTGCAGCCGTCGCTCTTCAACTGGGACCTGATGTCCCAGCATCATCCATCCGCAGCTACCTCAACCTCAACGAGGGTCCAGGAAAGCCGTTCAAGCGAGTCGGC
>JAKOVR010000020.1 GCA_029782025.1 Actinomycetes bacterium | reverse complement strand
CCGGGCCTTCTTCGGCTCGGCCTACGAGGGCCCGCCCGGGTGCGTGCACGGCGGCTACGTCGCCGGCGCCTTCGACGAGCTGCTCGGCGCCACCCAGTCGCTGAGCGGCCAGCCCGGCATGACCGGCACCCTCACCGTCGTGTACCGCAGCCCCACGCCGCTGCACACCGAGCTGCGCTTCATCGGCACCCTCGAACGGGTGGAGGGCCGCAAGATCTTCACCCGGGGCGTGCTCTACGCCGGCGACCGCCTGTGCGCCGAAGCCGAGGGCATCTTCATCTCCATCGACTTCTCCCGCTTCAGCGAGCTGAAGGCCCAGCGCGACGCCGCCGAGCAGGCCCGCCTCGGCCAGGGGTAACGGCCTCGCCCCTTCAGGGCATGGGTGGGCGATGACCGACGACAGCGGAGGCGAGCGGCCCGAGCCGCCCCGACGAGCCGAGCGGCGGGCCGCTCGTCGCGTGGCGTTCTGGATCGCCCTCGGGCTGGCGACGTGGCTGGGCGCCGGCGCGCTGGTCGGCGTCCCCGGTCCGGGACCGCTCCGCCGCTACGCGGTGGCCGACCTGCAGCGTCTGGCCGACCGTCTGAACGGTCAGCCGGCTGTGACGTCCGCGTGTCGACGGGCGAAGGTCGAGGTCCACGTCGATCAGCTCCGCAGCCGGGTCGTGGTCGATCGGATGGGCCCGTTGACCAACGGGGTGGAGCTCACGCGCGACGAGCAGGCGATGCTCCTCGGGGGGCCGCTGTACCACGCCGCGTCCTGCGACATCGCCTGAGCGCCTCGGCCAGGGCTGGCGTCGTCGGGCCGGACCGGCCGCTCGGTCAGCCCGAGCCGAGCAGGCGGGCCGCCACCTCGCGCTCGTCGGCGAAGTGCTCCTCAAGCCCGCTCACGAGCGCCTTCTCCACCTGGCCGCCGACGAGGGGCATCCGCACCCGGCACGAGCCCCGCAACCGGCGGAGGGTGCCGTCGCCGTCGGGCAGGTAGACGACCTCGGCGCCGGCCCGGAGCCGGTCGGGGTAGTGGTCGGGCTCCAGCACGGTGGTGGCGGTGCGGGCGGCCAGGTCGAACCGCGTGCGGTCGACCCAGGAGAGCTTGCGGGGGTCGATCACGGCCAGCGCGGCGGCGGGCAGATCGGCGGTGAAGCGGTAGCGCACCCGGAGCTCCACGTCGTTGCCCTGGGCCCGCCGGCTCAGCACCTCGGGGACGGAGATCTTGGGCAGCCCGTGCAGCTGGGCGTAGAACGACTCGCTGGCGTAGAGGGCGACGACGGCGTCGGGCGGGGCGGCGTAGCGCTGCTCGACCAGGAAGTCCACGCCGTCACTCTGCCACGGTGGCGCCCTGTTGGCCGGCGACCACCGCCAGGACGGCCTCGCCGTAGCGCTCCACCTTGACCGGGCCGAAGCCCGGGACCGTCAGCAGCTCCTCGGCCGTGGCCGGGCGGGAGCGGGCAACGGCGAGGAGCGTCCGGTCGTTGCACACGATGTAGGCGGGGACGCCGGCCATGCGCGCCGTGTCGGACCGCCACGTCTTCAGCGCGTCGAACAGGGCCTGCCCGGTGTCGTCGAGCTCGGCCCGAGAGGAGACCCCCACGGGCGCCTTGCGCTCTCGCGCGCCCCGGGCCGTGCGGACGCCGGTGCGGGCGGTGGCCGCGGCCCGGTCCCGCCCCGCCTCGGCCGGCACCCCACCGAAGGGGCGCCGGATGTCGTCGAGGTAGGCCGACGCCTCGCGGCGGCGGGGCTTGGCGTCTTCTCTCGTTCCGAACACCCGACCGGCGGCCCAGGTGCACACGAGCTCCTGCTCGGCCCGGGTGACGGCCACGTAGAAGAGGCGGCGCTCCTCGGCCAGCTGCTCGGTGGTCTGGGCGTAGCCGATGGGGCAGAAGCCCTCCTCGCACCCGGCGACGAAGACCACCGGCCACTCCAGGCCCTTGGCGCCGTGGAAGGTGGCGATCTCCACTGCGTCGGCGTCGAGGGTGGCCTGCTCGGACCGGGCGGCCGCCCGCATCCAGGCCACGAACCCGGCCCCCGACGGCGACGGGTCGACGGCGACGAAGTCACGGGCCATCGCGGCCAGGGCCTCGAGGGCCGGGTCGCCGTCCCGGGCGGATTCCTCGAGGTCGGCCAGCACGGTGTCGAAGGCGCCACGGTGGTTGGCGAGCTGGCGCAGCCAGGCCTTGACCTCGGGCTCGTCGAGCAGGCCCGAGCCGCCCTTCACCCGAGACGGGATGCCGGCGGCCTCGAAGGCTTCTGCGATGGGTGCGGTCTGGGCGTTGGTGCGCACCAGCACGGCGATGTCGCTCCAGGGCCGGCCGGGCTTGTGCCGGTCGCGCACGGCCCGGGCCAGCCCGCGGGCTTCGTCCTCGCCGGTGCCGTAGCCGATCACCTTCGGGCGGGGCCCCTCGGACCGGTTGGCCCGCAGCTCGAGCGCGCTCCCGGCCGGCAGCTCGCCGATGCGCTCGCCCTCGGCCAGCACGGCGGTGGCGGCGGCGAGGATCTCCGGTGAGGACCGGTAGTTGTCGACCAGGCGGACCACCTCGGCGGTGGGTTGGTGGCTCGGGAACTTCAGGATGAAGTCGGGGTCGGCGCCGTTCCACCCGTAGATCGCCTGGTTGGCGTCGCCCACGACACAGAGGTCGACCCGCTCGCCCAGCCAGGCCGAGAGCAGCGCGTGTTGGAGCGGGTTGACGTCCTGGTACTCGTCGACGAAGAGGTGACGGAAGCGCCAGCGTTGGGCTTCGGCGAAGGAGCGGTCGTTCTCGAGGTCGCGGATGCACAGCCGGAGGAGATCGTCGAAGTCGACCAGCCGGCGCTTCTGCTTCTCGCTCTCGTAGCGGTCGAACACCTCGGCCACCACGGCCGCGGGCACCTTGCCCGACTTGCGGTTGGCGGCCGCGGCGCGCCCCGGGTAGAGCTCGGGGCCGATGCGGCGGGCCTTGGCCCACTCGATCTCGCCGACCACGTCGAGGGCTGCGGTCGGCCCGTAGGCGCCGCGGGGGAGGAGCCGGGCGACGAAGCCCACCTTGCGGTCGAGCAGGTCGGGCGGGGTGACGTTGCGGTCGGCCCAGCGGCCCCGGAGCTGGGCCAGGGCCACGGCGTGGAAGGTGCCCGCCGCCACGCGGTCGCGGATCTCGAGGGCGCGGAGGCGCTGGGTGAGCTCGCCGGCGGCCTTGCGGGTGAAGGTCAGGGCCAGCACACGGCGGGGGTCGGCGTCGCCCGTGGCGACGCGGTAGGCGATGCGGCGGGTGAGCACCCGGGTCTTGCCGGACCCGGCCCCGGCCAGGACGCACAGCGGGGCGGCGGTCGAGGTGACGGCGCGGCGCTGACCGTCGTTGAGGTCGTCGAGCAGCCGGTCCGGGTCCACCCGGCGACCCTACCGGCTGGCCGGGTCCCGTCCGATCGAACGGGGCGCAATAGGGTGACGCCGTGGCGCCCTCCGAGCACGACGAACCCGACGACATCGCCGGGCCCGCCGACCATCACGGCGACCGGCCCCGCAACGTCCTGTTCGTGACCGTCGACCAGTGGCGGGCCGACTGCCTCTCCGCCGCCGGCCACCCCGTGGTGTCGACCCCCAGCCTCGACGCGTTGGCGGCCGAGGGCGTGCGCTTCGCCCGCCACTACGCGCAGTGTGCGCCGTGCAGCCCGAGCCGGGCCTCGCTGCTCACCGGGATGTACATGCAGAACCACCGGGTGGTCGGCAACGGCACCCCGCTCGACGCCCGCCACACCAACATGGCGGTGGAGGCTCGCCGGCTCGGCTTCGACCCGTGGCTGTTCGGCTACACCGACACCGCCATCGACCCGCGCTCGACCTCCGCCGACGATCCTCGGTTGCGCACCTACGAGGCGGTCATGGACGGGTGGTCGAGCGCCACCCGCATCACGGAGCACGACCCGCCGTGGGTCGCCCACCTGGCCTCGCTCGGCTACGAGATCCCCGAGCACTTCTTCGACCTGTACCAGCAGGTCGAGGGCTACCCGGGCGCGGACGGCCGGGGGTCGACCTTCGCCCCCACCCGCATCCCGACCGAGCACTGCGAGACCCGCTTCCTCACCGACGCCGCCATCCACCACCTGCGGGCCCGGGTCGCCACCCGCCGGCGGAGCGAGCCCGGCTTCTTCCTGCACGTGAGCTACCTCCGCCCCCATGCCCCGTGGGTGGCGCCCGAGGGCTACCACGACCTCTACGACCCGGCCGACGTGCCTGCGCCGGTGCGGCACGCCACGGTCGAGGAGGAGATGGCCGAGCACCCGTTCCTCGGGCTGGCGTTGAGCCTCGAGGTGGCGCGGGCGCCGGCGGAGGAGCGCGAGCTGCGCCAGACCGCGGCCACCTACTACGGGCTGATGCGCCTCGTGGACGACGAGCTCGGTCGGCTCTTCGGCTGGTTGCGGGCCAACGATCTGTGGGACGACACGCTCGTGATCGTCACGTCCGACCACGGCGAGCAGATGGGCGACCACCACTTCGTGGAGAAGCTCGGCTTTTTCGACCAGAGCTACCACGTGCCCTGCATCGTGCGCGACCCGCGGGCGGTGGCCGATGCCGGCCGCGGCACCGTCGTGGAGGACGCGTTCACCGAGAACGTCGACGTGCTGCCCACGATCCTCGACTGGCTCGGGGTCGACCGCTACCCGCTCCAGTGCGACGGCCGGTCGCTGCTGCCCTTCGTGCGGGGCGAGCCCCGGCCCGAGGGGTGGCGTGACGCCGCCCACTGGGAGTTCGACTTCCGCAGCCCGGTGCTCCCCGACATGCTCCTCGGCCTGGGGCTGCGCATGGCCGACAGCTGCCTCAACACGATCCGCACCGCCACCCACAAGTACGTCCACTTCCCCAACCTGCCGCCGGTGCTCTACGACCTGGCCGAGGATCCGGGCGAGCTCCACAACCGAGCGGGGGATCCGGCGCTGGCCGCGGTCCAGCTGTCGTTGGTGGAGCAGCTGCTGTCGTGGCGCATGGTCAACGACGAGCGGGAGCTGGCCAACACCCTCGTCACCGGCCGGCGGGTGTTCCGGGCCGACGACCGGCTGCGCTGAAGCCCGGGGCCGGCCGGGCCGGCCGGTACGCTGGCGCGATGGCCTATCCCCGCGAGCTGCTCGCCGACCACGAGCAGCTGATCCTCGACCTCCATCCGCACTGGATGTACATGGCGAAGCACGTGGCCGCGCTGGTGGGGTCGATCGTCCTCGGCATCGTGGCCATCGTGGCCCTGCAGGACAACGCCGTCGGCACCATCGTGCGCGTCGTCGCCATCGTCCTCATCCTCAGCTCGCTGGTGTGGTTCGTGGCCCGGCTGGCCAAGTGGGTCACCACCCAGCTGGTGCTCACCACCGACCGCCTCATCTACCGCAGCGGCGTGTTCGCCAAGAGCGGGCTCGAGTTCCCGCTCGAGCGCATCAACACCGTGTTCTTCAACCAGTCGATCCTCGAGCGCCTGCTCGGGGCCGGCGACCTCCGCATCGAGTCGGCGTCGGAGTTCGGCACCCAGGTCTTCAGCGAGATCAAGAAGCCGGCGGCGATCCAGAACCAGATCTACAAGCAGATGGAGACCAACGAGACGCGGCGGTTCACCAACATGGCCCAGGGCGCCGGCCTCGCCCCGGCGGGCGCGGCGGCCCCGGCCCCGGCGCCGGCGTCGATCCCCGAGCAGATCGCCCAGCTCAGCCAGCTGCGCGACCAGGGCGTGATCACCGAGGCCGACTTCCAGGCCAAGAAGGCCGACCTGCTCAACCGCATGTAGCCGGCGCCGTCCCCGTGCGCGTCGTCAGCCTCGTCCCGTCCGTCACCGAATCGCTCCTCGCCCTGGGGTGCCGGCCCGTCGCCTGCACCCGGTTCTGCGAGCAACCGGCCCTCCCCACCGTCGGCGGCACCAAGGACCCCGATCTCGCCGCCATCGTGGCCCTCGCCCCCGACCTCGTGGTGATGGACGACGAGGAGAACCGGCGGGAGGACGCCGACGCGCTCGTCGCCGCCGGCGTCCCGATCCACGTCACCTCGGTCCACGCCGTCGAGGACGTGGCACCGACGCTCGCCGCGCTGGCCGCCGCCTGCGGGCTCCCGCCGCCCGACCCCTGGCCGCCGTTCCCGCCGCCGCCGGTGCCCGCCGTGCCCGCCTTCGTACCGATCTGGCGGGACCGCACCGGCGGCGAGGTGTCGTGGATGGCCGTGGGGGGCGGCACCTACGGGTCCTCGCTCCTCGAACACGTCGGCGTCGCCGACGTGTTCGGGATCGACGACGGGCGCTACCCCTCGTGCGACCTCGCCGCCGTGGTCAGCCGGCGGCCGGCCGTCGTGCTCGCTCCGTCGGAGCCCTACCCGTTCGGTCCGCGCCACGTCCCCGAGCTCGAAGCCATCGCCCCCGTGGCGCTCGTCGACGGGCAGGACCTCTTCTGGTGGGGCACCCGCACGCCGGCGGCGATGGCGAGGCTCCGCGACACCGTCGCTAACCTCCTGCCCGCCCATGGCTGAGCCGTCCACGCCCCGCCCCCCGCTGACCCTCCCGGTCCGCCTGGCGATCCTCGCCGGCACGGTCGCGGTCGCCGTCGGGGCGGTCGTGGTCGTGGTCCGCCACGAAGCCGACGCGCCCGAGCGGGCCCGCGCCGCCCTGCCGTCGGTCACCACCTATGCGGTGCCGCCCGACATCCTCGTGCCCCGCACGCGGCCGTACGCAACGGCGCCGCCTGCCACGGGGGGCACCGTGCCGCGGGCCGAGCCCACCAACGACCAGGTGCAGGTCGCGCTCGAGACGGTGATCAAGCGCCGCACCGGGTGGACGCACAAGGTGCTCTGCATCCCCGACCGGCCGCTGTTCCGCGGCGAGGTGCTCGGCTGCCACGCCACCACCGAGCCGCCGATCAAGGAGCAGCAGCCATCCGACGTCCTCGCCGTGGTGGTGGGGGACGACGGGCGGTTCGTGTGGGTACGGGGCACCGACGGGCCGTTCACCCTGGCCGCCCTCGACATCGGTGAGAAGAGCTGCGGCGACCTCCGCAACCAGGGCTGGCCGTGGGCGTCGGTCCTGGCTTACGACGAGTTCAACCACCACCCGGCCTCGATCGACCGCGATGCCGACGGTCGCCCGTGCGTGGCCGCCTACGGCACCGAGGCGGTCGACGCCGCCTTCGGCGAGGCCCTCACCCCCTGAGCAGGACGGTCAGTCGCCGAGCCGGGCCCCGGCCGACGCGTGGACGACCCAGCCCTCCCGGAGCGCACCGGGATCGGTGAGGGCCACGACACAGCCGCCGAACCCGGCCCCGGTGAGGCGGGCCCCGTGGACGCCGGGCGTGGCCCGGAGCCGCTCGACCAGCGCGTCGAGCACCGGGGTGCTCACCTCGAAGTCGACGGCGAGGCTGGCGTGGGACTCGTACATGGCCGCCCCGGCCGCGGCCAGGTCGCCGGCGGTGAGGGCGGCGGCGAAGGCGCGCACGCGGGCGTTCTCCGTCACCACGTGGCGGGCCCGGGCCGCCAGCCGCGGGTCGGCGATCGACTCGGCGTCCTCGAGGGTGGCGTCGTGCAGAGGGCCGATCAGCGCGGCGGCGGCCTCGCAGGATGCCCGCCGCTCGCCGTAGGCCGAGCCGGCCAGCTCGCGGGGCTGGCCCGAGTGCACCACGACGATCTCGATGTGGTCGGGCACGGGCACCGGCTCGACCGCCATGGTGGTGAAGTCGACGAGCAGGGCGCGGCCGGCCTCGCCGCAGGCCGAGGCCAGTTGGTCCATGATCCCGCACGGGACGCCCGAGGCCACCTGCTCGGCCCGCTGACCCAGCTCGGCCAGCTCCCGGGGCGAGCCGGCGAAGCCGAGGGCGAGGGCCACGGCCAGCTCCAGGGAGGCGCTCGACGACAGGCCGCTCCCGATCGGGAGGGTGGAGGTGACCGCGCCCTCGAAGCCGTGGACCGGGCGCAGTTCGTGCACGACGCCGGCGACGTAGCGCCCCCAGGGCGGCGCCACGGCGGCGGGGTCGGCCACGTCGACGGGCAGCACCACCGGGTCGGGCTGGTCGGCCGACGTGAGCCGGATGCCGGCGGCGGCGTCGGTGCGGTGGCCCTCGACGGTGGTGCCGAGCTGGATCGCCATGGGCAGGGCCAACCCGCCGGCGTAATCGGTGTGGTCGCCGATCAGGTTCACCCGGCCCGGGGCGAAGGCGCGCACCCGCTCACCCATCCCGTCGCTCCTCGTCGGTGAGGCCGGGGAGAGCTCGGAGCTGTGCCGCCGCGTCGACCGGGTCGACCGGGTTGAAGAACACGTGGCTGCCCAGCTCCCCGGCGGCCATGAACCGCGGCGTGTTGGCCGAGCGGTAGATGGGGGCGACGTGGAGGTGGAGCCTGGCCTCGGGCCACGGTCCGCCGTCGGTGGGGCGCTGGTGCCACCACATCATGTAGGGCATCGGCCCGTCGAAGAGCTGGTCGAGCCGGGCGAACACGTCGACCAGCAGCCGGGCCAGCGCGTCGCGGTCGGCGTCGTCGAGCGACGGGAGGTCGGGCCGGGGCGCCGCCGGCGCGACCAGGAGCTCGTAGGGCCAGCCGGCCGCGAACGGCACCCAGGCCCGCCACCGGCCGGCGGGGTCGGTGGCCACGAGGCGCTCGCTGTCGTCGCCCGCGGCGGCGGCCCACGCCGCGTCGGGGAGGGGGTCCACCAGCTCGTCACGGGCCCGCGGCGGGATGGCGTCGAAGGCGTAGATCTGGCCGTGGGGGTGGGCGATGGTGGCGCCCACCTCCGGCCCGCGGTTCTCGAAGACCAGCACGTAGGCCACGTCGTCGCGCGCTCCGAGAGCGGCGGTGCGGTCGGCCCACAGGTCGATCACCTTGCGGGCACCGGCGGCGCCGAGCGACCAGAAGGTGGCGTCGTGGTCGCTGGTGTAGAGCACCACCTCGCACCGCCCGTCGGGGATCGACGGCCATCGGTTGGTGAAGGCGAACACGTCGTAGGGCTCCGGGGCCTCGATCCCGCCCACGCAGAACGGGCACCCCGAGCTCGGGAGGTTGGGCCGGCCCTGGCGCTTGGCCACGATGAAGGCCACGTCGCCGGTGAGGGGGTCGACGCGGTAGGGGAGCGGGGAGCCGGCGATGTCGTCCGGTACGGCAGCCACGGTCGGCGAGGCTACCGGCGCCGGCCCGGTCAGGCGGTGGTGGGCATGAAGCGGCGCATCGGCACGTGGGAGATCCCGTCTTCCACGAACACGGCGCCGCAGGCCTCGAACCCGAACCCCTCGTACCACGGGGCGGCGTAGACCTGGGCGTTGAGGTGCACCTCGGGCACCAGCTCGTCGTCGAGGAGGCCGAGGGCGGTGCGCACGAGCCGGGAGCCCTGACCGGTGCGCCGCTGGTCGGGCCTCGTCACGATGCGGCCGATCCAGGTGCCCCCGGTCTCGGGCTGCAGGATGCGCAGGTAGCTGAGGACCCGGTTCGCCTGGCCGGCCTCGGTGATCCACAGGTGCCTCGTGGTCGGCTGGTCGTCGAGGCCGTCGAGCTCGGGGTACACGCACTGCTGCTCGACGACGAACACGTCGCACCGCAGCTTCACGATGGCGTGCAGGGTGCGGGGGGCGATGGCCTCGATCGTGGCCACGTGCAGCTCCGGCTCCATCGACTCACCCATGGAACGACGCTACCGCTCTACTTGACCGGCCAGTCAAGTACGGGAAGGATGACGCCGTGCCCGTCGCTCCCATCAATGGCATCACCATCTGCTTCGACGAGGTCGGCGATCCCGACGGCGTCCCGCTGCTCCTCGTCGCCGGTCTCGGCGGCCAGCTCATCACCTGGGACGACGCCTTCTGCGAGGCGCTCGCCGACCGCGGGTTCCGGGTGGTGCGCTTCGACAACCGCGACGTCGGCCAGTCGAGCTCGATCGAGACCGAGGTCGACCCGATCACCTCGATCTTCTCCATCTTCACCGGGGGCACGGTCGAGGCGCCCTACACCCTCGCCGACATGGCGCTCGACGCGGTCGGCGTGCTCGACCACCTCGGCATCGACCGGGCCCACGTGGTCGGCCGCTCCATGGGCGGCATGATCGCCCAGCAGATCGCCATCGCTCACCCCGCCCGGGTGCTGTCGCTCACGTCGATCATGTCGACCACGGGCGAGCCCGACGTCGGCCAGCCCGACCCCGCCATCCTCCCGTCGCTGCTCTCGGTGGCGCCGGCCGAGCGGGACGCCGCGATCGACCACGCCGTGGCCCAGGCCAAGCTGATCAGCTCGCCGGAGCACTTCGACGAGGACATCGTCCGTGACCTGGCGGCGCGTGCCTGGGAGCGCGGACGCGACGGCATGGGTGTCGCCCGGCAGCTGCTGGCCGTGCTGGCCTCGGGCTCTCGCGCCGAAGGTTTGGCCCAGCTCGATGTGCCGACGCTGGTGTTCCACGGCGACATCGACCCGCTCGTCGGGCCGAGCGGGGGCGCCCGCACCGCCGAGCTGGTCCCCGGGGCCGAGCTGGTGGTCCTCGAGGGCATGGCCCACGACATGCCGCCCGCCTACTGGGCCCGGATGATCGCCGGCATCACGGCGCTGGCCGCCCGGGTCGCCGATTCCACGCCGTCGGCCTGAGGCCGCCAACCCAAGGAGATCACGTGTCCGGACCACTCACCGGGATCAAGGTCATCGAGCTGGCCGGGATCGGCCCCGGCCCGTTCTGCGCCATGATGCTGGCCGACATGGGCGCCGACGTGCTCCGCATCGATCGGGCCGAGCAGGTGATGGGGGGCGACCCGGCCAGCCCGCCGGCCGACGTGCTCAACCGGGGTCGACGGTCGGTCGGCATCGACCTGAAGAACCCCGACGGGGTGGAGACCGTGCTGGGTCTGGTCGAGCAGGCCGACGTCCTGCTCGAGGGGTTCCGGCCCGGCGTGGCCGAGCGGCTCGGCCTCGGCCCCGACGACTGCCTGGCCCGCAACCCCCGGCTGGTCTACGGCCGGATGACCGGGTGGGGCCAGGACGGGCCTTACGCCCTCGCCGCCGGCCACGACATCAACTACATCGCCCTGGCCGGCGCCCTCGAGCCGATCGGCCGCAACGGGCAGGCCCCGCTCCCGCCCCTCAACCTCGTGGGCGACTTCGGGGGTGGTGGCATGCTCCTGGCCTTCGGCATCGCCTGTGCGCTCACCGAGCGGGCCGCGTCGGGCCAGGGGCAGGTCATCGACGCGGCGATGGTCGACGGGGCCGCCGTGCTCATGACGATGTTCCACGCCTTCCGGGCCATGGGCATCTGGAACGACGAGCGCGGCACCAACATGCTCGACACCGGTGCCCACTTCTACGAGGTCTACGAGACGGCCGACGGCAAATACGTCTCCATCGGCTCGATCGAGCCCAAGTTCTACCGGGAGCTGCTGGAGAAGACGGGGCTGGCCGACGACCCGAGCCTGCCCCACCAGTACGACCGGTCGCAGTGGCCGGCTCTGAAGGACAAGCTGGCCGAGGTCTTCCGGTCCAAGACGCGCGACGAGTGGTGCGAGCTGATGGAGGCCAGCGACGTGTGCTTCGCCCCGGTGCTGTCGATGACCGAGGCGCCGAGCCACCCCCACAACGTCGAGCGGAGCACCTTCCTCGAGCTCCAGGGCATCGTCCAGCCCGCGCCGGCGCCCCGGTTCTCGCGCACGCCCGGCGGCGTGCAGCGCCCGCCGGCCCACGCCGGCCAGCACACCGACGAGGCACTGGTCGACTGGGGCTTCGGCCCCGAGCGCGTGGCTGCGCTGCGCTCCTCGGGCGCCATCGCCTGAGCCGCTCCCACACTGTTCCCCCGACCGGGGCGCCGGTAACGCCGGCCGGCCCCGGGGCATAGCTGGGCATCCACCAGTTGCGGTCCGTGTCCCCCGGGTGGGTCCGGGCCCGAACCCGAAAGGGGAACCCCATGCTGATCAGCTACGAGTACCTGCGCGCCCTGTTGACGGCGCGCTGCAAGACCGACCGGGGCGCGTCGCTCGTGGAGTACGCGCTCCTCGTCGCCCTCATCGCCGTGGTGTGCATCCTCGCCGTGACCTTCCTCGGCAAGGCGGCGTCCTCGAAGTTCTCCGGGGTCGGCAGCGCCATCCAGGGGAGCTGACCGCCCGCTCGGTCGAGCCGGTGCTGGCCGGTGTGGGCACGGGGCCGGGTCGGTAGGCTCGGTGGCCGTGCCCACACTCGTCACCTTCCACGCCCACCCCGACGACGAGGCCATCGCCACCGGTGGCACCATGGCCCTCGCCGCCGCGGCCGGCCACCGCGTCGTGCTCGTCACCGCCACCCGAGGCGAGCAGGGCGAGCCCCAGCCCGGCGTGCTGCGCGACGGTGAGCCGTTGTGGGAGCGCAGGGTCGAAGAGACCCATCGGTCGGCGGAGATCCTCGGGATCCACGGCGTGCACTTCCTCGGCTACGAGGACTCCGGGATGATGGGCGAGCCGACCAACGAGAACCCGGCCTGCTTCTGGCAGGCCGATGTGGAGGAGGCGGCGCAGCGTCTCGCCGCCATCCTCGCCGACGTCGGGTGCGACGTGCTCACCATCTACGACGGCCACGGCGGCTACGGCCACCCCGACCACATCCAGGTCCACCGGGTGGGGCGCCGGGCGGCCGAGCTGGTGGGGGTGGCGAGGGTGTTCCAGACCACCATGAACCGCGACCGCATCATGCAGATGATGGCGGAGCAGCGCGAGCTGGCCGAGGAGATCGCCGAGGACCTGGCGGAGGACTTCGACCAGCGCCGCGACACGATCGAGAACGGGCCCTTCGGCATGCCCGAGGCCGAGATCACCCATGCCGTCGACGTCGGTGCCGCCATCGAGCGCAAGCGGGCGGCGATGGAGGCCCACGCCAGCCAGATCAGCGCCGACTCGTTCTTCATGAAGATGCCGGCCGAGGTGTTCGCCGTCGCCTTCGGCACCGAGTGGTACGTCGAGCTCGACGGCTCGCGGGCCGACGGCGCGCCGTTCGGCACCTCCCTCTTCGACGGGCTCGGGTGATCCGCCTCCATCTGGTGCGCCACGGTGAGGCGGCGGCGGGGTGGGGCGCCGACCCCGACCCCGGGCTGAGCGACACGGGCCGGGCCCAGGCGGTGGCGGTGGCCGAACGGCTGGCCGGCCTGCCGCCGATGCCCGTCCACGTGAGCCCGCTGCGGCGCACGGTCGAGACGGCGGCGCCGCTGCTGGCGCGCTGGGGCACGGAGGCCGTGCTCGACCCCGTCGTGGCCGAGATCCCGTCGCCGTCGCCGGACCTGGCCGAGCGCGAGGCCTGGCTCCGCACGGCGCTGGCCGGCCGCTGGTCCGACCTCGACGCCCGGTTCACCGAATGGTGCGATGCGCTGCTGGCCCATCTCGCCGCTCTGCCCGTCGACGCGGTGATCGTCACCCACTTCGTGGCCATCAACGCCGTCCTCGGCGCCTGCCGGGGCGACGACCGCCTCGTCGTGGTGCCGGTGGCCAACACCAGCGTCACCGTGGTGGACGTCGATCCGGCCGGGGGTTTCCACGAGGTCATGGCGGGTGACACCGACCATCTCACCCGCGTCCTCTGAGGCCGTGGAGTCGTGGCTGATCGGCGCAGCCCCAGGCGGTCCGATCCGGCGAACTGTGACGAGGGGACGCTTGCCGCGCACGGGATATGGCCCGCGTGATCAGGGACGGTGATCACCGGCTCCTCCTGTGGTCCAGGAGCGCGAGACTCAGGCCGTGGCGAAGTCGCTGTGCTCGTGCGGCCGGGTCCTTCTTTGGAAGTCCGATGAGCCGAACTCCGACGAGTGGTGGCTCGCGCGCCTCTCCGA
>JAKOVR010000040.1 GCA_029782025.1 Actinomycetes bacterium | reverse complement strand
GCGACGTCGGCCCGGGCCAGCCGGCACCCGTCGATGATCGACGCGTGGTTGAGCTCGTCGGAGTGGAGGCGCGCCCCGTCGGTGCCCACGGTGGCGAGGACGCCGAGGTTGGCGGCGAAGCCGGTGGGGAACAGGAGCGCCGCCTCCGCGCCCTTCCAGGCCGCCACCGCCGCCTCGAGGTCGTGGTGGACGGGCCGCGAGCCGACGACGAGCCGGCTGGCCCCGGCCCCCGTGCCCCACCGCCCGATGGCCTCGACGGCGGCGGCCCGCACGGCCGGGTGCTGGCTCAACCCGAGGTAGTCGTTGGAGGCGTACGACACCACCTCGCCGGTGCCGGCCAGCACGCCGCGAGGGCCGGCGGCGTCGAAGGAGCGCAGGGTCCGCCACCGACCGGCGGCGCGGATGGTGGCGGCCTCGGCGTCGGCCCAGGCCGGCCAGTCGCCGGCGGTCACGGCGCGGCGCCGACCGGTTCCCGCGGCGTGGGACCGCGGCTCGGCCCCGGCCCCGGCCCGCCGCCCGGGCCGGACCCGCGGCCCTCCTCCCGGCCCGTGAGCGCGGCGGCCCCGACGCCGCCGAGGAGCAGGAGCACGGCCAGGGCCACGAGGGCCAGGCCGAGCCCGCCCCCGGGCCCGTCGTTCTTGGTCGGGAACGACACCGGCGCCGGCCGCACGACGCCGAGCCGGTCGGCGAGGAACGGCACCATCGAGTTCCACACCTGGTCGACGTACTCGTCGGCGTGGGCGTGGCCTTCGACGATCATCACGTCGTGGTCGACGCGGTTGGCGATGAGGGCGTCGCCCATGAGCTGCATCTGGCCGATGGGGACGATCTCGTCGTCGGCGTTGGCCATCCACATCGGGGTGGTGTCGGCCGAGACCCGGTTCACCGGGGACGCCTTCTCGTAGGTGTCCTTGCAGTCGCGGTACTCGCACCCGAGGAGGTTCTTCACCAACGGGATGATCCAGAACTTCTGGCAGTACTCGTTGGAGCCGCAGGTGAACGGCGGCCGGTTCTGGTTCGGCACCAGGTCGGCGAGCACGAACGGCGCCGAGAAGGTGGCCACCACCTTCAGCTTCGCCGGCGGGTCGGTGGCCGGGAAGGGCAGGGCACCGGCCGGGCTCGACAGCGGCCCCGTGACGATCGGGTCGGTGCCGAGGGCGGCCACCAGCGCGGCGAGGTGGCCGCCGGCCGACGAGCCGATCATGGCCAGGCGGTCGGGGGTGGCGCCGAAGTCCTTGGCGTGGGCCGCCACCCAGCGCACGCCCCGCTGCACGTCGCCCACGGCGTCGGGGAACGAGGGCTTCTCCGGCTTGGCGAAGCGGTAGCTGATCGAGAACCCGACCCAGCCCTGGCGGGCGAGCAGGGTGCCCTCGGGGTCCATCATCGAGGTGTCGCCCTGGAACCACGAGCCGCCGTGCACGAGGACCACCGCCGGGCGGCCTCCGTTGGGCTCGGGGGTCCCCTCGGCCGGTTGGTAGACGTCGACGGTGAGGTCGGTGGGCGGCGTGCCGGGGATGGTGACCATCACGAGGCCCCGGGTGATGCGGATGCCCTCCGGCCCGATCGAGGTGGGAGGCGCGGCCGTGGCCGGCGGGACGGTGGTGCTGACCGGGGTGGGCCCGGCCGTGGTGGTGGGGGCGGCCGTGGTGGTCGGCGAGGTGGGGGGCTGGGCCACGGCCGGGAGCCAGGCGCCGGCGGCCAGCGGGACCACCAGGGCGAGGAGGACGGCGAGGGCGAGACGGCGGCGGGTCACGCGGCGCTCCCGGCCACGCGCTCGATGGCCTCGACCAGGGTGGCCACGATCCGCTCGATCTCCTCGGGGGTGGACGTGAGCAGCGGCATCAGCACCACGACGTCGCCGAGCGGGCGCAGCAGCACGCCGCGGCGCACGGCTTCGGCGCACACCCGGCGTCCCCACCGCAGCCCGTCGGCCGGCGGGGCCAGCTCCACCCCGGTCATGAGGCCGCGGCGGCGCACGGCGCCGACGGCGTCGAGCTTGGCGATGCGCCGGTCGAGCAGCTCGCCGAGCTCGGCGGCGCGGGCGTTGACGTTGGCCAGCACGTCCCACTCGTCGATGAGCTCCAGGTGGCGGCGGGCCACGGCGCAGGCCAGCGCGTTCCCGCTGTAGCTGTGGCCGTGGTAGAGCGTGTGCTCGCTCAGGTCGGGCCCGAGGAACGACTCGTACACGTGGGGGGCGACGGCGGTGGCCGACAGCGGCAGGTAGCCGCCGGTGATCCCCTTGCCGACGCAGCACAGGTCGGGGGCGATGCCGCACTGCTCGGAGGCGAAGAGCGTGCCGGTGCGGCCGAAGCCCACGGCGACCTCATCGGCGATCACCAGCAGGCCGAGGTCCTGGGCGGCGTCGACCACGCGGCGCACGTCGTCGGGGTCGGCCACGTGCATGCCCGCCGCCCCCTGCACGAGCGGTTCGAGCACGACGGCGGCGAGGGTGCCGTGGTGGCGTTCGAGGAGGTCGAGGGCGCCGATGGCCCAGTCGGGGTCGTCGTAGCCGGGGGCCCGCACCACCGGGAAGCGCAGCGGGTCGAGCATCGAGGTGCCGAACCCGCCGGCCCCGAGGGACAGGGCGCCGATGGTGTCGCCGTGGTACGCCCCGCCGAGGGCGAGGTAGCGCGTGCGGCCGCCGACGCCGCGGTTGTGCCAGTGCTGGAAGGCGATGCGCAGCGCCTGCTCCACCGACGCCGCGCCGTCGCTGGCGAAGAGCAGGTGGGGGTCGGGCACGGGCAGGCGGGGGGCCAGGGCCTCGGCCAGCTCGATGGTGGCGGTGTTGCCGTTGCCGAGCAGGGTGGTGTGGGCGACGCGGGCGGCCTGCTCGGCCAGGGCGGCGTCGAGCTCGGGCACGTGGTGGCCGAGGGTGGTGACCCACAGCGAGGAGATGGCGTCGAGGTAGCGGTTGCCGTCGACGTCGATGACCTCGTGTCCCTCGGCCCGGTCGACGATCACCGGCTCGTTGTCGGCGTAGACCGACATCTGGGTGAAGCCGTGCCACACGCGGGCGGCGTCGCGGGCCACCCAGCGATCGTGGGCGTCGCGGGCCCGGCCGGTCTCCTCGGTCATCGGGGCAACGGTAGCGCCGGTCAGGCGCGGCGACCGATCGAGCGCTCCCACTCGGCCACCCGCTCGCCCATCGGCGTGGACGGGGGGCCGAGCACGAAGGGCCACAGCTCCTCGGCCAGCTTGCGCCAGTTGCCGGTGGCGTGGAGCTCACCGAAGAGGGCGTAGAGGCCGAGGTTGATGCGCTGGATGATCACGAACGACGGCGGGAGGTTGGCCGACCGCATGATCTCGCCGTAGGGGCCGCGCTGGTCGAAGAAGCGGCGGACGGTCTCGCTCGCGTACTCCGGCTCGATGGTGTAGCTGCCCTCGTGGAGGAGGAACTCGTAGAAGTGGCCGAAGTAGTCGTTGATCTGCTCGTCGGTGAAGGGCGCGCCCGGGGCGAGCAGACCGATCTGCTCGATGGCGCGGCGGAAGGCGGCGATGTCGCGATCGAGCACCATGGGCCGGATCATCGCTTCGAAGTGGCCGAGCTCGGCGTCGGTGAAGTGCTTGACCAGACCGAAGTCGAGGAAGGTGACCTGGCCGTCGGGGCGGAACAGGTAGTTGCCGGGGTGGGGGTCGCCGTTGAAGGCCTTGAGCTGGTAGAGCGAGCCGAACGCGAACCGGTAGAGGGTCTCGGCCGCCAGGTTGCGCTGCCGCTGGTCCCAGGTGAGCAGCTCGCTCCACGACACGCCCTCGGCCAGCTCCGTGGTGAGCACCCGGGCGGTGGAGTACTTCTCGACCACCCGGGGGACGTGGATGGTGGGATGCCCCTCGTAGAAGTCGGCGAACAGCGTCTGGTTGTAGGCCTCGTTGCTGTAGTCGAGCTCCTCGACCAGGCGCTCCTTGAGCTCCTCCACGAAGGGCTTGTGGTCGAACCCGGGGAAGAGCTGGCCCATGCCGGCGAAGAGGAGGTGGACGTTGGCCAGGTCGGACTTCATGGCCTCGTCGACCCCGGGGTACTGCACCTTGACCGCCACGGCCAGGCCCTCGTGGGTGATGGCCCGGTGGACCTGGCCGATGCTGGCCGAGGCGATGGGGACGGGGTCCCACTCGGCGAAGATCCGCTCGGGCCGGTCGCCGAGCTCCCGGGCCACGCCGCCGGCCGCCAGCTCGGGGCTCATGGGCGGGGCGTCCTTCTGGAGGTCGGCGAGGGCGGCGCGCACATGGTCGGGGAGGCCCTGGTCGAGGTAGCTGGCCATCTGGCCGAGCTTCATCAGCGCGCCCTTCATCTGGCCCAGGGCCTCGGCCACCTGCTCGGCCGTCTTCAGCTCGAACTCGTGGTCGAGCTCGGCCTTGCGCTCGGCCGAGGCGAACACCTTGCGGGCCCGGTGCACGGCGTAGGTGCTGCCGGCCTTGGCCCCGACGCCGGCCAGCTTGGCGTTGCGTTG
>JAKOVR010000035.1 GCA_029782025.1 Actinomycetes bacterium | reverse complement strand
CCGGTACCGCGTCCAGGCTGCGGCCTCCAACGCCTGCGGCGCGGCCACCGGGATCGAAGGGACCTTCCTGACGGACGGAGCGTCCGGCGAGCCCGACCCACCCTGGCGGGCCGGGCTGGCCGCGCTCGCGATCGGGACGGTGGGCGGGGCGATCCTTGTGATCAGGAGGAGGAGCCGCCCATCCGGCGTCGCCGCTGACCCGACGCCCTGAGGCAGGCGCTCCCAGTCAGCAGCATCGAGCCGCCGGCCAGCAGCTCGAAGACGAGGATGCCGCCGGCCCCGGTCACCGGGAGGCCGCCCGAGGCCGACCCGGCGCCACCAGCACCGCCAGATCCACCGGCGCCGCCGGATCCGCCGCCGCCACCAGCACCGCCGGATCCTCCACCCTGACGGATCGTCGTGGTCGTCGGCGCGACGGTCGTCGTCGACGGGATCGACGACGGCACGCTGTGGTCGGGGACCACCACGACGACGTGCTGTTCGAGGGGCGGCGGCAGAGCCGTCTGCCCCTCCCCCGGATCGGCCCCGAGCCCCATCGCGGCCGAGACCACGAACAGGGACAAGGCGACTCGCGAAGCCATCGCCCTCCTATCGCCCGGGCGGGCACCGCCGTGACCCGAGCACGCGAAGTTCACCTGCAGGTCACCGGGGCGCCACCGCCGGCGTCACGTGCGGTGCGCTCACTGACGGTCGCCGTCGCCCCGGGGCTGGGAACGGGCGTCGCGCCAGCGGGGCTCCTGGATGTCCCAACCGTCGTCGGGCTCGTCGACGGGAGCGGGAGGCGGGGCGGCGACGAGGGTCTCGAACCCCGGGAGCGGGACCTCCTCCACCCCGGCCGGCGAGGGCGCCGGGGCGGGCACCGCCACCGGACCCGCCATCGGAGCGGGCGCCGGACCGGGCGCCGGGGTCGACGGCCCGACCGCAGGCGGGCTCGGCACCGGCGTGGGCGTCGGGGTGGGATCCTCGAACCACGGGATGGTGGGATCGCGCACCGGCTCGGGCTCGGGCGCCGCTGGCGGGGCGGGGGGAACGGGGACCGACGGCGCGAAGATCCCGGTGGGGGTGACCTCGGGGGGCGGGAGCGGGAGCCGCTCCTCCTCGGGGGCGAACAGCTCCTCGGGCTCGGGCGACCGCCACCGGCCGCCCACCAGCGGGTTGCTCGGGGCGAGGTCGGCGCCGGCCACCCCGCCCGCGCCCGCGGCGCCGACGGCAGGATCCGCCTCCCCCACCGGCGCCACCGCGGTGGGGTCGAGGGGGTCGAGCGGGTGGAGCGGATCGATGAGGAACCCGGTGATGTAGGGGTCGACCTCGTGGGGCCCGGTGGGCGGCCCGCTCGTGCGCTCGACCGGGCGGGCCTCGGGCCGGACCACGTAGTAGAGGCGCTGGTACAGCGGGAGGCGGGGCGGGATGGGCGGGCGGAGGCCGGCGGCGGCGGCCCGGATCTGCCGGTAGCCGAAGGTGTAGGACACCCCGGCGAAGAGGCAGACGAGGGTGATGGTGACGAAGGCCGCCCGCTGCGGGATCGGGACGATCACCGGGATGGCGGCGCCGAGCACCCACACCAGCTGGAAGCGGGACTCGAACTTGGCGAACGAGCGGCCACGGTTGGCGTCGGGGGCGTCGCGCTGCACGAGGCTGTCGAAGCCCTGCTTGGCCAGCGACGCCGTGCTCCCCACGGCGAAGGCGAGCAGCGCGGCCCCGCCGAGCCCGGACGTCATCGATGCGATGCCGGCCATGACGCAGGAGAAGGCCACGCCGACGAGGACGAGGTACTCCTCGGTCAGCTTGCGGCGGAACACCGGCGCCAGCCCCGAGCCGAGCAGGTAGCCGGCCTGGGCCGAGATGGCGGCCACCCCGTACCAGAGGTTGGGACGGCCGTGCACGATCTCGCCGTCGACGACGGCCTCGAACGAGCGGAAGTCGAAGAGGATGGCGAAGGTGAGGAACCCCACCACGAAGCGCAGGGCCGACATGGCCTCGGCCGCCCGGATGATGCCGGCGCCCTGCAGCTCGGTGCGCTCCTCCTCCCCCACCGGTTGGGCCGCCACCTTGATGTCGGGCAGGTGGTAGCTCTGGTAGGCGGTGAGGAGGAAGGCGCCGAGGGCGAGCCCGAGCGACCACTGCGGCCCGAGCACCTTGGCCAGCAGGAGACCGGGGCCGCCGGCCACCACACCGGCGAGGGCGCCGAGCAGGCTCAGCTTCGAGTTGGCCTCCACCAGCTCTCGGTCGCTGCGCACGGTGGTGGGGAGCACGGCGCTCTTGGAGATGAGGTGCACCTTCGAGAGCACCAGCATCATGAAGGCCCAGAGGTAGAACCACCCGCTGTCGAGGTCGCGGATCAGCAGGAAGGCGAAGAAGGCCCGGGACAGCGCGGCGCCGAAGATCATCCACCGACGGCCGCCGACGAGCCGATCGAGCGTGGGCCCGATCAGCGGGCTGGCCACGGCGAACGGGGCCAGCGTGAGGAAGAGGTAGAGGCCGACCTTGGCCCGGGGGGCGTTCGGGTCGCCGTTGAAGAAGACCGATGTGGACAGGCCGATGGTGATCAGGGCGTCGCCGGCGACGGACCAGAGCTGGGTGCGGGCGAGGTGGGCGAAGGGCGTGAGCGGACCCTTGCGCCCGAGGTCCCGGGCGTGGATCTGGGGTTCGGCCCGACCCTGCTGGCGGGACCGGGGCTGGGGGGCATAGCCCGGCAATGCCGCCGGCCCGCGGCCGGCCCCGCCAGGGGAGCGGGGGGGTGAGACCGGCCGAGTCACGGAGCCATCGTAAAGGGTGGGCCGGGGCGGGCGGCACCCCCCTCGAGGGGCGGGCCCACGCTCGGCGGACCTACCGGGGCGGCTCGTACTTGTAGCCGAGGCCCCGGATGGTGATGATCCGCTCCGGGTGGGCCGGGTCCACCTCCACCTTGGCCCGCAGACGCTTGATGTGCACGTCGAGGGTCTTGGTGTCGCCCACGTAGTCGTGGCCCCACACCCGGTCGATCAACACGTCGCGGGTGAGCACCCGCCCCGCGTTCTCCAGCAGCAGAGCCAGGAGCTCGAACTCCTTCAACGGCAGGCGCACCTGCTCACCCCGGATGACCACCTCGTGGCGCTCCGGGTCGAGGTGGACCTCGCCCACCTCCACGGCGTCGCCGCTGCGGTCGGGGACGCCGCTGTGCTCCATCGCCCGGCGGCGGAGCACGGCCCGGATCCGGGCCACCAGCTCCCGCAGCCGGTAGGGCTTCGTGACGTAGTCGTCGGCGCCGACCTCGAGACCGACCACCGTGTCGATCTCTGAGCTCTTGGCCGTGACCATGATGATCGGGACGTTGGATCGGGACCGCAGCTCACGACACACGTCGATGCCGGACACCTTGGGCAGCATCACGTCGAGCAGCACCAGATCGGGACGGACGAGCTCGAACGCGACGAGCGCCTCGGCGCCGTCGCGGGCGACGTGCACGGCGAAGCCCTCCTTCTGCAGCCCGATCACCAAGGCCTCGACGAAGGAGTCCTCGTCCTCGACCAGCAGCACCGTCGTGGTGGTCATCGCTCCCCTCTCGTGTCCATCAGCTCGCGTCGCTCAGGGCCGGCAGGGCCACCAGCCCGGACGCCGACGGGACGTACAGCGTGAACGTGCTCCCCTCGCCCAGCCGTGAGTCGACCCGGACCTCCCCATGGTGGTTGGTCGCGACATGGCGGACGATGGCCAGCCCCAGGCCGGTGCCACCGGTCTGACGGCTGCGGCCCTGATCGACCCGGTAGAACCGCTCGAACACCCGCTCGAGGTCCTTGGCCGGGATGCCGATGCCCCGGTCCTGCACGCTGATGTCGATGGTGGAGCCGTCGGATCCGGCCCGCACCACGACCTCGCCCCCGGGGTCGGAGTACTTCACGGCGTTGTCGAGCAGGTTGTACAGCGCCGACACGAGCTGCCGCCGGTCGCCCAGGATGGCCAGCCGGTGGTCCGGTTCGTCGACCACGATCTCGATGCCGTCGAGCTCGGCCGCCGGGCGGATGCGCTCGACGGCTTCGGCCACGACCAGGTGGACCGGGACGGGCTCGTGGCTCGGCGCCTCCTCGTGCTCGATGCGGCTCAACACCAGCAGGTCCTCGACGGTGCGGTTCACCCGGTCGGCCTCGGCCACCAGCCGGTGGGCCAACCGGCGAACGATCGCCGGGTCGTCCTCGGCCAGCACGGTCTCGGCCAGGAGCGAGATGGCCCCGATCGGGGTCTTCAGCTCGTGGGAGATGTTGGCCACGAAGTCCCGCCGGACGGCATCGACCCGGCGATGCTCGGTCACGTCGTCGACAACGGCGAGCGCACCAACCAGATCGTCGGGCCCGAACAGCGGCATCGCCGTGACGACCAGGGTGCGACGGGGTGGGCCGAAGAGGTCCACCGTGCGGGAGCCGTGGATCCCACGACAGGCCTCGGTCAGCAACTCCTCGACCGCGACACCGACCAGCGCCTCGCCGTGCCGGGCCGTCACGAACCCGGCGGCCACGCCGTTGGTGAACACGGGCGTGCCGGCGCGATCGACGATGACGACGCCGGGAGCGATGGCATCGAGGGCCAACTCCAGCTGCCCGAGCATCCACTCGTCGGCGCGGGACCGGGCCTCGCGCTCCTCCAACGCGCGGTGCAGCGCCGCCACCTCCGCGGCCACCGTTCCGTCGTGCGGACCCGGTTCCACGGCCACGCGCCCGGCGGCGTCTCGCACGGCGGCGAGCAGCGCAGCGCGGTCCCGGGCCAGGCGGACCACCACCCCCGCCAGCGTCAGGGCCACCAGCCCGGCGACCAAGGCGAGGGCGGTCATGTCAGCCGGCTTCCTCGTCCACCGGAGGCACGAGCCCGATCACGGGCGCGTCGGGGCCGTCGATCGCTTCGGCGGCGTCGGTCTGGGCGCGGGCCCGCAACCGGGCGGCGCCGGTGTGCTCGGGCAGCCATCCCGTGACCATGTACTGCACCCGCTCGGAGACGTTGACGGCGTGGTCGCCGACCCGCTCGTAGTACCGCCCGACCAGGGCCAGCTGCACCGCGACCTCCAGCGAGGCTTCCTCCCCGCCCCGCGTCTCGAAGATCACCGACACGAGTTCCTTCTGGAGGTTGTCGAGCTGATCGTCGAGGTCGTCGACGGCGGCGGCGAGCCCCGCGTTGCCCTCGGCGTAGGCGTCGATGGCGAGGCGGAAGAGGCGGGTGGCCTCCTCCCCCATCCGCTCGATGATGCCGCGGATGCGGGCATCGAGGGTGGCGCCGTAGAGGCGGCGCCCGGCCTTGGCCACGTTGACCATCAGGTCGCCCGACCGCTCGATCTCGGCCACGAGCTTGATGGCGGTGATGACGCTGCGCAGATCGGTGGCCACCGGCTGCTGGAGGGCGAGGATCTGGAAGCACCGCTCCTCGATGTCGAGGGTGAGCGCGTCGAGCACGTCGTCGCCCTCGATGATCTGCTTGGCCACCTGCAGGTCGCCGGAGAGGAGGGCGTCGGTGGCGCGGGGGATGGTCTCGGTGACCAGCGCAGCCGAGCGGACGACGTCGGCCCGGATCTGGTCCAGCTCGTTGTGGTAGCCGATGCGGATCTCGGGCATCGCGGGTCCTCCCCCGGTTGCGGCCAGCGGCGCTGACCGGTCCATGGTCGCACGGCGACCGGCCCCCATCATCGGACCTCGGCCGCAAGGTGGCCCGGATCGCCGGTGGCCAGGTACCGCACGCGGCTGCCGATGATACCGGCATGGTCGGCGATCCGATCGAGGGCCCGGCCGGCGACGAGGGCCCGCAGCGCGGCGCGCACCCCATCGGGCCCGTCGAGGTGGAGCAGGGCGTCGAGCAGCTGCTCGTGGTAGAGGTCCATCCACGCCGGCGGTTCGGCCGCCTGTTGGGCCAGGCGTAGGTCAACCGTCGCCCAAGCGTGGAGCGCCAGGCGGAAACGCTCGACCGCCTCGTCGCTCATGGCCAGGAGGATGTCGTAACACCGGTCGGCGGACCGGAGGAGGGTCAGGTCGGGAGCCAGCTTGGCCACCCGGAGAGCGAGGTCGCCCACCCGTTCGAACTCCGAGATGACGCGGATGACCGACACGACGAGGCGCAGGTCGCTGGCCACCGGGGCCTCGCGGGCCAGCACCTCGTAGCAGCGTTCGGTGAGCGACACGTTCATGGCGTCGATGTCGTCGTCGGTGGCGATGGCCGTCGCAGCGGCGGAGAGGTCGCCGTCCCGGAGGACGGCCCGCATGCGCTCGAGGTTCTGATCGACGAGCACGCCCATCATCTCGGTCTGGAGCCGGAGCTGCTCGAGCTCGGCCCGGTACGTGTGCCGGAAGCCGTCGACGCCATCGCCGGGAGGGTCGGGGTTCATGCCGCTCAGCCGAACCGTCCGGTCACATAGTTCTCGGTGCGCTCGTCGCCCGGGTTGGAGAAGATCTTGTCGGTGGCGTCGAACTCCACCAGCACGCCCGTCCGCGTGTCGCCGGCGGTGCTGACCTCGGCGGTGAAGAAGGCGGTGCGGTCGCTCACCCGGGCGGCCTGCTGCATGTTGTGGGTGACGATCACGATCGTGTAGTCGGCCTTCAACTGCTGCATCAGGTCTTCGATGCGGGCGGTGGCGATGGGGTCGAGGGCCGAGCACGGCTCGTCCATCAGCACCACCTCGGGCTGCACGGCGATGGTGCGGGCGATGCAGAGCCGTTGCTGCTGACCCCCGGAGAGGCTCAGGGCCGACTTGCGGAGGCGGTCCTTGACCTCTTCCCACAGGGCGGCCTTGCGCAGCGCGTCCTCCACGATGCCGTCCAGCGTCCCGCGGTCGCGCACGCCGCCGATCTTCGGACCGAAGGCGACGTTGTCGTAGATGCTCTTCGGGAACGGGTTCGGCTTCTGGAACACCATGCCGATCCGGCGGCGCACCTCGACGGGGTCGACGTCCTCACCCATGAGGTCGACGCCGTGGTAGCGGATGCTGCCACCGACCCGGCAGCCGGGGATGAGATCGTTCATCCGGTTGAGGCAGCGCAGCACGGTGGTCTTGCCACAACCCGACGGGCCGATGAAGGCGGTGATCTGGTGCTCAGCGATGCGGAGGTCGACGTCGCGCACAGCCCGGTACTCGCCGTAGTGGACCTCGAGCCCGTCGAGGTCGAACACGGCGGGCGCGGTGGCCGCGTCCGGCGCCGCACCGCCGCTGGCCGGCGTTGTCTCGTCGTCTCTGCGCTCTAGCACGAGGGGAACGTAGCGGCCGGTGGTGGTCACAGCCCACCTCGCTTCCTGGTGAACCGGGCCGACACGAATCGGGCGCCGACGGTGAGGAGGAACACCAGCACGACCAGCGTGAAGGCCGCGCCCCACGCCCGGTCCTGGGCGCCCACGAACGGCGACTGGGCGTTGGCGAAGATCTGGGCCGACAGCGTGGTGTTGCTGCCCGAGAAGGCGTTCCAGTTGACGTCCGACACGATGCCGACGCAGAACAGCACCGGAGCGGTCTCGCCGGCGGCGCGGGCCACGGCCAGCATGGCCCCGCTGACGATGCCGGGGAGGGCGGCGGGCAGCACGACGGTGACGACGGTCCGCCAGGTGGTGTTGCCGAGGGCCAGGCTGGCCTGCCGGAGCTCGTCGGGTACGAGCCGGAGCATCTCCTCGGTCGAGCGGATCACGATCGGCAGCATGAGGCAGGCGAGGGCCAACGCCCCGGCGAAACCCGACAGGCCGAAGTGCAGCACCCAGACGCTGTAGATGAACAGGCCCATCACGATCGAGGGCACCCCGGTCATCACGTCGGCCAGGAACCGCACGACCGTGGCCAGCCGACCGCGCTTCCCGTACTCGTTCAGGTAGACGGCGGCGAGGACGCCGAGCGGGATGGCCAGCGCCGACGCCAGCCCGGTGAGGAGGAGGGTGCCGGCCACGGCCGGCCCCATCCCGGGGCCCTTCTCCCGGGGCGAGATCGGGATCGACGAGGTGACGAACTCGAGGCTGATGACCCCGGCGCCGAGTTGGATGAGGTACAGGACGATGGCGCCCAGGGGCACGATGGCCACGAGCAGCGCCCCCCACATCCAGAGGCTGGCGGCGAGATCCTTGCCACGGCGTGTGGCCGTGAGCTGCGAGGCGAGGATGGCGATCCCCGGTTCGGCGGTCATGGCGGCGGACGGGCGACTCATACCGCCCCCGCCGCCTGCTCGGAGCGGTGCACCACAGCTCGAGCCGCCCCGTTCACCCCGATGGTCAGAAGGAACAGCACAACGCCGAGCCCGATCAGAGCCGAGCGGTGCGTCCCGGCGGCTTCACCGAACTGGTTGACGATCACGGCGGCAGCGGAGTCGCCGCTCCCGAAGATGGCGAGGGTGATCTGGGGGCTGGAACCGATCACGAGGGCGGCAGCGATGGTCTCGCCCATCGCTCGGCCGAGACCGAGCATGACCGCGCCGACCAGACCCCCCTTGGCCCACGGCAGCACGGCGGCCCGGATGGTCTCCCATCGGGTGGCGCCCAGGGCGAGGGCGGCCTCCCGCTGGGCCCGGGGCACGGTGCGCAGCACCTCCCGGCTGATCGAGGTCACGATGGGGGTGATCATCACGCCGAGGATGACCCCGGCGGTGAAGAAGCTCTTGCCGATCACCGGGGCCAGCACCAGCACCCCCCACAGGCCGTAGACCACCGAGGGGATGGCGGCCAGCAGATCGATCACATAGCCGATGGCGGTCTGCACCCGGGGTGGGGCCGCCTCGCTCACGAACAAGGCGATGCCGAGGCTCACCGGCACGGCGAACACGAGGGCGATGACCGAGATCACCACCGTGCCGTAGATGAAGGCGAGGGCGCCGAAGCGGCCCTGGTTGGGGTTCCAGTCCGACGAGGTGAAGAACCCCAGCCCCTGCGACGCGAAGGCGTCCCAGGCCTGTGACGTGGTCGACCAGGCGATCAGCCCGAGGATGGCCAGCACCACCAGGCCGGCCAGGACGGTGAGCCCGCGGAAGCCGGCCTCCATGGGCCGGCGCCGGCCGGCGCCGACGAGATCGTGGCCCCGGTCATCGACCGGGGCCACGAGCGGAGCGGACGCATCCGCCACCGGTACTACCCGACCTGGATCTTGTCGAGCTGGGCCACGGCCTTCTTCTGGAGGCCTTCGGGCAGCGCGGCGTAGTCCACCGTCGGGGCGAGGGCCTGGCCCTCGGTCAGCAGGTAGTTCAAGAGACCCTTGACCGCCTCACCCTTGGCCTTGTCGGTCTGCTTGGCGTACACGATGATCCACGTCGGGGAGGTGATCGGGTAGGCCTTCTCGCCGGCGGCGTCGAGCGGGCTGTAGGTGAGGTCGTCCTTCACCGACGCACCGTCGACCGCGGCCTTGGCTCCGTCCACGGTGGGCTCGACGAACTTGCCGGCCTTGTTCTTGATGGCGGCGAACTTCAGCCCGCTGGCCTTGGCATCGCTCAGGTCGACATAGCCGATGGCCCCGTCGGTGCTCTTCACGGCCTGGGCCACCCCGCCGTTGCCGTTGCCGGCCTGGCTGTCGGCCGGCCAGTTCACGGTGTCGCCGGCGTCGAGCTTCCAGTCGGACCCGGCCGCCGCCTTCAGGTACTTGGTGAAGTTGCTGGTGGTGCCCGAACCGTCGGCCCGATGGACGGCCTTGATGTCGGCGTCGGGCAGCGTGGCATCGGGGTTGTCGGCCTTGATGGCGGCGTCGTTCCACTTCTTGATGTCGCCCTGGAAGATCTTGGCGACCGTCGACGCGCTCAGGTTGAGCTTGTCGACGCCCTTGACGTTGAACGACACGGTGATCGGGGCCGAGACGGTCGGGAAGTACAGGAACTCGCCCTTGAACTTGGCCTTGTCCTCGTCCTTCACCAGGCTGTCGGTGCCGGCGAAGTCCACGATGCCGTCCTGGAGGTCCTTCTTGCCCTTCGACGAACCGCCGCCGGCGTAGTTGACGACCAGCTTCGGGGCCACCTTCTTCATCTCGGCCACGGCCGTGTCGTTGAAGCCCTTCTGGAAGCTGGAGCCCGACCCGTTCAGCGTGGCCTCGAGCTTGGCGTAGTCGACCGTCTTGCCGGCCGGAACGGAGCCGGCCGCCCCGCCGCCCGTCGAGGACGAGTCGTCCTTCTTGGCGCAAGCGGTGAACGACAGAGAGGTGGCTGCCGCGACGGCAACAGCGACGGCGAGGCGTCGATTCGGTGAACGCAAGGCGTACTCCTCGGTTGGTTGGACCCTGGTGACGCCGCCGACCGGAGGCGTCGAGGGCACCGTAGGAAAGCCAGGTGAAGGGCCGGCCCGGTCGAGGTAAACGGCAGGTGAACAGCAGGCGACGCCAGGGCCACATCACGCCCGAGGGGTCAGCGCGACCCCCGCCAGGCCTCGAACGCCACCAGCACCTCGGCGTCGCGCCCATAGCTCAGCCGCTCCTCGGCCTCGGTCGCTCCGAGCCAGGCCAACCGGTCGACCTCCTTGTTGGCCTCGAACGAGCCGCCGTCGACGGTGGCGGCGTAGTAGCGCACCACCTTGGGGCGGCCGTACTGGTCCTGGTACTCGGCCACGGCGACGCAATCGTCGAGCGTGACCGCGTACCCGGTCTCCTCCCGGATCTCCCGCCGGGCCCCCTCCTCGAAGCTCTCCCCCGGCTCGAGCTTCCCCTTGGGCAGCGTCCAGTCGTCGTAGCGAGGGCGGTGCACCAACAGCACCTCGATCGCGCCGTCGGCGCCCGCCCGCCACACCACACCCCCGGCGGCCTGCACCACCCCGTCGACGATCAGCTCCGCCATGGCCGCCTCAGTGGGGCCCCGGCTGCTTGCGGCGGGCCAGGGCCAGCTCCTGCATGCGGGTGTGGGTGTCGATCGTGGCCGGGCCCGGCACGTGGGACCAGGTGCCGTCGCCGCCGAGGGCCCAGGCCAGGGTGTCGTCGGCCAGGTTGACGTCGAGGATCGTCTGCAGCTCGTCCTGGAGGATGGGGGCGGTGACCGGCACCAGTACCTCCACCCGGCGGTCGAGGTTGCGGGGCATGAGGTCGGCCGAGCCGATGTAGTAGGCCGGACCGCCGTCGGGCCCGCCGTGGCGGAAGTGGTAGATGCGGGCGTGCTCCAGGTAGCGCCCCACGATCGACCGCACCCGGATCCGGTCCGAGAGCCCGGGGACGCCGGGCCGGAGGCAGCAGATGCCCCGCACGACCAGGTCGATCTCGACCCCGGCCTGGGACGCCTCGTACAAGGCGTCGATCACGGCGGGGTCGACCAGGCTGTTCATCTTCAGCACGATGCGACCGGCCCCGGGCCCGGCCGCCATCTCCCCGGCGATGAGCTCGAGGATGCGTCGGCGCAAGTGGTCGGGGGCCACCAGGACCTGCTGGAACTCGAGGTCCCGGGCGTAGCCGGTGAGGTAGTTGAACAGCTGGGTGAGGTCGGCGCCGACGGCCGGGTCGCAGGTGAGCAGCCCGAGATCCTCGTAGAGGCGGGCCGTCTTCGGATTGTAGTTGCCGGTGCCGATGTGGCAGTAGCGGCGGATGCCGTCGGGCTCGTCGCGCACCACGAGGGTGGTCTTGGTGTGGGTCTTGAGCCCGACCAGGCCGTACACGACGTGCACGCCCGCCTTCTCCAACGATCGGGCCCACTCGATGTTGGCCTGCTCGTCGAAGCGGGCCTTGAGCTCCACCAGGGCCACCACCTGCTTGGCCCGCTCGGCGGCCCGGATGAGGCTGCCGATGATGGCCGAGTCGCGGGTGGTGCGGTAGAGGGTGACCTTGATGGCGAGGACCTTCGGATCGGTCGAGGCCTGCCGGATGAACTCCTCCACCGACGTCGAGAACGAGTCGTACGGGTGGTGGACGAGCACGTCGCCCCGGCGAAGCTGCTGGAAGAAGCTCACCCGCTGCTCGTCGTCGCCGCTGGTGAGCCGGGCCTGGGTGACCGGCATCCAGACGGGGTCCTTGAGGTCGGGCCGGTCGAGGGCGTGGACCGACCACAGGCCGCCCAGATCGAGGGGCCCGGAGAACTCGAACACGTCGCTCTCGTCGACGTCGATCTCCCGCACCAGCAGGTCGCGCACCTCGGGGGTGACCCGGTCGTCGAGCTCGAGCCGCACGGCCTTGCCGAACCGGCGGCGGCGCAGCTCCATCTCCACCGCCATGAGCAGGTCGTCGGCCTCCTCCTCCTCAAGGGTGAGGTCGGCGTTGCGGGTGACACGGAAGGCGTGGTGCCGCAACACCTCCATCCCGGGGAAGAGCTCGTCGATGTGGGCGGCGATGACCTGCTCCAAGGGGATGAAGCGCTCGCCGTCGGGCATCACCACGAACCGCGGGAGGATGTCGGGCACCTTCACGCGGGCGAAGCGCTGCTCGCCCGTGACCGGGTCGGCCAGCATCACCGCCAGGTTGAGCGACAGGTCCGAGATGTACGGGAACGGGTGCCCGGGATCGACGGCCAACGGGGTGAGCACCGGGAAGATGCGGTCGGTGAACACCTCGACGAGGTGCTTGCGGTCGTCGTCGTCGAGCTCCTCCCACGACGACAGGCGGATGCCCTCGGCCGCCATCGCGGGGACGATCTCGCCGAGGAAGAGCGCCTCCTGGCGCGCCACCAGCCGCGCCACCTCCTGGTGGACGGCGGCGAGCTGCTCGGTGGGGGTGAGGCCGTCTGGGGAACGGGCCACGTTGCCGGCCTCGACCTGGTCGTGGAGGCCGGCCACCCGGACCTGGAAGAACTCGTCGAGGTTGGTGCTGAAGATGGCCAGGAACTTGGCCCGCTCGAGGAGGGGCACGGTGGGATCGGCGGCCAGGGCGAGCACGCGCTCGTTGAAGGCGAGCCAGCTCAGCTCGCGGTTGATGTAGTGGTGCGCGGGATCGGTGTCGGCGAGCGGGGCGCCGACGGTGTCGGGCCGCAGCACGGCATCGGACGGGGGGCGCACGGAGCCGGAGTGTACGGCCCCGTCAGGGCCGACGGGCCGGCGGGCCGGCGGTGCGGCGGCCCCGGGACCCGAGGGTCAGGAGGCCTGCTGCTGTTCCTCGGGGACACCCAGGTCCCACTCGAGGATCAGCAGCTCGCGCTCGGCATCGCGCACCACCCGCTCCCGGTTGCGGCGGAACTGGGGATCGTGCGGCGGCAGGAGCAGGAGCCGGGCCAGCGCCCGGTCACGGAACGAGTCGATGGTGGCGCGATCGCCGAACACGCCCTCGACCTCCCAGTGCGGCGCCACCGGACCGAGGTAGATGATCCTCACGTGACCGCGGGGCGGCTCGTTGGTCTGCTCTTCGGTCATCGGGGCACCTGCTCCAGGGCTCGGTCGGGCGGGACCGAACACTCTACCGAACGGCACCTGCGCCACGCATGCCGCCGCCGCGGGAAGCCACGACCGGCTGACCGATCGCCGGGCCGGCGGCACTCGGAGCGTGACGGCCGGACCGATGCGGCGATCGTCAGC
>JAKOVR010000019.1 GCA_029782025.1 Actinomycetes bacterium | reverse complement strand
TCGACGTGTTCAACAACGCCGGCACCACCGACGTGGTCGTCGACCTCGTGGGCACGTTCGGTCCGGCCGGCGCCCTCCCCGGTGGCAGCACCTTCTTCGAGACGTCGCCGGTGCGGGTCGTCGACACCCGCGATGGCACCGGCGGGACCACCGGCCCCGTCCCCAGCACCTCGACGCTCACGGTCACCCTCGCCGGCACCGGGCCCGTGCCCCTCGCCGCCGGCGCGGTCGCCGTCGACGCCAACGTCACCGTGATCGCTCCCTCGGCGGCCGGGCACACCACGGTGTGGCCGGGCGGTCCCGACCCCGGCACCAGCGCCGTGAACTACGCCGCCTTCGAGGCCACGCCCAACCGGGCCATCGTCACGCTGGCGGGCACCGGCGCGGCCATCCATTCGACCGCCCCGGCCGTGCACTACGCCATCGACGTCAGCGGCTGGTTCGGCCCGCCGCTCTGACCAAGGATCGGGGCGGCCCGGCCGACCCGCTGACCGGGTCGGTCCTACTCGTACTTCAGTCCGATCTCCCGGAGGAGGTCGACCATGTTCACGGGCGAGTCCGGCGCGTGCTCCCCGGGCGTGATCCGCACCCGGTCGATGGTGCCGGCGTACGGCGCCGATCCGGCCTGTTCCCACCGTTCCCACCACACCGGGGAGCGGGGGTCCCGGCCCACGGTGATGCCCTCGAACGGGGCGATCCCGAACAGCATGGGCACCCCCTCCAGCGTGGTCGCCGGGCCGTCGTCGACGGCCAGCGACACCGTCCACACGCTGCCGCCGGGGGCGAGCTTCTCGCACGTGAGCCGGCGGGCCCCGGGGGCGACGGGCCCGCCGTCGAGGTGGCGCAGCCGGCCGCGGCCGTCGTTGTGGGTGTACTGCAGTCGCCCGTCGAGCACGTGCACGAGGTAGCCCGAGCCCTGGTCCCCGTGGCTGACCAGCACGCCGTCGTGGCCGGGCTGCCAGCCGTCGCCGCCGAGCTCGATCTCGAAGCGGACGCCCCGGAACCAGATGAGCTGCACCGACCGCCACCGCTCGAGCGTGGGCGTGCCCGGCAGGATCGTGACGGGCTCGCTGTACACGGCGCTGCGGGGGGGTCGGACGATGTACTTGATCTGGCTGCCCTCGTCGAGCGGGAACACCTGGTTGGTCCACGCCGCCGCCTCCCAGGCCGCGGCCAGCTCGCGGAGCCGTTCCGGCTCCTGGGCGGCCAGGTCGTCGAGCTCGGTCGGGTCCTCGGCCAAGTGGTAGAGCTCCCACTCGCTGTCGTCGAAGGGGGTGAGCGGGCGGTGGAGGGTGACGATCTCCCAGCCGTTCCGGTAGTAGCCGCGGTGGCCGATCATCTCGTAGTGCTGCTCGTCGTGCCGGCTGGGCGCGTCGGCGTCGGCCAGCACCGGAGCGAACGAGCGGCCGCTGCGCTCGCCCGCCACCTCGTCGGGGTCGAGCCCCGCCACCTCGAGGAGGGTGGAGAGCAGGCCGGTGACGTGGGTGTACTGCCGCCGCAGGGTGCCGGCCCCGTCGAGGCGGCCGTCGCGCCGGCCGGTGGGCCAGTGGACGATGAAGGGCACGGTGTGGCCGCCGGCGTGGGTGTTGATCTTGTAGAGCCGGAACGGGGTGTTGCCGAGCATGGCCCAGCCCCTCGGCATGTGGGGGGTGGTGCGCGGGCCGCCGATGTGGTCGAGGCGGGCGAGGTCGGCGTCGATGTCGTCGCCCTGCAGGAGGTGGACGTAGTAGGCGGTGGTGCCGACGGCCTCGCCCTCCCGTGACGAGCCGTTGTCGGAGGTGAAGATGAAGACGGTGTTGTCGAGCTCGTCGAGCCGGTCGAGGGTGTCGATCAGACGGCCGACGTTCTGGTCGATGTTGTCGACCATGCCGGCGTAGACCTCCATGTAGCGGGCGAACAACCCGCGTTCGCGCTCGGGGAGGTCGGCCCACGGCCGGACGTCGTTGCCCTCCTCGTGGTTGCGCGGTGCCAGGCGGGTGCCGGGCGGCACGATGCCGAGCTCGACCTGGCGGGCGAAGCGGCGGTCCCGCAACTCGTCCCAGCCCTCGTCGTAGCGACCCCGGTAGCGGGCGATGTCCTCGGCCTTGGCGTGGAGCGGCGCGTGCACGGCCCCGTGGGCCATGTACAGGAAGAAGGGCTGGCGGGGGTTCGACGCCTTGCTCCCGGTGATCATGCTGATGGCCCGGTCGGTGATGTCGTCGGTGAAGTAGTAGCCGTCGGGGTACTGGTCGATGTCGACGGCGTGGTTGTCCTCCACCAGGCGGTGGGGGTGGTGGAGGTTGGTGAAGGCGTCGAGCACCCCGTAGTAGCGGTCGAAGCCCTTCTGGCACGGCCAGGAGTGGTGGGGGCCGGCGGCCGACTGGTCGGAGTCCTTGGTGAGGTGCCACTTGCCGACCATGAAGGTGCGGTAGCCGTGGTCGCGCAGGAGGTGGGGGAGCGTGGTCACGTCGTCGCGGATCTCCATGGCGTAGCCCGGGAACCCGGCGTCGGAGTGGGCCACGGTGCCGACACCGGCGAGGTGGGGGTTGAGGCCGGTGAGGAGCGACGCCCGCGTCGGGGAGCACATGGGGGTCACGTGGAAGTCGGTGAAGCGCACCCCGTCGGCCGCCAGCTGGTCGAGGTGGGGGGTGTGGATCTCCGAGCCGTAGCAGCCGAGGTCGGCGTAGCCGAGGTCGTCGACCATGATCACCACGATGTTGGGTGCGCCGGCCGGGGGCTCGGGCCGGGGCGGCCACCACCCCTCGCTCCCGGCGAACGTGCGGCCGACCCTGCCCTGGAACCCCTCATAGGCCTCGATCATGGGGAGAGCTTGGCAGGCCGGCGCTCGACGCGTGCCACAATCCCGGCATGGCCGCCCGTCACCTGTCCCTCCCCGAAGCCGCCGACCTCGTTCGCCCCACCGACACCCTGGGCATCCCCCTCGGTCCGGGCCAGCCCGGGGCCTTCCTCGCCGAGCTCGGCCGGCGCGAGGCGTTCGACGACCTCCAGGTCTTCAGCGCCCTCCTCGTCGACCTCTACGAGCTCATCGGTCGCCCGGGCGTGCACTACCTCAGCGGGTTCTTCAGCCTGGCCGAGCGCTTCTTCCGCGACAGCGGCGCCGACGTGCAGTTCGTCCCGGCCGACTTCCGGCGCTTCGGCCCGATCCTCGAGCAGCTGAGCCCCCGGGTCATGTGCACGGTCGCCACCCCACCCGACCGCGACGGCTACATGAGCCTGTCGCTCCACGCCGGTGCATCGGTCAACGAGCTGCACCGGGCCGGGGCCCACCCCGGCCGTCTCCTCGTGGTGGAGATCAACCCCAACTTCCCGCGCACGTTCGGCATCCCGCCCGACCATCGGCACGCCATCCACGTCGACGAGGCCGACGTGATCGTCGAGTCCGACCGCCCCCCGTTCCTCCTGGCCGACGAGCCACCGTCCCCCGTCACCGAGGCCATCGCCGAGTTCGCGGCGTCGTACATCACCGACGGCTCCACCATCCAGACCGGCATCGGCGGGATCCCGAGCGCCATCGTGGCCCTCCTGGCCGGCGGCCCCGGCGGCGACTACGGCATCCACTCCGAGATGTTCACCACCGGCCTGATGAAGCTGCACCAGGCCGGCAAGGTCACCAACGCCCGCAAGGGGATCCACGAGGACGTGTCGATCTCCACCTTCTGCGCCGGCACCCAGGAGCTCTACGACTGGCTCGACGGCAACGAGGCGGTGCGGTTCCTCCCGGTCGAGCTGGTCAACGACCCGGAGATCATCGCCCGCAACAACAAGATGGTCACGATCAACGGGGCCATGTCGATCGACCTCCACGGGCAGGCCGTGGCCGACACCATCGACGGGAGCCAGTACTCGGGCATCGGCGGGCACGAGGACTTCGTCGCCGCCTCCGGCCTCGAGTTCTCCGACCGGTCGATCCTCTGCCTCCCGTCCACCGCCACCGTGGGCGGCGTCGCCCGGTCGCGGATCCTGGCCGACCACCCCTCGGGCACCGTGGTCACCACGCCCCGCCACCAGCTCGACGTGGTCATCACCGAGTTCGGCGTGGCCGAGCTGCGGGGCCGCACGGTGCGCCAGCGGGCCGAGGCGTTGGCCGCGATCGCCCATCCCGACTTCCGGGACGAGCTGCTGGCCGCGGCCTCGGAGCGCCGCTGACCTGCAGCCCCGTCCCCTGTGGGTGCGCAATGTCACGCGGCGCGATGCATTGCGCACCCACGGCTCGACGGCCCTACTGGTAGTACCCGACGACGTCGGCGATCACGTGGGCGGTCCCGGAGTTGTTGTAGAGGTTGATGCTGCCGTTGCTGCCGACCTTGACCACCACAAGGTTCGGCACGGTCTGGCCGGCCGACCAGTTCAGGTTCGAGGCCACCGGCTTGGCCTGCCCGGTCGGCCACACGGTGAGGTGCGAGCCGGCACTCGGCTGGGTCACGGTCACGTTGAGCACCACCGACGTGGCGAGGTACGACACGCCGGCCCGTCCCGCCACCTTGAGGGTCACGGTGGCGCCCGGCCCGATCGGCCCGGCGATCCCGCCGGTGCCGTCCCGGGTGTCGAGGGTCCGCACCGGGGGAGCGGCGAAGTAGGCGCTGCCGGCGCTGGAGTAGTAGCCGACCACGTCGGCGATCACGTGGGCGTTGCCGGCGTTGTTGAAGATCGACACCTTGCCGTTGGCGCCGAGCTTGGCCACCACGACGTTGGGCCGGGTGTCGCCTGCCGGCCAGTTGAGGTTGGAGGCGTCCGGCTTGGCCTGCCCGTCGGGCCAGACCGTGAGATGCGACGCCGCCGAGGTCTGGGTGACGGTGACGTTGAGGACCACGGCGGTCACGCCGCTGGCGGGCACCCCGCCGGCGCCGGCCACCGTCACCGACCGGGTCGTCCCGGCGCCCCAGGGGGTGTTGAAGCCGCCGGTGCCGTCGCGGGAGTCGAGGACCCGGGCCGGCGTCAACGCGGTGAACCGGTCGCCGCTGAGGTTGTAGGCGTTGTCGTACCAGCCGACCACGTCGGCGATCACGTGGACCGTCCCCGAGTTGTTGAAGATCGACACCTTCCCGCCCGCGCCCACCTTCACCGGGACGAGGTTGGGGCGCGTGTCGCCGGCGCCCCAGTTGAGGCTGCTGGTCGCGGGCCGGGGGGTGCCGGCCGGCCAGACCCGCAGGTGCGACGTCGCCGTGCCCCCGGTGACGGTGATGTTGAGCACGACCGACGTGACGCCGGTGGCCGGCACGCCGCCCACCCCGGTCACCTGCACCTCGCGGGTCGTGCCGGGGCCCCAGGGCGTGTTGAAGCCACCGGTGCCGTCGCGTGAATCGGCGATGCGGGCGGGGGTGAGCGGGTGGTACTTCACGCTCTGCACCGCCGTGCCCTGGATGCGCCGGATCCGGTTGTTGTAGTAGTCGGCCAGGGTGAGATCGCCGGCGGGGCTGATGGCCAACCCCCAGACGTCGTTGAGCACGGCGCTGGTGGCCGGCCCGCCGTCCCCGGCGAACCACCCGTCGTTCGCGCTGCCGGCGACCGAGTCGATGCCCCCGAAGGGGTTCACGCGCCGGACGTGGCCCCGGGTGCCGATGTAGAGGTTGCCGGCGGCATCCATGGCCAGGCCCTTGGGATCGTCGAGCCCCGCCGACACCGCCAGGCCGCCGTCGCCGGTGTCGTTCGACCCGCCCGACCCGGCCACGGCGGTGATCTTGCCGTCGGCCCCGATGCGGCGGACCCGGTCGGCGGAGTCATCGGCCACGTAGACCGAGCCCTTCCCGTCGGGGAGGACGCGGAAGGGGTCGTCGAGCTGCGCCGCCGTCGCCGCCCCGCCGTCGCCGGCGCTGCCGGCGACGCCGGTGCCGGCGATGGTGGTGATGATCTTGGTCACCGGATCGACCCGCCGTACGCGGTGGTTGCCGCCGTCGGCGATGTACACGGCGCCATCCGTGTCGACGGCGACACCCCGCGCGTACTGGAGCTGCGCCGTCGTCGCCGGCCCGGCGTCGCCGCTGAAGCCGGCGACGCCGGTGCCGGCGACGGTGGTGACCGTGTTCGTGGCCACGTCCACCCGCCGTACCCGGTTGCTGCCGAAGTCGGTGAAGTACAGGTTGCCCTGGGCGTCGAGGGCCACGTCGTCGGGGAAGTCCAGGACGGCATCCAACGCCGGGGCGCCGTCCGTGCTGTCGGAGCCGCCCCCGGCCACGGTCGTCACGAGGCCGGTGGTGGCCCGCTTGCGGATGCGGCCGTTCCACGTGTCGGCGAAGTAGAGGTCGCCGTTGGGGGCGTAGGCCACGGCGGCAGCCCCCTGGATCTGGGCGCTCGTGGCCTGCGTGCCCTCGCCCGAGAACTGCGCCGTCCCGTTGCCGGCCACGGTGGTGATGACACCGGCGACGACCTTCCGGACCCGGTAGTGGTAGTAGTCGGCGATGTAGAGCGCCCCGTTGCGCACGGCCACCCCGGTGGGCCGGATCAACCCGGCCGACGTGGCCGGGCCACCGTCGCCGAGGGCCAGGTTGTCGCTGCCCGCCACCGTGGTGATGGTGCCGCCGCTCACCTTGCGGACCCGCCGGTTGCCGCTGTCGGCGACGTAGAGGTCGGTGCCCGAGACCGCGATCCCGTCGGGCGAATCGAGGCTGGCGCTCGTGGCGGAGCCGTTGTCGCCGGCGAACGCCTTCGTCCCGTTCCCGGCGACGGCGACCATCGTGCCCCCCACCGCGAACTTCCGGATGCGGTGGTTGCCGCTGTCGGAGACGACGATGTTGCCGCCGCCGTCGATGGCGACGTCGGCGGGGCTCGACAGCTTGGCCGCGGTGGCCAGGCCACCGTCACCGGTCCCGCCGGCGCTGCCCGTCCCGGCCACGGTGGTGATCACACCGTTGGTGGCCACCACCCTGATCTTGTGGTTCCCGGTGTCGGCGATGAACACGCGCCCGTCGGCGGCCACGGTGAGCCCGGCCGGGTGGTTGAGGTGGGCGGCCGTGGCCTGCCCGCCGTCGCCGTCGCTCCCCGTCCCGTTCCCGCCGGCGAACCGCGTGAAGACGTGGGTGCCGGCGTCGGCCCGCCAGATCTGGTTGTCGGAGGTGAGCGCGACGAACAGGTTGCCCGACGTGTCGTAGGCCACGGCCGAGGGCCAGCGCATCGGGGTGGCGGTGGCCTGCGCGCCGTCGATCGGGCTGCCGCCGGCCGCCTGTCCGACCACCACCGAGAGGGCGGTGTCGTTGTCGAGGAAGCGTACGGTGGCCCCGGTGTCGTCGGCGATGGCCATGCCCGTCCCGAACACGGCGAGACGTCGTGCCGCCATGCCGGCGGCGAGCGGCGTCGACGGGCCGATCCCACCGGCGATGGTGGTGATGTCGCCCGTGGCGGCCGCAGCCGGTGTCGGGGCGACCACTGTCTGCACGGCAACGGGGACCGTGGCGGCCAGGCCGAGGACGGCGGCGCGAGCGAGCCGGATGGTGGAGCGGCGACGGGTGGGCATGGAGCGATCGTCGGTCATGCCCGCCCTGAGGCATTGAGCAACGATTGCTTACGGGAGGCGCTGCTCATCGGCGCGGGGACGTGACGCCCGTCATATGTCGGCAGGGCTAGGGTCGGCCACCATGCACACTCGGGGGAGAAGCGCGCTGGCCGTCGCGATCACGGCCGTCACGATCCTGGCTGCGGCCTGCTCGTCGTCGAACACCACGTCGCCGCCGGCCACCAACGTGGCCAAGCCGGTCGACGTCAAGACCGACGACGGCAAGGTCAGCTTCACCGTGTCGCCGGGGGTGGAGCAGATCACGGTCACCAAGGCCAAGCCCAAGGCCGAGCTCACCCTGGTCACCAGCGAGGGCAAGCGGTTGATCACCCTCGTGGCCGACGACAAGGGGCAGGCCCAGTTCGCCTACGTGCCCGACGAGTACCTGAAGTTCGAGACCGGCAAGGGCCTCCCCCTGCCGACCAACCGCGGGTCGACCCTCAAGAAGGGCACCTACACGATCGTCAACGAGTCGACCGACCCGAAGGAGACCACGCCGCCCTTCGCCGTGCTGGGCCGTGACGATCACCCCGACAAGTCGCTGTACGAGGGCCAGACGCTCAAGGGCGTGCCGTGGCAGGTGCTGGGCAAGCCGGCCGAGGGCCATTCGATCGAAGAGGGCGTCAACTACATCAAGATGCGTGACGGCACCACGCTCTCGGCCATGGTGCGCTTCCCTGACAAGACGCTCTACGGCGACGGGCCCTACCCGACCGTGGTGGAGTACTCGGGCTACGACCCGAGCAACCCCGAGTCGCCCCAGCCCGGCACCATGATCGCCACCGCCTTCGGCTTCGCCACGGTCGGGGTCAACATGCGGGGCACGGGGTGCAGCGGCGGGGTGTTCGACGTGTTCAGCCCGGCCCAGCAGGCCGACGGCTACGACGTGGTCGAGGCCGTCGCCCGCCAGCCCTGGGTGCTCCACAACAAGGTCGGCATGGTCGGCCTCTCGTTCTCGGGCATCACCCAGCTCTACGTGGCCTCGACCAAGCCCCCGAGCCTCGCCGCCATCGCTCCGATGTCGGTGATCGAGGACGCCTGGAAGATGGCCTGGCCGGGCGGCATCTTCAACGCCGGGTTCACCCGCCAGTGGCTGGAGGAGCGCGATCGGCAGGCCCAGGCCAACGGGCAGAGCTGGGCGGCCAAGCGCGCCGCCGGCGGTGACAAGCAGTGCGCCGACAACCAGGCGCTCCGCGGGCAGGCCCCCGACTTCGAGGTCTTCACCCGGGCGCTGCCCTACCGGCCGGCCGACGGCGACAACCGCGATCTGTCCAAGCTCGTGCCCAGCATCGAGGTGCCGGTGTTCCTCACCGGCGGGTGGCAGGACGAGCAGACCGGGCCCCGTTTCGCCACCATGCTCGACCAGTTCACCGGCACCAAGAACAAGCACTTCGTGCTCTACAACGGCCACCACCCCGACGGGTACACGCCGTACAACCTCAGCAAGTGGTACGAGTTCCTGTCGATCTACGTGGCCCAGAAGGTGCCCCGTCTCCCCGACATCATCCGCGTCGGCGCCGGGGCCGAGTTCGCCAAGGCGTTCCACGTCGAGGGCCTCACCCTGCAGCCCGACCGCTTCGCCGACCTCAAGGCCGACCAGGTCGACGAGGCCCGCAAGACGTGGGAAGCCGATCCGCCCGTGAAGGTGCTCTTCGAGTGGGGCACCGGGATGAAGGAGGTGCCCGGCGCGCCGCTACCCGGCTTCACCGCCGGGTTCACCCAGTGGCCGCCGCCGGACGTGTCGCCCTGGACGCTGTACCTCGGCGGGAAGGGTTCGCTGAGCACCACCAAGCCGGGGGACACCGGGGTCGACCTCTTCCAGTACGACAAGGACGCCGGCCCGATCGGCTACGCCCAGGCCGGGGCCTACGACTTCCAGGCCCCGACCATCAAGGTCGACTGGACCAACGCGCCGAACGGCAAGGGCCTGTCGTATCTGACCGAGCCGTTGGCCCAGGACACCGTCATCGCCGGCCCCGGCTACGCCGACCTGTGGTTCCGCACCGACCAGGACGATGCCGACATCGAGATCGTGCTGTCGGAGGTCACCGCCGACGGCAAGGAGTTCCGCATCCAGAACGGGCTCCTCCGGGCCGGGAACCGTAAGGTGGACGAGAAGCGGTCGAACCAGTTCCTGATCCAGGAGACCTTCTCGATCGACGACTACCAGAAGATGCCCCACGGCGAGCTCACCGAGGTGAAGGTGCCGATCTTCCCGGTGGCCGAACCGCTCCGGAAGGGCTCCCGCCTGCGGGTCCAGATCAACACCCCGGGCCGCGACCTGCCCCTCTGGTACTTCGAGACCAACTCCTTCGGCAACGACGACACCGTCTACGGCGTGGGCCGCGGCGGCGACAAGGCGTCGTCGGTGGTGCTGCCGATCCTGCCCGCCGGCGCAGTGCAGGTGCCGACCGAGCACCCGCCGTGCCCGTCGCTGCGGGGGCAGGTCTGCCGGCCCTACACGCCGCTCGAGAACCGGAGCGAGTAGCCCGGGTCCCTCCTCGGGACCGATTCCGACCCCCGGGAACGGATCGCGCTGCGTCGGCGTTGCCAGGGGCACCCCGCCGCGAGGAGGCGATCATGGGACTGTTCGGACATGGCAAGAAGCTGGAGCTCCCCTCGGCCGAGGAGGCCCTCCCCGGCCGCGACGACCCGATGCCGGTCGTGGGCACCCACTTCGTGAACGGCGCGTCGTTGACGGGCCCGTTCCCGGAGGGGAGCGAGCAGGCCATGTTCGGGATGGGCTGCTTCTGGGGGTCCGAGCGCAAGTTCTGGCAGACCGAAGGGGTGCTCACCACGGCGGTGGGCTACGCCGGGGGGCTGACGCCGAACCCCACCTACGAGGAGGTGTGCTCCGGGATGACCGGGCACAACGAGGTGGTCCTGGTGGTGTTCGACCCCGCCCGCGTGTCCTACGACGAGCTCCTGCGGGTCTTCTGGGAGAACCACGACCCCACCCAGGGGATGCGCCAGGGCAACGACGTCGGCACCCAGTACCGCTCGGGCATCTACGTCTTCGGCGAGGCCCAGCGGGTGGCGGCGCTGGCCAGCCGGGACCGCTACCAGCCGTTGCTGGCGGCGAAGCGCTACGGCGCGATCACCACCGAGATCATCGACGCGCCGCCCTTCTACTACGCCGAGGGCTACCACCAGCAGTACCTGGCCAAGAACCCCAACGGCTACTGCGGGCTCGGGGGGACCGGCGTCAGCTGCCCGATCGGGGTGGTGTCGGCCGACGGCTGAGCCTGTGAATGCCGTCACAACTCGAGGTGGTCGCGGACGATCGGGACCGTCGTCGCGCCACGCCCGCGGAGGGGACGAAGGGGCAGGTCAGCCTCAGTTTTCCACAGGCTGTTGACAAACAGTGGCGTAACTACGCCCTTGTCGTTCTTCGCTCGCTTCCGTCGAAACCATTGCGTTGAGTTTGCATTTGTGTGACGAAGCCCCCCTAGCGTGGCGGCCATGTCCCCCACCAAGACCACCAAGATCGCCCTCGGCGCCAGCGCCGCCGCCCTGTCGGCTGCGGTCGCCATCCCCGCCTTCGCCCTCGCCCACAGCGACGGCGACGCCAGCGTCACGCAGGGATCGGCCCGGGTCGTGGCCGGCGAGACCAGCCTCCCCGCCACCACGTCGACCACCACCCCCGAGACCGAGGCCGAGCGGGTGGCCCGCACCTTCGCCGGGCTGTCGCCGGCCGAGGCCTTCGCCTTCCGCGCCATGTTCTGGACCTCGGAGGAGCGCCTCGCCTTCCGCTACTTCGTCGCCACCCCCGAGGAGCGCGAGGCCTTCAAGAAGTTCGTGACCCCGCCCCCGCCGCCGCCCCCGGTGCGGGTGAGCGGCGGCCGCGTCGCCACCTCGGGTGGTGGCGGTGGCGGTGGCGGGTTCCTCGCCTGCGTGCGCAACCGGGAGTCGCGGGGCCAGTACGGCGTCGTCAACGGTTCGTCGGGCGCCGGCGGGGCCTACCAGTTCATGCCCGGCACCTGGAACAACGTCGCCCGCCACGCCGGTCGCCCCGACCTCGTGGGCGTGCACCCGAGCCAGGCCAGCCGCGCCGACCAGGACGCGATGGCCAGTGCCCTCTACGGGTGGCAGGGCGCGGCGCCGTGGGGCGGCGGCTGCTGAGCCCTCGGAGGAGTGACTCCGGTCAGGCTGGGGTAGGTTGTCGGTCGACCTCAACCGACCCAGCAACCGGAGCACCACCGATGGCCTTCGAACTCCCGCCCCTGCCCTACGCCATGGACGCCCTGGCCCCCCACATCAGCCAGGAGACCCTCGAGTTCCACTACGGCAAGCACCACCAGACCTACGTCACGAACCTCAACAACCTGGTGGCCGGCACCGACGACGAGAACGCCTCCCTCGAGGACATCATCGCCAAGGCCGAAGGGCCGCTGTTCAACAACTCGGCCCAGGTGTGGAACCACACCTTCTACTGGAGCTCGATGAAGCCGGGCGGCGGCGGGGCGCCCGACGGCGCCGTGGCCGACGCGATCAACAGCGCCTTCGGCTCCTACGACGACTTCCGGGCCAAGTTCGCCGAGGCTGCCACCACCCAGTTCGGGTCGGGCTGGGCCTGGCTGGTCGACACCGGTAGCGGTCTCGAGATCACCAAGACCGCCAACGCCGACCTGCCGATGAAGCACGGCCAGAAGGCGCTGCTCACCATCGACGTGTGGGAGCACGCCTACTACATCGACTTCCGCAACGCCCGGCCCAACTACATCAACACGTTCCTCGACCACCTGGTCAACTGGGACTTCGTGGCTGCCAACCTGGGCTGAGCAGCTTGTCCATCGAGTAGGGTGGGGCGATGGTGCGGCGAGGGGTTCGGGCCCGGGTGCGCTGGAGCGTGTGCGGTTTCGGCGCGCTCGTCGCGCTGACCGCCGGCTGCGTCGCCCCGCCGTCGCCCCCGCCCGACTCCACGACCACGACGACAGCCGAGGTCACCACCACCTCGGCGTCGACGACCACCACCGAGGCGACGACGACCACGACGACCGGCCCGCCGGCGCCCGCCGCGCCGCGGCTGATCGGCCGCGGTCGCAACGCGCTGGGGACCGGCGGCCTCTCGCTCCTGACGGGTGTGCCGACCGAGGGGTTCTGGCTCGCTGTGAGCGGTGCGTGCGCCAGCAAGGAGAACGGGGACTCGATCAGCGCGATCACCGACGCCAACGCCGACGCGCCCACCACCAACGGCGGTGGGGCCTGGGCGTCGTGCACCGGCGGCACCACCGAACCGAACGCCGACTACGACCCGCGGGGCTACACCTACGAGGTGGTGCTGCCCCGGGACGTCACCGGCGCCGTGACCATCGAGGCCTACGACGCGCCGCTGTGTGCCGGCAGCAGCCCCGGCGATGGCTCGACGGGTACGTTCACCACCCAGTTCACCGTGCGGCTCGACGATGGCGCCGACCCGTGGTCCGGGACGGTGCTGGCCGACGTTGCCATGGCTCCGTCGAGCTGCTCGAGCACCACCAATCGCTGGACTGCGCTGGCCTCGTTGACCGACCCGGCGGCGGGTCGGTACATCGTCCAGGTGCGCAGCGTGCTGGGTCAGACGGCGACGCAGGAGGGATCCAACGGCTTCGGGTTGCGGGCCCGCCTCGGTTCGGCCTTCTCCCTCTGCACCGCCGACCCCAACGACCAGCCCGGCGTGCCGTTCGATCCTGCCTGTCCCGAACTGTCGGCGGCGGGCAGGGCCGGGGTGTACGTGCTGATCCCGTCCGGGGCCCCGAGCCTGGTCCCGATCGCGGCCGTCGGTCCCGAGGGCGACGGCCGGACCCTGCAACTCGACCTCTGGGACCCGGGCGAGGGCTCGCGGGCGTTGCAGGTGATCGATCCGGCCGGGAACCCGGCGCCCTTCGCGTGGGAGGTGCGCTGCTCCGACGGTGGTCCCGGGGCGGGTCCGTGTGGTGACGCGGCGCCGACCGGCGGGTGGTCCGGGGTGTCGGGCACCGTCAGCACCAACAGCGGGACCGTGCCCGATGGGCTCGACCTGTACGGCACCGGCCCGAGTTGCACGCCGTCGAACCCCCAGCCCGGGCTCCACCGCATGAGTTGCTCGAAGTACAGCGACCGGCTGGTGCGCGTCACCGTCCCCCTGCCCGCGGACAGCGCGGGGGCGTACAGCGGGCGTACCCAGTGGTCCCTCCGGTACCACGCCGGTATCGCGCCCACCGACCGCACCACCTGGGCGGCGGCGATCCGATGACGGCGCGTCTTCCCCGGGTGTGGTGCACGGTGCTGGGCGTCGCCGCCCTCGTGGGGCTGTCGGCCGGTTGTGTCGTCCCGTCGACGCCGCCCCCCGACGCGTCGACGACGACCACGACCGAGGCGCCGACCACGACCACGACGACCGAGTTGCCGACGACGACCACGGAGCCGACCACCACGACCGAGGCGCCGACGACGACCACGGAGTCGACGACCACGACCGAGGCGCCGACCACGACCACGGAGTCGACCACCACGACCGAGGCGCCGACCACGACCACCACGACGGCTCCGGCGGCCACGGTCCAGTTGCTGGGGCGGCACCGGAACGCGCTCGGCACCGGCTCGCTGGTGCTGGCGCCCGGCGTGCCGACCGACAACTACTGGCTGGCCGTGAGCGGGCCGTGCTCGAGCAAGGAGAACGGCGACCCGGTCAGCACCGTCAGCGACGCCAACTACGACTCGACCGGCACCAACGGTGGCGGCGTCTGGAGGTCGTGCACGGGTGGCACCACCTTGTCCAACTGGAGCTACGACCCCGCGGGGTACTTCTACGTCGTGGACCTGCCCCAGCCCGTGTCCGGCCCGGTGGCCGTGGAGGTCTACGACGCGCCGCAGTGCACCGGCAGCACGACCGGCGACATCGACAGCACCATCGTCACCACCTTCACCCTGCGACAGCTCACCGACCCGGACCCGAGGCTCGGCACGACCCTGGCCCAGAGCATCCAGAACGCGAACTCCTGCGGCCCGGGGAAGAACGTCTGGATGGTGTTGGCGACCCTGACCGATCCCGCCGCCGGCCGCTACGCCGTGCAGGTGCGCAGCAACTCGACGTCGAACCAGGCGATGCAGAACAGCAACGGGTTCGCCCTCCGCGTGCGGGTCGGGAGCAGGTTCTCGCTGTGCACCGGCGACGCCACCGACACGGAAGTTCCCTTCGACGCCGCCTGCCCGCAGGTGGCCGGGTACGGCCGGGCCAGCGTCTCCCTGAAGGCTCCCAGCGCGGTGGCGTCGTTCCCCGTCACCACGGTCGGCCCCGAGGGCGACGGCCGCACCCTGCAGTTCGACGCCTGGGACCCGGGGGAGGGGGCCTGGGCGCTCCAGGTGATCGATCCCAACGGGTCCCCCGTCCCCTTCACCTGGGCGGTGGGGTGTTGGGACGGGCGGTCCTTCGGGTCCCCCGGCTGTGTCGACACGGCGCCCCTCGGGGGCTGGTCGGGCTCGTCGGCATCCGTCGTCACCCCCGACTCGAGCACCGTCGCCGACGCGCTCGACCTGCGGGGCAATGGCAACACGCCACCGGACCCGCAGCCCGGCCCCTACCGCAGCGGGGGGTCGAAGTACAACGACCGGATGGTCCGCCTCCAGGTGCGGCTGCCCACGGATGTTGCTGCCGCCTACGGCGGCAAGACCCTGTGGAGTGTCCGCTACATCGCCGCCGTGACGGCCAGCGATCGTGTGACTTGGACCGTGCGTCTGGTCTGACGGCCGTCGGCCCGGCCGCCCGGTCGATCGACGGTCAGCCCGGCACGGTGCCGACGGTGGTGGCCGTGTCCGGGGGTGGGGCCCAGGTCGGCCCCGGCTCGCCCCGCCACACCCAGATGCCCGGGGCGAGGTCGCCCTCGGTGGCCCGCGCCGGCTCGGGGCTGAAGGCGGTCACGGCGAGGAACAGCTCCGTCCGGGGCGCGGCCGGGTCGGCGCCCGCAGCAACGTAGGTGCCGAGCTCCCGGGTGGGGCCGAGGGGGTTGGCCATCGGGCCGAACGGGCAGAAGTCGGCGGCGGCGCCGTCGGCCGGTCGCACCCGCAGTCCGAGGCCGCACCGCACCCCCGGCACCGTGAGGTCGGCCTCGGCCCATGGGGTGAGGTCGAGCCCCGACGCGCTCCGGTCGAGCCGGACCGTGCCGTCGGTGCCCTCGGCCAGGATGAGGTCGACCGGATTCGGGGTGTCGGGGGGCGGGTCGGCGCGCCACAGGGTCAGCCACCGCGTGGGCTTGTCGGTCTCCACGGTCTGGTAGGTCACGGTCGGACGCCAGTTGGCGTCGAACCCGAGGACGGGCGTCGTGGCCGTGGGTCGGCGGCTGCCGTTCTGGGGCACCGGGGTGATGCTCCAACGGTCCTCGCGGCCCGGCTCGGTGGTGCTGGCCACGGCGATCCCGACGAGATCACGGAAGGCGACGTAGACGTGGCCGTCGTGCAGGGCCACCCGCGGCATGCTGGCCGGCCGGTCGATGGTGTGGTGCTCCCAGTTGGCGCCGCCGTCGTCGCTCCAGGCCAGGTCGGCGCCGGTGCTGGTGCCGGACTGGGTCTGGCGTTCCCACACCACGGCGATCCGGCCGCTCACGCCGTCGGTGGCGGCGTGGAGGCTCAGGCCGTCGAGCGGGCGGATCTGGGCGCCGTGGAGCACCTCCGCCGGGGCCGTCCAGCCGCCCGTGCGGTTGTTCCACCGGGTGAACGACACCCGCACCTCGTCGGTGCTGGGGTCGAGGAGGGTCGTGAAGAAGACGAAGGGGTCGCCGGCGTCGTTGGTGGTGACCGCCACCTGCTCGCCCACCCACCACTCGCGCCGCTGCTGCACGAGATCGGTCGGCATCGGCACGGCGAGGCTGGGACCGGTGGGGAACGGGCGGGCGGGGGCGGTGCCGGGGGTGGCCGGCCGGGTGCCCGGTGGCGACGGGGGCACCGGCGGGGCCGGCGTGGTGCTGGTGGTCGACGGCGTGCTCCCCGGCCCGGGCCCCGGAGTGGCCGACTCGGAGCAGGCGGCCAGTCCGACGAGCGAGAGCGCGAGCGCGGAAGCGCCCAGGGCGGGCAGGGCGGCGTGGCGCCGGCGGGGCGATCTCGGGGCGGCGGGCACGGACCCCTAGCATGCCTTCTCGCATGGGCAGCCGTTCAGTCACGTGGTCCCGCCTCGCGCCCTTGACCATCGTGGGCGTGGCCGCTGCGTGCGGCCTCGGGGCGGCGACCGGCGGCGGTGGCGGCGCGGCCGGGACCACCGCCGCGCCCGCGTCCGCCGCGGCCGCCTGGTTCGAGCCCCGGTCCGGCGGGCTCACCACCACGTTCCGCGAAGGGCCCGAGGTCTTCGGCCTCCCCACCCGCAACGGCGGCACCTACGAGTCGATCACCTTCGCCGAGGGCAAGGAGCTCTTCAACGGCTCGCTGGCCGGCCGTGGTCTCGGGCCGACCTTCAACGCCGAGTCGTGCCTGGCCTGCCACCTCGGGCACGGCGGCGGCACGGTGCCCGGCGGCGACGGGCCGGACCTCACCGGTGGGCCGCTGGTCACCCCCGGCCTGCTGGTGCGGCTGTCCGTGCCGGGAGCCGGCCCCCACGGGGAGCCGCTCGACGAGCCGGTCTACGGCGGCCAGATCCAGGACCGGGCCGTGCCCGGTGGCGCCGCCCTGCCCGAGGCCGCGGTCGAGGTGCGGTGGGCCGAGGTCACCGGCACCTACGCCGACGGCACCCCGTACCGCTTGCGCCGCCCCACCGTGACCCTCGCCGGGCTGGCGCTCGGTCCGCTGGCGCCGGGGGCGATGACCTCGGCCCGGCTGGCGCCGCCGGTGATCGGCATGGGCCTGCTCGAGGCCGTGCCCGACGACGTGATCGTGGCTGCCGCCGACCCCGACGACGCCGACCGCGACGGGATCAGCGGCCGGCCCAACCGGGTGTGGGACCGCGGTCGGGAGGAGCGGGCCCTCGGCCGCTTCGGGTGGAAGGCGGGCCAGCCCAACGTCGACCAGCAGACCGAAGGCGCCCTCCTCGGCGACCTGGGCGTGACCAGCCAGCTCTACCCGGCGGCCGACGGGTCGACCGAGCTGTCGATCACCCAGGCCTACCCGCTGATCTTCTACACCAAAGCCCTCGCCGTGCCCGCCGCCCGCAACACCACCGACCCGGTGGCCCGGCGCGGCGCCGAGCAGTTCGCCGGCGCCGGCTGCGCCTCGTGCCACACGACCACCTTCACCACCGGCCCGGCCGTCATCAGTTCGATGGCCGAGCAGGTGATCCACCCCTACACCGATCTGCTCCTCCACGACATGGGGCCCGACCTCGCCGACGGTCGGCCCGAGTACGAGGCCTCGGGGACGGAGTGGCGCACCCCGCCGCTGTGGGGCCTCGGTCGCCGCAAGGAGGTGTCCGGCGTGCTCGTCCTCCTGCACGACGGCCGGGCCCGCAGCATCGAGGAGGCGATCCTCTGGCACGGCGGCGAGGCCGAAGCGGCTCGCGAACGGTTCCGGGCCATGTCCCGCCAGGATCGCGACGCGCTGCTGGCCTTCCTGGGAAGCTTGTGACGTGACGACCGTGCCGGGCCTGCTGCTCGCCGCCGATGTCGACCTGTTCGGGCGCCAGGTGCCCGAAGCGGCGAGCAAGGCCATCCGGGTCGCCGCCGTCCTCGTCGTCGCCATCGTCGCCAGCCGGCTCCTCCGCGCCCTGGTCCGCCGCGCCCTGCTCCGCTCGTTGCCCGCCAGCGGTTCGAGGTTGCGTCGGGGGTTGCGCAAGGCCACGCCCTCGGTGCTGCAGCGCAGTGCCGATGCGGCGCTCCGGGCCGAGGCCCGCGTCCGCACGATCGTCTCCGTCGCCCGGTCGGTGACCACGGTGGTGGTGTGGTTCTCGGCGGCGGTGGCCGCGCTCGACGTGCTCGAGATCAGCCTGGCGCCGTTCGGTGTGGGCGCCGGCATCGTCGGGGTGGCGCTGGGCTTCGGTGCCCAGAACGTGGTGCGGGACTTCCTGGCCGGGTTCTTCGTCGTGGTCGAGGACCAGTTCGGCGTGGGCGACGTGGTCGACCTCGGGCCCGACCTCAAGGGGACGGTGGAGCGCATCTCCCTCCGGGCCACCCAGCTCCGCGACGTCAACGGCGTGCTGTGGCACGTCCCCAACGGCCAGATCCAGCGGGTGGGCAACAAGTCGCAGCTGTGGGCCCGTGCCGTCCTCGACGTCGAGGTGGGCTACGACGCCGATCTGACCGAGGCCGGCCGGATCCTGCTCCGGGAGGCCGAGGCGCTGGCCAAGGACCCGGCCTTCGCCGACGTGGTGCTCGAACCGCCCGAGCTCTGGGGGGCCGAATCCTTCAGCCTGCACGGTGTGGTGCTGCGCGTCGCCGTGAAGACCGAGGCGGCGGCCCAGTTCAAGGTGCTGCGGGCGTTGCGGGCGCGGGTGGTGCCGGCCCTCCTCGCCGGGGGCGGGGAGCTCGCCTCGGCCCACCCCCGGCCCCCCGCCGCCACCGACGACTGCCGCCGGCTACCTCGACGCCCCGTCCGTCCCGTGGGTGCGGAGTGTTCGCGGCGGCGGACCAGTCGCAGCCCAGGGCCGGG
>JAKOVR010000211.1 GCA_029782025.1 Actinomycetes bacterium | reverse complement strand
GGTGGGGGCTATTTGTTCGCTTTCGCTAACATTTCGCACCCACGGGCGGTCGGCGGTCCGAGCGGGCGGGAGCGGGCCGGGGTCGCCGGCGAGGGGCTCCCGGAAGGCGAGGTTCAGGTGGACCGGACCGGGGGCGCCGTGGCCGGTGGCGCCGGCGGCCTCGGCCAGCGCCCGGGCGGCGAGGGCGCGCCAGGTCGACGGATCGCCGGCGTCGGGCGGGCCGGGTTCGGCGAACCACCGCACCGCACCGCCGTAGAGGTGGGTCTGGTCGATCGTCTGGGGGGCGCCCACGTCCTGGAGCTCGGGCGGTCGGTCGGCGGTGACCGCGAGGAGCGGCACCTTGGCGTGGTGGGCCTCGACCACGGCCGGGTGCAGGTTCACCGCCGCGGTGCCGCTGGTGGTGATCACCGGCGTGGGCCGCCCCGTGGCCAGGGCCAGACCGAGGGCGAGGAAGGCGCCCGAGCGCTCGTCGTGGTGCACGTGCACGCGGAGGCGCCCCTCGGCCTCGGCCGAGACGAGGGCGAGGGCCAGTGGCGTGGACCGCGACCCGGGACACACGACGGCCTCGGTGACCCCCCACCGGACCCACTCGTCGACCAGGGTGGCGCAGAACGTGGCGTTGGCCTCGGCGATCCCGGTCACCGCCCGAGCCTAGGTCGACCCCCGATCAGGGGGCGACGTCGAGGGAGTGGACGATGGTGCGGGCGATGGTGGGATCGTCGCCCACCCACACCACCGCCACGGTCGGTGCCGTCACCACCCCGTTGCCGACCTGGACCACCATGTACGGGACCAGCGACAGGGGCACCTCCACTCGCACCGTCCGTCCTCCGATGGTGGCGTCACGCCGGACGGTCTCGGTCTGGAGCGTCACGTCCGCCTTCCGGGCCAACCAGAGCCCGTCGGTCGCCTCGGCCGGGGGTCCCCCGGGCGTACCGCACTTCCATCCGGGGGACGTTCCGGTCGTCTGGTCCGGCCCGTGCAGCAGCACGGTCGAGGCGGCGTGCCGCCAGAAGCAGGCCGATGGAACGGGGGTGGTGCCGCTCGTCAGGTCCACCACCGGCCACGAGTCGGGGACGCGGGCCGCGACGACCCCGTCGGTGACTCCCCGCCAACCGCCCTCGTCGCGCACCGGGCCGTCGGTGAGCGCCAGGGCGATCGGGCTGGGACGGATGGACGCGATGATCGCGTCGCGGTCGTCGGGCGGGACGCCGTCGAAGCGCAGGACGACGCCCAGAGCGGGGACATCGAAGCAACCTGCACACCCGGAGCGGGGCACGGCGGAGAGGGCACCGGACGTCCCACAACCGGAGCCCGGGCACGCCACGGCGTCGCCCCGACCGACCGAGACCCGCATGGCGGCCCGGGCCGGATCCGGAGCCGGCGACTGCTGTGGCCCGTACGGGCAGAGCATGTCAGGGAGCCCCTCGATCGACAGCACCGGGCCGGGGCCGTTGTCGCAGGGGTTGTCGGTGACCCGGTAGTCCGGCGGCAGGGCCAACTCCATCGTGGCCACGCGCACCCGTGTCCAGCCGACGGGATCGACGGGCCCACCGACGGCAACGCCGCCACCGGGTGGCGTGGTCGTGCCGGTCGCACGCCAGGCCGCCGTCCCGTCCCGGAGCGACCGGACGATGGTCCGAGCCACGACGGGGTCGCCTCCGAGACCGATGACCGCGCGCACCACGTGGGACCGTCCCTGGGCGTCGAGCACGCGAACCGAGAGCGCGGCCACCGGGGCGGCTCCCCCGCTGTCCAGGTCCCACCACATGCCCGCGATGGCGACCTGGGGGGAGGCCCCGAATCCGATGCTCGGACCTGAGCCGTCGTCCCAGCTGTCGGCCGCCAGCCAGAGGCCCGGTGCCCACCGGTCGACCGGCTCGGGATCGATGGCGTTCGATGCGCAGGCCACCTTGGTGGCGCTGTGCCCGACGACGACCTCGGGGGAAGTGAACCAGCGATCGCACGTGCCCGGATCGGCGCGCCGGCTCCGCTCGTCCAGGGGAACGACCGGCCAGTCCGGAGGAACCAGGGCGAAGATCGGGCCGTCGCTCACCTCCCGCCAACCGGTGGTGTCGGCCCGCGGTCCGTCGTGGAGCACTCGGACCTTCGCCGACCAGGTCAGCGTGGCCAGGATCTTGTCCCGTTCGGCTGCATCGAGGTGGCCGATCACCAACTCGACGCCGAGCTCGTCGACCACCCAGCTCTCGCGGCACGACTGGCACGGCAGCGCACCCCGGAAGCCGGCGACGAACCCCGCCACCGTCCGTCGCTCACAACCGTCGCAGCCGTTGGCCCGCTGCAGCCCGATCATCGGCGCACCGCGATCCGGTTCCTGCGGACACTCGGAACGCTGCGACGGGGCACCCAGGACGGTCGCCCCGAGCAGGAGGAGAGGCTTGGTGTTCTCGCACCCGTCGATGCCCCCACCGTTGGTGAGCGCCACCCAGTCCGGCGGCACCGACAGGCGGGCGTCGCCGTAGTCGAACGTCCGCCATCCTGCCGGCACCGCTGGCGAGAGGAGTTCGGCGGCGGTCCCCCGCACCGAACCAACGTCGGTCCCTGCCGTCGTCGCCGCCGTCCCGACCTCGGTGCCAGCGGGCCGCAGCACGCCCACGGCGACCACGGCGACGGCGAGCGCCACGGCCAACGCCGAGCCGGCCAAGGTCCGCCGCCGGCGGCGGCGGTCGCCGGCCCGGCGAGCGGCCGCGGCCCCCTCGGGGGAGCCGGTCGAGCCGGGGGCATCGGGCGGCTCGAGGAGGAACGAGAGGTCGCCGGTCATCCCTCCCCCACCTCCACGGCCAGGCCGCCTCCGGCCCGCAGCGCGGCCAGGCCCCGGTGGCACAGCTGACGGAACGCCTCGGGCGAGCAGCCGAGCATCCCGGCCCCCGCCGCGGGGTCGAACCCGAGGACCTGGCGGAGGATCACGGCCTGGCGCTGCCGGTCCGGCAGGGTGAGCAGGGCCCGTTCGATGGCTACCCGGTCGACAGCCGGCCCGGCCGGGTCGTTGCCCCCGACGCGGTCCCCTTCCTCCAGCGAGACCTCGGCCCGCACGTGGCGGCGCCCGAGGCGTCGCCGGGCCAACCGGAAGCCGGTGGTGTAGAGCCATCCTTCGGGCCGGTCGAGGAGCTCCAGCCGCCCCCATCGCATCCATGCACGCTCGAACACCTCCTGGGCCACCTCCTCGGCGAGATGACGGTTCCCGGTGTGCAGGCGCAACGCTCCGGCGAGCCGAGCGAACTCGGCGCGGTACAGCGCGTCGAAGGCAGCCGCACGCCGCACCCGGGAATCGTCTGGTTCGGACATCGTCGAATGGAAGAGGCACCGGCCCGCCGTCCTGTGACGCGGAGCGGCGACGGCGCGGGCATCGGCGAATAGGGTCGGCCCCATGGCCAGCCCTCTCGCCTCCGACACCGTAGGGCCGGCCGGTCGTCCCCGCCTCGTGCTCGTCCACGGCTTCGCCCAGACCCGACGGTGCTGGGGACCCGCCGTCGAGGCGCTGGCCGCCGACCACGAGGTGGTGGTGGTCGATGCCCCGGGGCACGGCGGCTCGGCCGCGGTCGACGTGCCGTTCGAGGAGGCGGCCGCCCTGCTGGGCCGGGTCGGCGGCCCGGCCACCTACGTCGGCTACTCGATGGGCGGCCGGCTGTGCCTGGCGCTGGCCCTCGACCAGCCCGACCTCGTCACCGGCCTGGTGCTGATCGGCGCCAGTCCCGGCCTCGCCAACCCGGCCGAGCGGGCCGCCCGCCGCGCCGCCGACGACGCGCTGGCCGACCGCATCGAGGCGATCGGGGTGCCGGCCTTCCTCGACGAGTGGCTCGCCCTCCCCCTCTTCGCTGGGCTCGACGACGGCACCCGCTTCACGGCCGAGCGGGCCACCAACACCGCCGCCGGCCTGGCCTCGAGCCTGCGCCGGGCCGGCACCGGGGCCCAGCCCGACCTGTGGCCCCGCCTCCCCCACCTCGCGGTCCCGACCCTCGCCATCACCGGCGCGGGCGACACCAAGTTCACGGCCATCGCCGCCGCCATGGCCGCCTCCGCGCCGCCCGGGCGCATCGAGCACCGGATCGTCGCCGGGGCCGGCCACTCCGTCCACCTCGAGCAGCCGGCCGCCTTCGTCGCCGAGGTGCGGTCGTGGTTGGAGTCCCGCACCGATCTTTGACCGATCAGATGTACGCACGCGCTTAGTTGTCACAGGGGGTTCGTATCCTGTGGGGTATGGACGATCTGGTGGATCTTCTCGAGCGGTGCCGCAAAGCCGCCGGCGTCGATCCCGCCCTGTGCACCGACGCCCAACTCCAGACCGGGGTCCTCGCCCTCGAAGCCGCCCAGACCGCGCTGGCCGCGGCCGAAGCGGCGCTGCTGGCCGAGCTCGAACTTCGGGGTACCACCGAGATCGAACACGCTCTGGCCACCGGCACCTGGCTCGCCCGTGAAGCCCACCTGCCTCCCAAGATCGCCCGGGGGAAGGTCCGCACCGCGGTCAAGCTCCGCCGTTGCCTCCCCGGCGTCGCCGACGCCATGATCGACGGCCGCATCAGCGACCACCACGCTGCGGTGTTAGCGGCCGCGGCGAACCCGCGGATCGCCGAGGAGTTCGCTTCGATCGTCCCCCAGCTCGTCGACGCCGCAGAGGGCACGGTGTTCGACGTGTGGCGCCGCGACGTCCACGGCGCCGCCGACCTGTTGGACCAGGACGGCGGCCACGACCCCGCCAGAGACTCCGACCGGAACCGGTTGTCGGTCGATCCGCTCCTCGACGGGGTCGTCCAGATCCGCGGCACCCTCACCGGCGACCACGCCATCACCTTCTCCACCCTGATCAACAAACGCGCTGACCAGCTCTTCCGGGTGCACGCCCGCGACAACGTCGAGTTCCCCGACCTCCCGATCCCCAGCCGCTCCGCCCTCATGGCCGAGGCGCTGGTCGACCTGGTCCGCCACGGCGCCGCCCACACCCCCGGCGACGGCCACCACAACGAACAACCCCGCAGCGAAGCCATCCTCCTCATCAACGAAGAAGACCTGACGGTCCTCACCCTCGACCGGGCGCTCGTCGACCAGCGCACCGCATCACTCCTCGCGTGCGACGCCGGGTGGGCCAAGATGACCCTCGACCCCAACGGCGTCCCCCTCGCCCTCGGTCGCACCCAGCGCTACGCCACCACCGCGCTCCGCCTCGCCCTCGCCGTGCGCGACGGCGGGTGCATCTTCCCCGGCTGCACCGCGCCACCCTCCTGGTGCGACGCCCATCACATCGAACACTGGGAACACGGCGGCACCACCGACCAGAACAACATGGCCCTCCTCTGCCGCCACCACCACCGCCGCGTCGCCCACGCCCCCGGCTGGACCCTCACCCCCACCGGCAACGGCCGATTCATCTTCACCAGCCCCACCGGCACCCAACGCCACTCCCAACACCACGGCACCCACCCACCCCCACCCCGAGCCGGCCCCGCACCCCCGTGAGGGACGCCCGAGTCAGAGGTACATGCCGGTGTCGGTCCCGGCCCAGCCGCGCGCGGCGGCGAGGCGGCGCAGCAGCGGGGTGGACACCACCGCGGGCTCGGCGGGATCGCCTTCGGCCAGGGCCTCCAGCACGGCGAGCCGCACGAGGTGCTGCAGGTCCGAGCCGGTGGCGCCGTCGGTGACCCGGGCGATGGCGTCGAGCTCGACGTCGACGTGGATCGGCCGCAGCGCCGGTTCGCCCGGGGCGACCCCACCGCCATCGCCATCGCCATCGCCATCGGCCGATCCGAGGAGGACGCCGAGGATCTCGCGGCGCAACGGGTGGTCGGGCACGGGCAGGTGGAGCGTGAGGTCGAGCCGGCTGCTCTGGCGGAAGCTGGCGTCGATGGCGGTCGGCTCGGTGGTGGTGAGCAGGGTGACGATCGGGTGGCGGGAGGCCTGGGCCAGGTCGAAGGCGGCGGCGAACTGCACCAGGGTGAGGGGCATGTCGGTGCCCCGGGCCGGCGCCGCCGCCTCGGCGTGCTCGATCACCACCAGGGCGGGGGCGAGGTCCTGGGCCGAGGCGTACACCTCCACCAGCGCGTCGCGGCCGGTGGCCGGCTCGACGTAGATCACCGTGGCCTGGCCGTTCAGCTCGGCCGCCAGCACCCGGCACAGGGTGGTCTTGCCCGTGCCGGCGGCGCCGTGGATGAGCACGGCGGTGTGGGCCCCGAGCACCGACCGGAGCCGCGGCGAGGTGGCGGTGAGGAGGGGCCGGAAGATGGTGCGGTCGATCTGGTCCCAGCCGCCGGGCGGCAGCACGACGTCGGCCCGGGTGAGCTTGGGCGGATCGGCCACCCGGAAGTTGAGCGAGTTGGGGCCGCCCCCCACCCGCAGGAGCTTGCGCTTCAACGGGTTGCGGGCCTTGCGCCGCTCGTTGAACGCGGCCAGGACCCGGCCGGCATCGACCAGCTGCCCCGGGGCCGCCACCACCTCCAACGTGGGGCCGAGCTGCCCGAGGAAGATGCGCAGGGCCACGGCCGTCAGGCCTTCGCCCAGCGTGCCTTCGGGCACCCCGAACCAGCCGACGAGCGGCACGATCGACAGGGCGTCGCGGGTGTCGAACGGGAACCACCGGGGAGCGCCGAACCCCTCCAGCCCGCCGCCCACCGGGTCGTCGAGCTCGTCGATGATGTCGCGGATGACCGAGCCGGTGGCGAACAGGGTGCGGTCGTCGAGCACCTCGGTGACCACCGAGAGCGTGTCGGGATCCTCCACGTCGAGCCACTCGGCGATCTGGGCCATCGAGTCGGGCGGGGGCACGAACCCCATCGACAGGTCGGTCAGCTCCTCCCCGATCTCGTCGGGGGGCTCGGTGTCGGGAGCGTCGGCCATGGCCCCGGCAGGCTACCGGTCAGACGGCGGCGGCGAGGAAGCCGGCCGACAGCAGCAGGCCGAACAGCAGCTGCACCTGGCCGGTCCCGACCAGCACCGGGATGAGGGCCGGGCCCTTCGCCCCCTGGAGCACCGGCAGCAGCGGCTTGCGGGCCACGATCACGGCGATCAGCGCCGCGGCGGCCAGCGGCCGGCGGCTGATGCCGGCGACGAACGGGGTGACCACGAACGGGGCCACCAGCAGCACGGTGTAGAGGACCCGGGTGCGCTGGTCGCCGAGCTTCACGGCGAGCGTGCGCTTGCCCGACTCGGTGTCGCCGGGGATGTCGCGCAGGTTGTTGACCACGAGCAGCGCCGTGGCCAGACAGCCGACCGGCACCGATGCGGCCAGGGCCAGCCACGGCATCCGCTCGATCTGCACGTAGGCGCTGCCGGTGGTGGCCACGACCCCGAAGAACGTGAACACGAACACCTCGCCGAGCCCGGCGTAGCCGTAGGGCCGCGGACCGCCGGTGTAGAACCAGCCGGCGGCGAAGCAGACCAGGCCGACGAGGATCAGCCACCACCCGACGGCGGCCGCCAGCGTCAGCCCGGCCACCCCGGCCACGCCGAAGCTGATGAGCACGGCCCGCTTGACGGCCGCGGGCGAGGCCAGCCCGGAGCCGACGAGGCGCACCGGCCCCACCCGCTTGCCGGGGTCGTCGGTGCCGCGCTTGCCGTCGCTGTAGTCGTTGGCGTAGTTGGTGGCGACCTGGATGGCCAGGGCCACGACCATGGCCGCGGCGAACCGCCAGTTGATCACGCCGTAGTACGGCTCGTAGCGGCTCCAAGGCCTGTCGTCCGTGAACGAATACGCCGCATCGCAGCACAACGGATAGATGTTCTTGGCCTCGCCGGCCACGGCACACGTGCCCACGAGCACGGGAACGATGGCGGCGGGGAGCGTCCGGGGGCGGGCGCCGGCCCACCAGAGCCGCCAGCCGGAGAGCGCCGGGGCGTCGGCCATCAGTAGTGCCAGGGGTAGGCGGACCAGTCGGGCGGCCGCTTCTCGAGGAAGCTGTCGCGCCCCTCGGCCGCCTCGTCGGTCATGTAGGCCAGCCGGGTGGCCTCGCCCGCGAAGACCTGCTGGCCCACCAGCCCGTCGTCGATCAGGTTGAACGAGAACTTGAGCATGCGCTGCGCGGTGGGGCTCTTGCCGTTGATCTTCGCCCCCCACTCGAGGGCCACGGTCTCGAGCTCGGCGTGGGGCACCACGGCGTTGACCATGCCCATCCGGTGGGCGTCGGCGGCGGAGTACTCGGACCCGAGGAAGAAGATCTCGCGGGCGAACTTCTGGCCGACCTGACGGGCCAGGTAGGCCGAGCCGAACCCGCCGTCGAAGCTGGCCACGTCGGCGTCGGTCTGCTTGAACCGGGCGTGCTCCGCCGAGGCGATGGTGAGGTCGGCGACGACGTGCAGGGAGTGGCCCCCGCCGGCGGCCCAGCCGGGCACGACGGCGATCACCACCTTGCCCATGAAGCGGATGAGGCGCTGCACCTCGAGGATGTGCAGGCGCCCGGCCTTGCCGGGGTCGATGCTCTCGGCCGTCTCGCCCTCGGCGTACTTGTAGCCGTCCTTGCCCCGGATGCGCTGATCGCCGCCGGAGCAGAAGGCCCAACCACCGTCGCGGGGCGAGGGGCCGTTGCCGGTGAGCAGCACGCACCCCACGTCGGTGGTCTGGCGGGCGTGGTCGAGGGCCCGGTAGAGCTCGTCGACGGTGTGGGGGCGGAAGGCGTTGCGGATCTCGGGCCGGTCGAAGGCGATGCGCACGGTGCCGAGGTCGCGGCCGCGGTCGGCGGGGTCGACGGCCCGGTGGTAGGTGATGTCGGTGAAGTCGAAGCCCTCGACGTCCCGCCAGCGGGTGGGGTCGAAGATCTCCGACACCGGGCGGGGCAGCGGCGGCGTGGACACGCCCGCACTCTAGGGCCGGCCGATAGCCTCGCCGCCATGCGGGAGCTGGTGGCGATCGTCGCCCACGGGACGCACGAGACGGTCGAGCGCATCGTGCGCGTCTGGGACGAGGGCGACGCCTTCCTCCCGATCGATCCGCGGCTCCCCGCCGCCGCCGTCGACCAGCTGCTGGCCACGATGCGCCCCGCCGCCGTGATCGACGCCGCCGGCCACCGGTCCCCCCGCTCGGCCGCCGACCACCCCGACGGGCTCCCCCCGGTGCCGGTGCTCGAGGGCGACGCCGTGGTGGTGGCCACCTCCGGCTCGACCGGCACCCCCAAAGGCGTCGTCCACACCCACGGGTCCGTGGCGGCCTCGGCCCACGCCACCAACGCCGGCGTCGGTACCGACCCCGAGCGCGACACCTGGCTGTGCTCGCTCCCCCTGGCCCACGTGGCCGGGCTCTCGGTGGTGTTCCGCTCGGTGCTCTCGGGCACCCGCCTGCTCCTGCTCGACGGCTTCGACGCCCGGGCCTGCGAGGCCGCCGCCACCGAGCAGGGCGCCACCCTCACCACCCTCGTCCCCACCGCGCTGGCCCGCATCGACCCGTCGCTCTTCCGCCGGATCGTGGTGGGCGGCACCCACCCCCCGGCCGTCCTCCCCCCCAACTGCGTGGTGAGCTACGGCCTGAGCGAGACCGGCAGCGCCGTGGCCTACGACGGGCGGCCCCTCGACGGCGCGGAGCTCGCCGTGGTCGACGGCACCGTCCGCGTCCGGGGCCCGATGCTCCTCCGGGCCTACCGCACGGCCGACCCCGAAGGGCTCGACCCCAAGGACGCAGCCGGCTGGTTCGACACCCATGACGCCGGTTCCCTCGATGCCGCCGGGGTGCTCCACGTCCACGGCCGGGTGGGCGACCTCATCATCAGCGGGGGCGAGAACGTGTGGCCGATCGCAGTCGAGCACGCCCTGGCCGGCGCGGCGGGCGTGGCCGAGGTGGCGGTGGTCGGGCGGCCCGACCCCGACTGGGGCCAGGTCGTCACCGCCGTGGTCGTCCCAGCCGATCCGTCGGCACCCCCCACCCTCGACGCGCTGCGGGCCCGGGCCAAAGCGACCCTCCCCGCCTTCGCCGCGCCCCGCCGGCTGGAGCTGGTCGACCGCCTGCCCACCACCGCCCTCGGCAAGGTCCAGCGCCACCAGATCTGAACGGCGTTTGGTCCGAACGTCTCATTGTCCCTGAAGGCTCAGATGGGGGAGACTTCCCGGAACCAATCCGACAGCATGGCGCCTTCGCGCGCCATCGACATCACAGGGGCAGTGATGACCATCTCCTTCGAGTTCTTCAGCGCGTGGATGCAGGCCCGAGTGGCCAAGAGCGACCGGGGCGCGTCACTGGTGGAGTACGCACTCCTCGTGGCCCTCATCGCCGTGGTGTGCATCCTGGCCATCACGTTCCTGGGCAAGGCCGCGTCGAGCAAGTTCTCGGGCGTCGGCAGCGCCATCCGCTAGCACCTGGCGGTACAGATCTCGGCCGTGCGTGCCGATGATCCACCCCGTATGGTTTCCTCCGAGGAGTCGGGGGATCGGGAGGCGACATCGGTGATCGGCGGCGATCGACGTGGGTGAGCAGAGGCGGGCCCGTCGGCGCGCCGCCGCGCTCGGCCTGACGCTCTTCGTCCTCGCCGCCACCATCACCGGCCTCGTGAGCGCGCTCGTTCGCACGGCCGCCCACAACGACGCCAAGGAGCAGTTCGAGCAGAGCGCCCGCCAGATCGACAAGGCGGTGCAGAACGAGGTCAACCGCTACCTCGAGAAGCTGCGCGACATCGGCTCCTACGTGGCCAACGTTGACGCGTCGTCGGCCGGCGCCCGCGACTTCAAGCGCTACGTCGAGGGCACCCAGATCTTCGACCAGCTCCCCGCCGTGTCCGGGGTGGTGTTCCTCCAGCGCATCGAGCCCGGCGACTACGAGCGCACGATCGAGGCCTACAAGGCCAAGGACCCCTCCTTCACCCAGGTGCCGATGCCGGCGCCGGCCGACGGGACGCCCCGCTACCTCCTCACCCAATGGGTGGCCTCGCCCGACACCAAGCTCGATCTGCCCCTCTACACCGACGTTTCGTCCATCACCTCGCTCACGTCGGTCATGGAAGCCGCCGGGACCCGCCGGATCGGTGCCGCCGGGTCGTTCCAGAACGACCCGTTCATCAAGAAGGTGGCGGAGCAGACCAAGTTCCCGCTCATGGACCAGCTGCTGGCCCTCGACTTCTTCATCGGCCTGCCCGTGTACGCCCCGTCCGACGGACAGGGGAACCGTTCCTCCGAACCGCTGGGCTGGATCGCCGCCCCCGTCGGCAAGTTCGACTCGGTGGTGTCGGCGGCCGGGCGCGACGCGCCGGAGGGCTTCGGCCTCAACCTCACCATGGACCTCACCAAGGTCATGGAGAGCGAGAACCAGGCCGTCACCCGGGGCGCCGATCGCAAGGGCACCGCCGGCAACGCCGAGGACGCCGCCTTCACCTACCGGACGGCGTTCGAGCCCGAGGGCATCACCTTCCGCCTCGCCATCTGGAGCCAGGCCGACGCCGACGCCATCCCGGTCACCGTCCCGCTCACGCTGGCCGGCGGGCTGCTGGCCAGCGGCCTGGCCGGCGTCATCATGTTCATGCGGGTGCGGGCCCACGCCCGCGAGCGCGAGTACGCCACCGAGCTGGCCGAGCGCGAGGAGTTCCAGGGCGAGATCCTCGACTCGGTGACCAGCCCCATGGTGGTGCTCGACGGCAATGGCCAGATCCTGCGGACCAACCCGGCCTGGACCCAGCTCCTCTCCTCCCCGGCCCACACCCCCGCGGCGGAGGCGGCCGACCACGGCGACACGACCGCCGCCGACGCGGCGCCGGTGTCGGCGTCGGTCGAGTACCTGAGCGCGATGAAGCCCTACGTCCGGACCAGCCACGAGGAGCTGGCCGACGCCCTGTGGGAGGTGCTGCGGGGCGACAGCGAGACCATGGAGACCGACGTCGCCTTCGAGGACGTGCAGCACCGCCGCTGGTACTCGGTGCGGGCCACCCGACTCCGGGGTCGACGGGGCGGCGCCGTGGTGATCCACGCCGACATCACCGAGCGCAAGCGCTCCCACGAGGACCTCGAGCTCAAGGCCACCCGCGACAACCTCACCGGGCTCCTCAACCGGATGGCGTTCATGACGGAGCTCGAGGCGGCGCTGCGCCAGGCCCGCACCAACGAGACCAGCGTCGGGCTGATCTACCTCGACCTCGACGGGTTCAAGCCGATCAACGACACCTACGGCCACGCCGCCGGCGACAACGTGCTGCGGGAGGTGGCCCGACGCATCACCGCGGCGGTGCGCACGTCGGACCGGGTGGCCCGGGTGGGCGGCGACGAGTTCGTGATCCTCGTCCACCCCGTCCCGGAGTCCCGCGTGGTCGAGTCGACGGCCACGCGCATCCTCCGCGCCCTCGAGAAGCCCGTCCACCTCGACGAGTCCCGCACCAGCGGCCTCACCGGCAACGTGCTGGCCTCCATCGGGGTGGCGTTCACCGAGGCCCCGCTCGACACCTCCGGCGCCGACCTGCTGGAGCGGGCCGACCAGGCCATGTACGTCTCCAAGCAGCGAGGAGGGGCCCGGGTCACCGTGGCGTCGTAGCCCGCTGGCCCCGGTCAGCTCCCGAGCAACATCCCGCCGTCGACCACCAGCGTGGTGCCGGTGATCCACGTCGCGTGGTCCGAGCAGAGGAAGGCGGTGGCCGCGGCGATGTCGGCCGGCTCGCCCAGCCGGCGCATGGGCACGCGCGCGGCGATCTTCTCCTCGCCCCGCTCCCACAGCGCTCGGGCCATGTCGGTCTTGACCAGCCCGGGCAGCACGGCGTTGACCCGCACCCCCGGCGCCAGCTCCATGGCCAGCTGGCGGGTGAGGTGGATGAGGGCGGCCTTGGTGCCGTTGTAGATCCCGATGGTGGGCTCCACCGTGAGCCCGCCGATCGACGACACGTTGACGATGCTGCCGCCGTGGTCGGCCATCCACTGGCGCCACGCCTCCTGGCTCCACACCAGCGGGCCCCGCCAGTTCACGGCCACCGTCTTGTCGAAGCGGGCGACGTCGATGCCGACGGTGGGACCGGCGTAGGGGTTGGTGGCGGCGTTGTTGACCAGGATGTCGAGGCGCCCGAACCGCTCGAGCGTGGCCTCGACGCAGGCCGCGGCCTGGTCGGGCTCGCCGGCGTTGGCCACGTGCCAGGCCGTCTCCCCCGCGATGCCGGCCGTGGCCGCCTCCAGCGCCTCGGCCTTCCGCGACGAGAGCATCACCGACGCGCCGCTCTCGGCCAGCGTGGTGGCGACGGCCAGGCCGATCCCCCGCGACGCGCCGGTCACCAGCGCCACTTTCCCGTCGAACCGGATGTCCATGGCCGGAGTCTGACACGGACCCGACCGGGGCTCCTTGCCCGGGCCGTCCGGCCGTGGGAGCCTGACCCCGTGTCAGACCCCGACGCCCCGCTCGCCCCACCCCCCGTGCCGCCGCTCACCGACGCGCAGGTCACCACCTTCGGGATGCGCCTGACCGACGACGCCCACCACCCCTACGACCCGGCCGACGTGAGCTGGAACGAGTCCTGGTTCTGGGACTGGTTCGCCCCCGACGGCTCGCGGGCCGGCCACTGCCGCATCGGGCACATGCCCAACCAGCAACGGGTCTGGTTGTGGCTGTACCTCTACGACGGCGGCGAATGGGTCTGCATCGAGCAGCCGTGGCTCGACCACAGCTACCTCCAGGTGCCGGCCCTGGCCTACGACCGGCTGGGCCTGGCCTTCCACCACGATCCGGTCGACCCGATGCGGGCCGGCCACCTCCACGTCCACGGTCCGGCCCGGATCGTCCGGGGACCGCGGGCCGGATGGGTCACGCCCGTCTCCGTCGACGTGCACTGGGCCGCCACCGGCGGGCCCCACTCCCCCGGTCAGGGCCACGTGCGCGGCCACACCAGCGAGGGCTTCGACGCCAGCCGCATGGAGCAGCCCATCGCCGCCACGGTGCGCCACGAGATCGCCGGCGTCGCCACCACCTACGCCGCCCGCGGGGAGCGCGACCACAGCTGGGGCCCCCGGTTCTGGAACATGGACTGGACCTTCCTGGCCCTGTCCACCGAGTCGGACCGCACCCAGTTCGTGGAGGTGGGCATCAAGAGCCTCGACCCGATCCTGCTCGGCTACCTGTCGCGGGAGGGCCACACGGCCGAGCTGTCGTCGGTCGAGATGGACATCGTCGACCACGACGACGCCGACCGTCCCTTCTCCGGCCGCGTCGCCGTGCACGCCCCGGACGGCACCACGATCGCCGGCACCGTCGAGGTGCTGACCTGGTGCGGCCTCGACGTGCACCACGTGCTGACCCCGCCCCGGGCCTCGGACTACCGCCGGTCGCTGATCCGGCTCACCCCCGACGGTGGCGGCGAGCCGATGCTCGGCTGGCTCGAGACCAACCGCCTGCACCCCGACGATCCCGACAAGCCCTGAGCGAGGCCCCATGGAGCTCGACGACCAGTCCCCCGTCCCCAAGGGCAGCGAGGCCAGCGACGCGGACCGCACCGCACTGGAGGGCTGGCTCGGGCGGCGGTTCGGCGCGCCCGTCCGGATCACCGACCTGCGCCGGCCGGAAGGGGCGGGGCACTCCAACGAGACGTGGATGCTCACCACGACCGGCGCCGGTCCGGCCGAGCTGGTCGTACGCCCCCAGCCCACGGTGGCGGGGGTGTTCCCCGAGTACGCCCTCGACACCCAGGTGCGGTGCATGGAGGCGCTGCGCTCGAACACCGACCTCCCCGCGCCGGTGGTGGTGGGCTACGAGCAGGACGCCGCCGTCCTCGGCCGTCCCTTCTACGTGATGGAGCGGATCGACGGCGTCATCCCCCCCGACTATCCGCCCTACACCCTCGACGGCTGGTTCCTGGAGACGCCGGCCGCCGACCAGACCCGCCTCTACGAGTCGTCGATCGACACGCTGGCCGCCCTCCACCGCCTCGACCCGTTCGCCACCGGCTTCGGGTTCCTCGTCCCGGAGGCCCTCGCCGGCGCGGGCGAGACGGCCTGCCTGCGCCACCACGTCGACTACTGGCGGCGGTACCTGCTGGAGTTCGTCGACGGCGGCGCCGACCACCCGGTGCTGGCGCCGGCCCTCGCCCACCTCGACGCCACCATCCCCGTGACCGACGAACCGGCCCGCCTCACCTGGGGCGACGCCCGGATCTCGAACATGATCTTCCGCGACTTCCGGCCGGTGGCGGTGATCGACTGGGAGATGGCGGCGCTCGGCCCGCCCGAGGTCGACCTGGCCTGGTACCTGTGGCTCGAGGCCTTCTTCGCCGAGGGCATCGGGTTCCCGTACCTGCCCGGCTACCCCGGGAAGGACGGCATCGTGGCCCGCTACGAGGCGGCGGCCGGCCGGGCCGTGCGCGACCTGCCGTGGTTCGAGGCCTTCGCCGGGCTCCGCTACGGCGCCATTCTGGCCCGGATCGCCGCCATGCGGGCCGGCACGGGCGAGCTCTCGGCCGAGGATGCGGCCACCGCAGCCCGCAACAACCCCTGCACCCGGGCCCTCGCCGCCCTCCTCGGGCTGCCCCGGCCCGGCGAACCCGGTGGACCCTTCGGCTGACGTGGCAAGCTGACGGCGACGAAAGGGACGGCATGCGCACTTCCACGGGATCCGGTGGTCGACTGACGAGGGGCGAGCGGCTGCGGTACGCCGCGCTCGTGGGGGCCGTCGGCCTCGCCCTGGCGCCGGGGTGCGCCAAGGGCGGGGGCAGCCAGACCGTGAGCGCCGAGCTGCAGTCCCAGCCCGGCGGCACCAGCGCGCCGGCCAGCACCACCACCGAGCCGGCCAAGGCCACCACGTCGTCGAAGACCCCGCTCGGCTCGGCCCCCAAGCGGTCCACCACCACGACCGACGAGCCCGCCTCCACCACCACCAAGCCCAGCACGGGGTCCGACGCCGACCTGGTGAAGCAGACGCTGCTCACCAGCAAGGACCTCCCGGCCAACATGTACACCGAGAAAGGTTCGGTGGCCAGCGCCGGGTCGAAGATGGGCTTCGGGAGCTGCGGCGTCGGGCTCACCGTGTCGCTCACCGCCTCCTACAGTGGGGTGTCCTACACCCACACCGGCACCACCCAGTCCGAGTACGTGAGCCAGATCAACGCCGCGGCCGAATCGGCCGACGACGCCAGCGCGGTGGTCGCCCACCTCCAGGACCCCACGGTGCAGGACTGCGTCGTGAAGCAGATGACCTCGGACCACCCCACCGACAAGGTCACCACCGAGCCCTACATGCAGCCCACCGACGCCGACCAGGCCGTCGGCTTCGTCACCAAGCTGAGCTCGTCGGGCGACAGCGGCGTGTACACGGTCATGGTGCGCAAGGGCCGCTTCCTCAGCCTCACCCTCGTGGGCCTCAAGGCCACCAGCGACACCGTCTTCGTGGAGAAGGTCCTCGACGCCGCCGTCGTGAAGCTCGAAGCAGTGGCCTAGCCTGCGAGGCGTGCCCAACCGCCTCGCCACCGAGACCAGCCCCTACCTACGCCAGCACGCCGACAACCCGGTCGACTGGTACCCGTGGGGCGAGGAGGCCTTCGCCGCCGCCCGCGACCGTGACCGACCCATCCTGCTGTCGGTGGGCTACAGCGCGTGCCACTGGTGCCACGTCATGGCCCACGAGTCGTTCGAGGACCCGGCCATCGCCGGTCGGATGAACGAGCTGTTCGTCAATGTGAAGGTCGACCGGGAGGAGCGTCCCGACGTCGACGCCATCTACATGGAGGCGGTGCAGGCCATGAGCGGGCGGGGCGGATGGCCGATGACGGTGTTCCTCACCCCCGACGGCCGACCCTTCTTCGGCGGCACCTACTTCCCGGATCGGCCCCGCCACGGGATGACCAGCTTCCCCGAGCTGCTCGAGCGCATCGACGAGGTGTGGACCACGCGGCGGCCCGACATCGACGCCCAGGCCGACGAGCTCACCGACGCCATCCGCCGCGCCGGCCAGCTCCCGGCCGGGACGGCGGCCCTCGGACCGGCGGTGCTCCACGAGGCCCGCGGCGCCATCGCGTCCGCCTTCGACCGCCGCTACGGCGGGTTCGGCCACGCCCCCAAGTTCCCGCAGGCGATGACCATCGACCTGCTGCTCCGGACCGCCGTCCACGGCGACGCCGGCGGCGGGGACGAGGCGCGGGCCATGGCCGACGCCAGCCTCCGGGCCATGGCCCGCGGCGGCATCTACGACCACCTCGGCGGCGGGTTCGCCCGGTACAGCACCGACGAGGAGTGGCTGGCCCCCCACTTCGAGAAGATGCTCTACGACAACGCCCTCCTCACCCGGGCCTACCTCCACGCGTGGCAGGTCACCGGCGATCCCGAGCACCGGCAGGTGCTCGACGAGACGGTGGGCTACGTGCTCCGCGACCTCACCCACCCCGACGGCGGCTTCTACTCGGCCGAGGACGCCGACAGCGAGGGCGAGGAGGGAAGGTTCTACGTCTGGACCGAGGCCGAGGCGCGGGCCGTGCTCGCCGCCGCCGGCCTCGCGCCGGCCGACGTGGAGACCGCCCTGGCCTGGTACGACGTCACGCCCCGAGGCAACTGGGAGGGCCACGCCATCCTTCGCCGGCTCGGCGACGGCCCCCTCACCCGGCCGCCGGCCGTCGAGGCGGCCCGGGCCGCACTGCTGGCCGCCCGCGCCGCCCGGGTCCGGCCCGGCCTCGACGACAAGGTCCTGCTCGAGTGGAACGGGCTCATGCTCGCCGCCCTGGCCGAAGCGGCCGCCGTCACCGGCGACCCCGGGTGGCGGGCGGCGGCGGTGGCCAACGGCGAGTTCCTCCTGGCCCGGCTGCGGCGGGCCGACGGCCGCTGGCTGCGCAGCTGGCAGGGACCCCACGAGGCCGGCGCGGCCGGCCGGGCCCAGCACCTGGCCTACGCCGCCGACCACGCCGCCCTGGTCGACGCCTTCACCCGGCTGGGCGAGCTGACCGGGGAGGCCCGGTGGACGGCCAAAGCCACCGCCACGGCGGAGGCGCTGGTCGCCCTGTTCTGGGACGACGAGCACGGCGGGGTGCACACCACCGGCAGCGACGCCGAGGCGCTGGTGACCCGCCCCAAGGACCTCACCGACAACGCCACGCCATCGGCCAACAGCCTCACCGCCCTCGCCTTCCTGCGCCTCGGCGCCCTCACCGGCCGGCCCGACCTGATCGAGCGGGCGGAGGCCGTCCTGCGCCTGCTCGCGCCGGTAGCCGGCCGCCATGCCCTCGGCTTCGGCCACCTGCTCGTCGCCGCCGACCTGTCGCTGCGGGGCACCACGGAGGTGGTGATCACCGGTGACCGGCCCGACCTGGTGGCGGCGGTGCAGCAGGGCCCGTTCCGCCCCGAGGTGGTGCTGGCCTGGGGCGAGCGCTCCGACTCGCCCCTCTGGGAGGGCCGCGACGAGGAAGGGGCGGCGGGCCGGGCCTACGTGTGCCGGGGCGGGGCCTGCGACCTGCCCGTCGGCACCGTCGACGACCTGACCGCCCAGCTGGCCCGCGCCTGACGCCGGATCACCAGCGGCCGCGGTGGACCACCGAGCCGAGCTCGGGCCGCCCCCGCCCCGCCGACCGGCCGGGGGCGTCGTCGCCGGCCGGGTGGCCGAGGGCGACGGCCCCGACCAGGCGGCGGTCGTCGGGCACACCGAGCGCGGCGCGCACCGCCGGCTCGTGCTCGAACACGCCGAAGAAGCAGCCGCCGAGGTCGTGGGCGGTGAGCAGGAGCAGCAGGTTCTGCACGACCGCCCCCGCGTCGACCCACCAGTACGGCACCGGCCACGCCGGCAGGCCGGCGCCGAGCCCGGTGCCGGCCTTGTCGGCCTCGGCGTAGCGCTCCGGGTAGGCCGCCGGGCGCACCACGACCAGCACCAGCGCCGGGGCGGCCAGCAGGCCCGGCCACCGGAAGCCGGCCCGTCGGTCGGCCGGGAGGGTCACGTCCCAGTAGCGGGCCGTCTCGGTCGGCCCGACGAGCACCACGAAGTCGACGGCGTCGGTGTTGCCGGCCGCGGGCGCCCTCCGGGCCAGGTCGAGCAGTCCGAGCAGGGTGGGCTCGTCGACCGGCGCAGCAGTGAAGGCGCGCACCATGCGGCGGCGCCGGATGGCGTCGTCGAGGTGCACGGGTGGGCCGGGGAGCGTCAGTCGCCGAGCTTGGCGAGGTCTTCGGCCATGGCCCAGCCGAAGGCGATGAGCGAGTCGCCCCGCTTGCGGTCGACCAGGGAGAACTGGGCGGCCACCGCGGCGTCGATCTTCTCGGGCTTCAACGCCTCGTGGTCGAGCACCAGCGGGTAGCTGTTGTCGCCGGTGGCGTGGAAGGTGCGGTCGTCGTAGGCGCCGGCGTCGATCCCGAACCGCTTGGCCAGGCGCCGGCCCCAGGCCCGCTCCTCCCCGGTGTCACGGTGGCCGGGGCGGGGCACGATGTCCTGCAGCGTCTTGAAGGCGTCGAACCCGGCCGGGCTGACGAACCGGGTGCCGACCACGACGTCCTCGTCGGGGAAGGCCAGCACGGCCCGGCGGAACTGGTCGGTCATCACCGCCCGGAGGGTGGTGTCCCGCTTGGCGTTGCGCTGGATCGAGGCGCAGCCGATGAGGATGCACGGCGTGCCACCGATCCGCTCCAGGGTGCAGAACGAGAACCCCCGCAGCTTGCTCCCCTCCCGGGCCGAGGTGATCAGCACCCAGGCCTCGGCCTGCTTGGAGAGCACACCGATCTCGTAGCCGGCTGGTCCCTCCGCGGCGAGGTCGGCCATCTCGGCCAGTTCGGCGTCACCCAGCTGGGTGCAGTCCTTGGTCTCCACGATGATCGCCATGTGTGCTCCCTGGGCCCCCCTCGGTAGCGGACGTACCGCCATAGTCCAGCCCGCCGGGGCCGAAAGTGCAACTCGGAGGGTGGCTCACCACGCGCCGCAGGTGCGTCCGGTGCGCTCCATGACGTCGGCCAGCGCGGCCTTGCCGGCGTCGGTCAGGTGCACGCCGTCCTCGGGATCGAACCACTCCGGATGCCCGGTCGACCACGCCGTCCAGTCGATCCAGGTGGCGTTCGGGTAGCCCTGGACGGTGGGGACGAGCCAGGCGTCGTAGGCCTCTGCCTCAGGGGCGAAGCCGGGGGTGATCCCGCGCTCGTTGGCCGTGACCACCACGACGCAGGGCACGCTCCGGAGCCGGTCGAGGGCCTGCACCATGGCGTCGCGGATCTCGGCCCGCGCCCGGGGGCGGTTGGCGTCGGACGCGATGCGGGCGGCGTTGACGTCGCTGGTGGCGGTGTCGACCACCACCACCTGGGGCAGGGCCAGCGCGGCGTCGATGACGCTCGGCGCCACGATCGCGATGTTGCCGCCGATGGTGGCGGCCACCGACACCTGCCAGGCCCGGCTGGTGAAGGTCCGGTCGATGTCACCGGAGTAGCCGGCCTGGAACACCAGCGAGTCGCCGACCACCACCGCCTTGGGCGCGTCGGGCGCACCCACGAAGGGCGGGAGGCAGGCGGTGAGGGGGACGAGGAGGGCCAGCAGGGCGACCGGGGGCCAGCGACGCACCCGGCGAGGCTAGACGAGCACGGCGTTGGCGCCGAGCAGGACCCGCAGCTCGGCCACCAGCCCGGTGGTGGCCTCGACGCAGAACTGGTCGGGCAACCGCAGCACCTGGCGGTCGCCGAGGTGGAGGAACACCTGCGACTCGCCCGGGTGCTCGGACAGCAGGGCCTTGAGGTCGCCGAGGAGGGCCTCGTTGGCCCGGTTGGGGTTGAGGTTGATGCGCACCGGCGGGGCGCCGTCGGTGATGAGGTCGGTGACGACCTCGACCTCCTGGGCCATGAGCTTGGCCTGGTCGTCGCGGCGGTCGACCCGGCCCTTGACGATCACGATCGTGTCGTCCTCGAGCAGGTGACCGATCTTGGCCATCGTCTTGGGGAAGACCATCACCTCCACGCTGGACTGCAGGTCTTCGAGCTCGAACACGGCCATCAGGTCGCCCTTGCGCGTCCACTTGCGTTGCAGGTTGGTGATGAGCCCGCCGATGGACCGCATGGCGCCGTCGTCGACCCCTTCGAGCTCGAGGACGGTGCAGTCGCTCCGGCGCCGGAGCACGCCCTCGGCGCCCTGGAGGGGGTGGTCGGACACGTAGAGCCCGAGCATCTCCTTCTCGAAGGCCAGCTTGACCTTCTTGTCGAAGTCGGTGTCGGGGATGGGCAGGCGGGCGTCGTCGAAGCCGGCGGCGGCGGCGCTGGCCGGGTCGTCCATCATCGAGAAGAGGTCGAACTGGCCCTCGGCCTCCTTGCGCTTCTTGGCGATGATGCGGTCGATGATCTGCTCGTAGACCAGCAGCAGCCCCTTGCGGGGATGGCCGACCCCGTCGAAGGCCCCGGCCTTGATGAGCGATTCCACCGTGCGCTTGTTGCACACCTTCTCCTCGACCCGCTCGACGAAGTCGTAGAAGTCGGTGAAGGGCCCACGAGCGTCGCGCTCGGCCAGGATCGACGCCACGAGGCCTTCGCCGACGTTGCGGACGGCCGAGAGCCCGAAGGTGATGGCTTCCTTGCCGGTCTCGGGATCGGTGACGGCGGCGAAGTCCATCTCCGAGACGTTGATGTTGGGCACGAGCACCGGGATGCCCATGACCTTGCACTCGGCGAGGTAGACGGCGGCCTTCTCGAGGTTGGTCTTGACCGACGTGAGCAGGCAGGCCAGGTACTCGACCGGGTAGTTGGCCTTGAGGTAGGCGGTCTGGTAGCTGATGTAGCCGTAGCCGTAGGAGTGGCTCTTGTTGAAGGCGTAGTCGGCGAAGTTCTCGATGACGTCGAAGAGCTCCACCCCGAGCGCCTCGCCGTACCCGGTGCGCTCGCACCCGGCCACGAACGACTTGCGCTCCTTCTCCATCAGCTCGCGCTTCTTCTTCCCGCAGGCCTTCCGGAGGTTGTCGGCTTCGGCCAGGGAGTACCCGGCGAACTTCTGCGACACCCGCATCACCGACTCCTGGTAGATCATCAGCCCGTAGGTGTCGGCCAGGAGGTCCTCGGCGTCGGCGTGGAAGTAGGCGATGGGCTTCCGGCCGTTCTTGCGGTCGGCGTAGTCGTTGTGCATGTTCACGCCCATCGGACCGGGGCGGTACAGCGCGACGAGGGCGGCGATGTCCTCGAAGGAGTCGGGGGCGAGCGAGCGCATGAGGGCGCGCATGTTGCCGCCCTCCAGCTGGAACACCCCGATGGAGTCGCCGCGGCGGAGCAGCTCGTAGGTGGGCTCGTCGTCGAGCGGGACGTTGTCGATGTCGACGGTGACGCCCCTCGTGCGCTCGATCATCGCCAGCGTGTCGGTGATGACGTCGAGGTTCCGGAGGCCGAGGAAGTCCATCTTCAGCAGCCCGAGGCTCTCGACGCCGCCCATCTCGTACTGGGTGACGACCGGTGCGGCCTCGGGATCGGCGCCCGCTTCGGGCTTGCGCTGGATGGGCAGGTACTCGGTGAGGGGCTCCTTGGTGATCACCACGGCGGCGGCGTGGATGCCGTCCTGGCGGCGCAGGCCCTCGAGGCCACGGGCCACGTCGATGACCCGCTTGGCCGACGGGTCGGTCTCGTACATGGTGCGCAGGTCGGCGGCCATCTTGTAGCCGTCCTCGTACTTCTCGTGCGGTTCGAGGCAGGCGTACAGCGGGGTGTCGCGACCCATCACCAGCGGCGGCATGGCCTTGGCCACCCGGTCGCCGACGGCGTACTCGTAGCCGAGCACCCGGGCGGCGTCGCGCACGGCCTGCCGGGCCTTGATCGTGCCGAACGTGACGATCTGGGCGACGTGGTCGCGGCCGTAGCGCTCCGCCGCGTAGCGGATCATCTCGTCCCGGTAGCGGGAGTCGAAGTCCATGTCGATGTCGGGCATCGAGATGCGCGAGGGGTTGAGGAAGCGCTCGAACAGCAGGTCGTACTTGATCGGATCGAGGTCGGTGATGCGCAGGCAGAAGGCCACGGCGCACCCGGCCGCCGACCCGCGGCCGGGGCCGACCCGGATCCCGGCGTCGCGGGCGTGCTTGATGAGGTCCCACACGATGAGGAAGTAGGACGAGAACCCCATGTCGCCGATGACCTTCAGCTCGTAGGCCAGGCGTTCCACCACCGCGTCGGGGATCGGATCGCCCCATCGCTGCCGGGCCCCCTCGAAGGTGAGGTGCTCGAGGTAGTCGGCATCGGTGGCGAACCCGGCCGGCAGCGGGAAGTTCGGGAGCTGGGGCTTGCCGAACTCGATCTCGACGTTGCAGCGCTCGGCGATCCAGAGCGTGTTGTCGCACGCCTCCGGGAGCTCCACGAAGGTGTGGCGCATCTCGGCCGCCGACTTGAAGTAGTGCTGGTCGCCGTGGAACTTGAAGCGGTCCTGGTCGGCCATCAGCGAGCCGGTCTGGACGCACAGCAGGGCGTCGTGGGCCTCGTGGTCGTGCTGGTGGGTGTAGTGCGAGTCGTTGGTGGCGAGGAGCGGCGCCTTGATCTTCCGGGCCAACCGGACCAGCTCCGGGTTGGTCCACTGCTGCTCGGGGATGCCGTGGTCCTGCAGCTCCACGAAGAGGTTGTCGCGCCCGAAGATGTCCTGCAGGCGGGCCGCCTTCTCCACCGCGGCGTCGAACCCGACGTTCATCATCGACTGCAGCACGTGGCCGCCCAGGCAGCCGGTGGTGACGATCACGCCCTCGTGGTGCTGCTCGAGGAGGTCCCAGTCGACCTTGGGCTTCATGTAGTAGCCCTCGAGGTAGGCGCGGGAGGCCAGCTGGATCAGGTTCTTGTACCCGACGTTGCTCTCGGCCAGGGCCGTGAGGTGGTAGTAGGCCTTCTTCCCGCCCTCGATCTCGCCGCCCGAGTCGTCGACCCGGCCCCGCCGCTGGGGGCGCTCGGTGCGCTCCTCGTAGGCCTGGTAGAGCTCGCAGCCGAGGATCGGCGTGACCTCGTGCTTCTGGCAGGCCTGGTAGAAGTCGAGGATCCCGTACATGTTGCCGTGGTCGGTGATCCCGACCGCCGGCTGGCCGTCGGCCGCCGCCTTGGCCACCAGGTCACCGACCCGCGCCGCCCCGTCGAGCATCGAGTACTCGGTGTGCACGTGGAGGTGGGTGAACGACTCGCCCAACGCGACAGAACTTCCTTGTCCACAGCCCTGTCCCCAGGGCTTTTCCCCACCTGGGGACAAATGACAGCGATGTGATTCCCCGGTCCGGGGACTCTAGCCGTCGATCTCGTCGGCCCGCCACCACCCCAGCACGGCGCCGACGGCGAGGCCCACCAGGGCGCCGATGAAGCCCCACCGGTCGCGGGTGGGGCGGTTGGTCACGCTGTTGATGGCGGCGCCGAGCTGCACCGACAGGGCCACGTAGGCGGCCATGGCCCCCAGGAGGAAGCCGCAGATGCCGGCGGCGGTGGCGAGCAGGGCCCGCCGGTTCACAGGTAGGTGCCGGGGCGGGGCTCACCGGGGGCGGCCAGCTCCCCCCGCATCTTCTCGAGCTGCTGGCGGGCCGCCACCTGCTGGGCGAAGAGCGTGGCCTGGATGCCGTGGAACAGGCCCTCGAGCCAGCCCACGAGCTGGGCCTGGGCCACCCGGAGCTCGATCTCGGTGGGGACGGTGTCGCGGGCGAAGGGGAAGGCCAGCCGGGCCAGCTCCTCCCGGAGGTCGGGCGAGAGGGCGGAGCCGAGCTCGGCCACCGACGTGTCGTAGATCTCCCGCAGCCGCATCCGGCTCGGCTCGTCGAGCTGGGTGGTGCGGACCTCGTCGAGCAGCTGCTTGATCATGGAGCCGACGCGCATCACCTTGCCCGGCTCCGAGACCGTCTCGGGACGGTCGGCGTCCTCGGCCTCGACGTCGATGCTCGAGGGCGTGGCCGGCGGCGAGGTCAGCAGCTCGCCTCGTTCGATGATGGGTTCCTCAGGCACAGCGATCCTTTCCGCGGGAGCGGGCGGTCACACCGACGCCACGAGCAGCGGCACCAGCATCTCGGCCGATGTGAGCGAGCCGTGCCGGCCGACCAGCACGTACGGGCCGGTGTCGTCGGGGTCGTGGTAGGCCACATCCTCGCGCGCCACAAGGGCCACCGCGCCAAGTCGGCGCCGGGCGGCGTCGGTGGGGTCGGGGCCCCACCAGCCCTCGTCGAGGGTCTGTTCGACGGAGCGGACCCACGCCGTGTCGGCGTGGTGGTCCTGGCAGGCGGCGAGCAGGTCGGCGCCGCGGCCGGCCCGGGGGTGCAGCCACCGGAAGCGTCCCTCGCCCGACTGCAGGGCCACCAGCGCCGCCACGTCGGGGTGGAGCGTCACGACGTTGTCGTCGACGTGGACCTGCCCGTGGTCGCTGATCACCACCAGCGCCGTGCCCGGCGGGGCCACGGCCAGCAGGTCGGCCACCATGCGGTCGATGGCGACGAGCTCGGCGTCGTAGTGGGGGCCGAGGCCGTACTCGTGGCCCACCTTGTCGAGCCCGTCGTAGTAGGCGTACACGAAGGGCTCGTGGGCGCCGAGGAGCCGGCCGACCTCGGTGACGAGCGTCGAGAGCACCCGGTACCCGGAGAACCGCGTGCCGTCGAGGTGGGCCCCGGTGAACCCGCTGGTGCGGAACTCGGCGCGGGTGACGATGGCGGGCTTCTGCGCCCCGAAGCAGGCGTGGGGCTGGAAGGTCGCCGGCGGGATCGACGTGCGGGCGTCGCGTCCGTCGACGGTCCAGCGCAACGTGTTGAGCACCCGTCCCTCGACGGCGACGCGGTACCCGACCACCCCGTGCTGGCCGGGCGGCAGGCCGGTGGTGATGGTGGTCAGCGCGGTGGCGGTCGTCGACGGGGCGATCGTGGTGATGGCCCCACCGGCGAACGAGCGGAGGGTCGGGGCCAGCGTGGGGCGGGCCTGGAGCTGCTCCCACCCGAGACCGTCGATGACCAGGAGCACCACCCGGTCGGCCTCGAGGGCTGCGGCCGGGAGCCACGGGGGCGCATCGGTGGCGCCGATCAACGCCGGCACGACGTTGGCGATGCAGGGGCCGTCGAAACGAGGGAGGAGCGGTTCGCCTGCGCCGTTGGGTTGGGGGATGTCCACCGGGCTCCTTTCCCTGTCGTGACGCTACCCCCGGATCGGTGTGCGTGACCACCTACGGTGACCCGTTGCCTACGATGACCCCATGAAGGTCTCGACGCGGGGGGATTACGCCAGCCGGGCCCTCGTGTCGCTGGCCCTCCACGCCGACGGCGAGGGCCCCACCTCGGTGCGCGACATCGCCGACCGCACCGGGCTCCCCCAGCCCTACCTCGAGCAGATCCTGCTCGCCCTCAAGGGCGCCGGCATCGTGCGCTCCAAGCGCGGCGTCGGCGGCGGCTACGTGCTGGCCCGCGAACCGGGGCAGATCACGCTGGCCGACATCCTGTCGGCCGTCGACGGTCCGATCATGCTCGGGGACTTCGGCCAGCCCCACCAGAACGGCGCCTGCGACCACGAGGGCCAGTGCGTGCTGCTGGCCATCTGGTCGGTGATCGGCGAGCGCATGCGTCGAGAGCTCAGCGCCCTCACCCTCGCCGACATCGTGGCCATGGCCCGCGGCCAGGCCGCCTGGCCCGACTGACCGGCCGGACCGACCGGTCAGGACAACCGGGCCAGCACGGGGCCGAGATCGTCCGGCAGCTCGCTCTCGAAGCGCAGGAGCTCGCCGGTGCCGGGGTGGGTGAAGCCGAGGGTGGCGGCGTGGAGGAACAGCCGGGGCACCACGAGCGACTGGCGGGCCCCGCCGTACACGGTGTCGCCCACCACCGGGTGGCCGATCGACTGCATGTGGACCCGGATCTGGTGGGTGCGCCCCGTGTGGAGCCGGCAGCGGACCAACGAGACGGCGACGGGGGCGTCGAAGGCCGTGATGACCTCGAAGTCGGTGCGGGCCTCCTTGCCCGTGGCCGAGACGGCCCGCCGGGTGGGGTCGCGCCGCGAGCGCCCGATCGGCCCGTCGACCTGCCCGGCCCGGGTCTGGAGGTGACCCCAGAGGAGGGCGAGGTAGGCCCGCTCCACCGTGTGGGCCTGCAGCTGGCCCACGAGGTCGTGGTAGGCGTCCTGGGTGCGGGCGACCACGAGCAGGCCGCTCGTGTCCTTGTCGATCCGGTGGACGATGCCCGGCCGGGTGGGGTCGACCCCGACCGACGCGATCTCGGGGAAGCGGGCCAGGAGCCCGTGCACGAGGGTGCCCTCCCAGTTCCCCGGGGCGGGATGCACGACGAGGCCGGGCTGCTTCTCTACGACGATGACCTCGTCGTCGGCGTGGACCACGGTCACGGCGACGGTGGCGTCGGCCACGACCGGCCTCGCCGGGGCGTCGGGCGGCCGGGGCGGGGCCACGACCAGCTGCCCCTCGCGGAGGCGCAGCGAGGCCTTGGTGACGGTGGCGCCGTCGACCGTGACCCGCCCGTCGGCCAGCCACGCCGCCACCACGGCCCGGCTGGCGTCGGTGACCATCGAAACGACCCGGTCGAGCCGCTCGCCGGCCAGCAGCGGCGGCACCACCTCGGCCACGGCCTCGTCCTCGTCGTCGAACCCGCCGGCGGGGTCAGTCATCGCCCGCGCCCGGCGACTCGGGCAGGAAGGCGTAGAGCGCAATGAGGGTGATGCCCCCGACCACGACCCCCATGTCGGCCACGTTGAACACGGGCCACCACTGGAAGTCGATGAAGTCGACCACGCCGCCGCTCAGGAAGCCGTCGCTGGCCCGGAAGAGCCGGTCGACGAGGTTCCCGATGGCGCCGCCGCCGATGAGCCCGAGGGCCACGGCCCCGAGGCGGCGCTCCACCGTACGGCCCTGCCAGAGCAGGAGGCCAACGATGGCCACGGCCACGACGGCGATGACGGGGCCGAACCCGCCGCCCCCGAACAGGCTGAAGGCCGCGCCCTTGTTCTCGACGCGGTGGAGCACGAGGGTCCAGAACACCTCGATGCGCCGCCCCGTCAGCTCGTTGACCACCCACTGCTTGGTGAGCTGGTCGACGGCGACGACGGCGACGAGGACCGCGGCCATGAGGCCCCGGCGGGTGCGGGGCTGGCGTTCCCCGCCGGCTTCGGGCACCGCGCGCTCAGCGGCGGCCGAAGCCGCCGACCTTGTACTCGACGCGCTCACGGGCCCACGGTATGGCCTCGAGGCGCTCCTTGGGGATCGGTTCGCCGGAAACCTCGCAGTAGCCGTACGTGCCCTTGTCGATCTTGCCGAGGGCGTGGTCGATGTCGGCGATGGCGGCCAGCGCCTGCGCGCTCAGGGCGAGATCGCGCTCGCGCTCGACGGCCAGGGTGTCGCCCTCGCCGCTCTCCTCGTCGAACTGCACGTCGCCGGGCTCCCGCATGGCGGCCAGCTCGTCGGCCTCGGCCTGGAAGTTGCGGGCCTGGCGCTCGTAGGTGGCCCGCTCGTCGAGCAGCGCGAGTCGCTGCTTCTCCACCCATCGGGCGTCGAAGGCCGGCTTCTTGGGTGCCGCCTTCTTCGCGGGTGGGGTCTTGGCGGATGACGATGCGGCTGGCGCCTTGGTCACGGTTGCTGCTTTCTTGGTTGGAGCGGCCTTCTTGGCCGGAGCGACCTTCGCGGTCGCCGCAGCCTTCTTGGCCGGGGAAGCCTTCTTGGCGGGGGACGCCTTCTTGGCCGGGGGCGCCTTCTTCGCTGCTGCGGGCTTCTGGGCCGCAGCCACCTTCTTCGGTGGTGCGGCCTTCTTCGCTGGTGCCATGGCGGCGCTCCTTCCCTGCGCAAAGGGTGCCGGAATGTAGGCCGTCAGCGCGGTGCGGTCAACCAGCACCGCCGAGCAGGGCGACCAGACGCCCCATCACCGCCGGCGATGCCCCGCCCACGATGCGCACCCGCTTGCGCCGGCTGGCCGCCCCCAGCTCGATCCGCACGTCCCGCCGGGCCACCTCCAGGGTGCGGGCGAGCAACGCCTCGACCTCGTCGTTGGCCCGCCCCCGCTCGGGGGCCGCGGTCACCCGCAACCGCAGGCAGTCGATGTACGGACCCGTCACCTGGGCCCGCACGGCGCCGGGCTGCACGAACACCCAGAAGACGGCATCGCCGCCCTCGGTGACGGTGACGTCGACGGCGGGCACGGGCCCACGGTACGGCTGTCGGACCCGGTCGGGCCAGGGCGTAACCTTGTCGGCCTATGCCCTTCGGTCCCGTCTCCCCCGATGTGAACCTCGCCGACGTCGAAACCCGCGTGCTCGCCCGCTGGAAGGACGACGACATCATCGCCCGGGTGGCCGCCCACCGGAAGGACGGGGAGCCCTGGATCTTCTACGAGGGCCCGCCCACCGCCAACGGCCGCCCCGGCCTCCACCACGTGTGGGCCCGCGTGTTCAAGGACCTCTACCCGCGCTTTCAGACCATGCGGGGCAAGGCCGTCCCCCGCAAGGGCGGGTGGGACTGCCACGGTCTCCCGGTCGAGCTCGAGATCGAGAAGGAGCTGGGCCTCTCCACCAAGCACGAGATCGAGGCCTACGGGGTGGAGGCGTTCAACGCCAAGTGCCGCGAGTCGGTCCACCGGTACGTGTCCGACTGGACCGCCCTCACCGAACGGGCCGGGGTCTGGATCGACACCGACAACGCCTACTGGACCCTCGACAACGGCTACGTGGAGTCGGTCTGGTGGCTGCTGCGCCAGATGTGGGACAAGGGCCTGCTCTACGAGGGCCACCGCGTCGTGCCCTACTGCTCGCGCTGCGGCACCGCGCTGTCGAGCCACGAGCTGGGCCAGCCCGGCGCCTACCGCGACGTCGTCGACCCGTCCATCTACGTGCGGTTCCCGCTCGACGACACCGGCGACGCCCGCTTCGACGGCGCCGACCTCTTGGTGTGGACCACCACGCCCTGGACCCTGATCTCCAACGTGGCCGCCGCCGTCGGGGCCGACATCACCTACGCCCGCGTCCCCGCCGCCACCTTCGGCGTGGAGGGGCGCGACCTCATCGCCGCCGTGTCACGGCTCCCCGAGAGCACCGAGGTGGCGGCCGGGGCCACGTTCACGGGGGCGGAGCTGGCCGGGCGGCGCTACGAGCGCCCCTTCGCCTTCCTCGAGGTCGATGACCCGGCCCAGGCCGAGCGGGCGTGGCGGGTGATCACCGCCGACTTCGTGAGCACCGACGACGGGTCGGGCATCGTCCACCTGGCCCCGGCCTTCGGCGAGGACGACGCCCGGGCCTGCCGCGAGCACGGCCTGCCCGTGCTCAACCCCGTCAACGCCGACGGCGGGTTCGACGACCGCGTCCCGGTGTGGCGCGGCTTCTTCGTGAAGGACGCCGACCGCGGCATCATCGACGATCTCGCCGCCCGGGGCGTCCTCGTGCGCGAGCAGGCCTACGAGCACAGCTACCCGCACTGCTGGCGGTGCTCGACGCCGCTCATCTACTGGGCCAAGACGAGCTGGTTCATCCGCACGTCCGAGCAGCGCGACCTGCTCCTGCGGGAGAACGAGGCCATCAACTGGCAGCCGCCGAACATCAAGCACGGCCGCTTCGGGAACTGGCTGGAGGGCAACATCGACTGGGCCCTCTCCCGCGACCGCTACTGGGGCACACCGCTGCCGATCTGGCGCTGCGACGACTGCGGCGCCGACACCTGCATCGGCGGCGTGGCCGAGCTGGCCGCGCTGGTCGGCCGTGACCTCACCGACCTCGACCTGCACCGGCCCTACGTGGACGACGTCACCTTCCCCTGCGCCGCCGCCGGGTGCGACGGCACCGCTCGGCGCCTCGAACCGGTGCTCGACGCCTGGTTCGACTCGGGGTCGATGCCCTCGGCCCAGTTCCACTACCCGTTCGAGCACGAGGACCTGTTCCGCCGGTCGTTCCCCGGCGACTTCATCTGCGAGGCGATCGACCAGACCCGCGGCTGGTTCTACTCGCTGCTCGCCGTGAACTCCCTCGTGTTCGACGCCACGCCCTACCGCAACGTGGTGTGCCTCGGGCTCGTCGTCGACGAGAACGGCAACAAGATGAGCAAGAGCCGCGGCAACGTCATCGACCCGTGGGACATCTTCGAGACGCAAGGGGCCGACGCCCTGCGCTGGTACTTCTTCTCCGCCGGCCAGCCCTGGACCCCGCGCCGGGTGTCCGAGACCGGCATCCGCGAAGCCACCCGCCAGACGCTGCTCACGCTCTGGAACTGCTACTCCTTCTTCGTCACCTACGCCACCTACGACGGGTGGGAGCCACCGGCCGCCCCGAGCGACCTGCCCGCTCCCACCCACGTGCTCGACCGGTGGATCCTCTCCGAGCTCGATCGCACGGTGGCCGCGGTCACGGCCGAGCTGGAGGGCTTCGACGCCCTGGCCGCCTCGGCCGCCATCGCCGGCTTCGTCGACGACCTCTCGAACTGGTACGTCCGGCGCTCCCGGCCCCGGTTCTGGAAGAGCTCCGACGCCGCCGCCCACGCCACGCTGTGGGAGTGCCTCGTCACGGTGGCCGAGCTGTTGGCCCCGTTCTGCCCCTTCATCGCCGACGAGCTCTACGCCAACCTCACCGGCGCGGCATCGGTCCACCTCGCCGACTGGCCCACCGACCGCGGGCGGGGCGACGAGGAGCTGGCCGCCCAGATGGCGGCGGCCCGGCGCCTCGTCGGCCTGGGCCGCAGCGCCCGCACGGAGGCCAAGGTCAAGGTGCGCCAACCCCTCCCCCGCGCTCTGCTCCTGCACCCCGGCGTCACCCTCGCACCGGAGATCGAGGAGGAGATCAAGGTCGAGCTCAACGTCAAGACGCTCGAGCAGGTCGACACCCTCTCCGGGCTCATCGACTGGACGATCATCCCCAACTTCCGGGCCCTCGGACCGCGGCTCGGCCCCAAGGTCAACGAGGTCAAAGCGGCCCTGGCCGCGGCCGACGGCAACGACCTCAAGCGCCAGCTCGACGAGGTCGGCGCCATCGAGGTGGCCGGCGAGCGCATCGAGGCCGGCGAGGTCGAGGTCCGGGCCCAGCGCCACGAGGCCTTCGCCCTGATCGAGGACAACGGGTGGGCCGCCGCCCTCGACCTCGAGGTCTCCGAGGACCTCCGGCTCGAGGGTCAGGCCCGCGAGGTGATCCGGGCCATCAACGACCTGCGCAAGGAGCTGCGCTTCGAGATCGACGACCGGGTCGACGTGGTCATCGACCCCGCCGACGCGCTCCTCCTCGCCGTCGAGACCCACGCCGCCACGATCGCCTCGGAGGTGCTGGCGCAGTCGTTCCACGTCGGCGCCGTGCTCCACGGCGAACCGAGCCAGATCGAGATCGAGGGCGAGCCGGTGAGCGTGCTGCTCACCAAGCCCTGAGGGCCGCTACTTGCGGCGGAAGATGCCCTTGGCCTGGGCGCCGGCGTCGAAGTCCTCCTCGAAGAACCGGCGCATGGCCTCGTCGGCCTCTGGCTCGGGGGTGAGGGCCTCGACCATCTCCACCTCGGCCTGATCGAACAGCGGCACGGCGTCGGCCTCGGCCTCAGCCACGGGTTCGGCCACGGGCTCGACCTCGGCGACGATCGCGGGCTCGGGCCGGACGACCTCGATCTCGATGCGGGGGGCGCGGGGCGCCTCGAGCAGGGCGTTCACCTTGGCCGCTTCGGGCCGCTCGGCGACGGCGGTGGTGGAACCGGTGGACGGCCCGGCCGACATGCTGGCCGACCCGCCCTCCACCGATCCGCCGCTGGGCGCCGGCGACGGGTGCACGACGACGGCCGGGGCCGGCGCGGCGACGGGCGCGGGGGCCGGCTCGGCGGCGCGCGCCACCGGGGCCGGAGGTGCCGGTGCCGGTGCAGGAGCGGGCGTGGCGGGCGCGGGGGCCGGCGCCGCGGGCGCGGCCTCGGCGGCTTCCATCTCGGCGATGCGGTCGGCCACGGTCGACTCGCCGGCCAGGGTCCGAAGGTCGGGCAGCCCGTCGGCCCGCAGCCCGACCGGGCTGTCGAGGAGGCTGTGCATGTGGGCCACGGCGTCGTGGAGGCGCTGGCGGTGGTCGTTCAGGTGATCGACCAGGCTCTGGACGTCGCCGAAGAGATCGTCCCGGCGGCGCTCGAGCTCGCGCACCTGGAGCACCAGGGCGCCGGTCTTCTCCTTGATGAGCTCGTCGGCCACCTTCTGGGCCTCGATGAGCAGCCGCTCGGCCCTCGTCTCGGCGTCGGCCACGACCTCGGCCGCCTTGGTGCGGGCGTCGGCCACGATGTTCTTGGCCGAGGCCTGCGCCTCCTCCACCGCGTTGTCGGCCGTGCGCTGGGCCAGCATCAGCATCTTGCGCAGCGCCTCGGCCTCTTCGTCCTCGGGCGGGTTGGCCAGGCGCTCCTCGGCGGCGGCGAGGGCCGACATCAGCGCGGCCTGGCGCTCGGCCGCCTCGGCCAGCTGCGACTCGGCCGCGGCCTTCGTCCGCAGGGTCTCGGCGACCCGGGCGTCGGCCGCCTCGGCCCGCTCGACCGCCTCACGCAACATCGACTTGAGCTTGGTGACGGCGCCACCGACCTCGCGCAGGTAGTTGTCGACCTGCTCCGGGTCGTAGCCGCGCTTGACCTCGTCGAACTCGACGCTGCTCACCAGAACGGGGGAATCCTCCATGGCGGCGATGCTAGTGGTCGGCCATGGGCGCGACGGTGATGGGCCGGGACCTCAGCCGAGGATGCGGCTGAGGATCGCGATGGCCACGAACACCACGATGGGCGACAGGTCGAAGGCCGACGCCCCGACGTCGACCGGGCCGATCACGCTGCGGATCGGGGCCAGGACGGGCTCGGTGAGGGTGTAGCAGACGTCGTAGATCGACGCCGTGGCCGTGCCCTCCGTGACCGGGAAGAAGCTGAGGACCACGCGGACGAGGAGGACCAGCCCGTAGAGGTTGAGCAGCAGGACGATGAGACCCATGGCCGTGGGTCAGCCCAGCCCCCGCTCGGCGAGGCGGCGTCGCTCCTCGGCCGACACCTCCACGTTGGCGGGGATCAGCAGGTAGACCTGGTTGCCGACCTTCTCCATCCGGCCGCTGAGGGCGTAGCAGATGCCGCTCGAGAAGTCGATGATGCGGCGGGCCAGCTCACGGGACGCGCCCTGGAGGTTGACGATGACCGGCTGGTCGTTCTTGAACCGGTCGGCAACCTCTTGGCTGTGGTTGAAGTGGGTGGGGGTCACGATGTGGGGCTTGCTGTTGGCCGGCACGGGCCGCACGGCCACGCGGGGCTTGGCCGCGGGCACGTCGGCGGTGACCCGGATGCCGTGCTCCTCGGCTCCGACCGGCTGCACCGGGCGCACCACCGGACCCCGGGCGGCAGCGGCCGGCGGGGGCTTCGGACGGGCGCCGGCGGCGGCCGGGGGCGGGGGCGCGGCCTTGGGCCGGGCGGCGGCCGGCGGCGGGGGCGCGGGACGGGTCGCGGGTGGCGGTGCGGGACGGGTCCCGGGTGGCGGCGGGAGGGCCCCGCTGGCCACGGCCTCCGACAGCGGGACCGGTTTCGGTCGGGGCGCAGCCGCCTTGGCCGGGCGGGCCTTCACGGGCCGCGGCGACGCGGGCGCGTCGGCGGCCTCCTGATCGTCCTCGTACTCGTCGTCTGGCCCCAGCCCCAGATAGAGCATGGCGTTGCGCACGAACCCAGCCATCGGTCCTCCTGGCTACTCGCCCCTAGTCTCGCACGACGGCGGCACGACGACACGAATCCCCGGGTGCCGCGATCAGCCCCGCGCCCCGAACAGGTCGCGGCCGATGCGCACCATGGTGGATCCCTCGGCGACGGCGAGCTCGAGGTCGCCGCTCATCCCCATCGAGCACTCCGGGAGACCGAGCCGGTCGGCCAGGGCCCGGACGGCACGGAAGGCGGCGCGGGTGCCGTCGGCATCGCCCGCCACCCCGACGGTCATGAGGCCGCGCACGGCCAGGCCGGCCTGCCCGGCCCGCTCGACCAGCTCCGGGCACCCCGCCGGTGCCACCCCGCCCTTCTGGTCCTCACCGCTGGCGTTGACCTGCACGAGGACGGCGGCCCCGGGGGCGTGGCGGGCGATGGCGTCGACCACCGACGGTCGGTCGACGGTGTGCCAGAGGGCGACGTGAGGGGCGAGGGCCTTGACCTTGTTGGACTGGAGCCGGCCGATGAAGTGCCAGGCCGGCGCGACCGCCGGGGCCGGCGCGGCCAGCGCCGCCGCCTTCTCCAGTAGCTCCTGGGCGTAGTTCTCCCCGAGGTCGACGAGGCCGGCGGCCAGCGCGGCCCGGACCACCCCCACCGGGAAGGCCTTGGTGACGGCGATCAGCCGGACGGCGGCGGGATCCCCACCGGCGGCGCGGACGCGGCCCCGCACCGCCTCGGCGTTGGCGGCCACGTCGGCGGCGTCGATCACCGGGGATGGTTCCAGATCACGGCGGCCATGCGGCCGGTCTCGGCCCGGGCCCGATGGGAGAAGTAGGCCTCGGCGTCGCGGGCGGTGCAGGCCCAGCTCCCCACCCCGATGGACGCCGGGAGCAGCCCGGCGTCGAGGCAGGCGATCTCGGCGGCGCGGAGGGTGTCGAGCGCCGGGGTGCCGGCCTCGGTGCGGCCCACGACGACCCGACCGAAGACATCGGTGACCTCGGCCAGCTCGGGCCCGCCGAACTCGTACCGATCGACCCCGATGCAGGGCCCGATCTCGGCCCGGATCCCGGCGGAGCCGAGCTCCTCCATGGCCCGCACGGTGGCCTGGATCACGCCGGCCACCAGCCCCCGCCAGCCGGCGTGGGCCGCCCCGATCACCCGCCGGCCGTCGGGGTCGGGATCGGAGGTGAACAGCACGGGGGTGCAGTCGGCGGTCTGCACGGCGATGGCCAGCCCGACGGCGTCGGTGACGAGAGCGTCGCCGTCGCGGCCGCGCACGGCATCGGCGTTGCCGTGGTCGACGACGTGGACCACGTTGCCGTGGACCTGGCGCAGCCACACCCACGGATGGGGGGCGGCGGCGTGGCGGACCTCGGCCAGGCGCGCCGGGTCGCCGCCGATGGCGAAGTCGCCGTCACGCTTGGTCGTGAACAGCCAGTGGGTCTCGGCGCCGGCCACGGGAGGCCCGGGGGTTCGGGGGTCGGCTACTTCAGGAACGACGGCACGTCGAACTCGTCGTCGCCGTCGTCGAAGCCGCCGGGCTCGCCCGCCGGCTCGGCGAACACGTCACGCACCGGCTCGGGTGCGGCCGGCCGGGGCGCGCTCGGGCCGGGACCGGGGGCCGCACCGGCGGCGGCCGGCTCTCGCTGGCCGCGGGGCTCGTCCCAGCGGTCGAAGCCGGCGGCGATGACGGTGACCCGCACCTCGTCGCCCATGCCGTCGTCGATGACCGTGCCGAAGATGATGTTGGCGTCGGGGTGGGCCACGGCGTGGATGACCTCGGCCGCCTCGTTGACCTCGAACAGCCCGAGGTCGGACCCGCCGGCGATGGTGAGCAGGATGCCGCGAGCGCCCTCGATCGAGGCCTCCAGCAGCGGCGAGGAGATGGCCGAGCGGGCGGCGGTGAGGGCCCGGCCCTCGCCCGAGCCGTAGCCGATGCCCATGAGGGCCGAGCCGGCGTCCTGCATGATCATCTTCACGTCGGCGAAGTCGGTGTTGATGAGGCCCGGCGTGGTGATGAGGTCGGTGATGCCCTGGACGCCCTGGAGGAGCACCTCGTCGGCCATCTTGAAGGCGTTGAGCACCGACGTCTTGTCGTTGCTGACGGTGAGGAGGCGATCGTTGGGGATGACGATCAGGGTGTCGACCTTCTCCTTGAGCTTCTGGATGCCCTGCTCGGCCTGCACGGCGCGGCGGCGGCCCTCGAAGCCGAAGGGCCGGGTGACGACGCCGATGGTGAGGGCGCCGATGCTCTTGGAGATCTCGGCGATCACCGGCGCGGCGCCGGTGCCGGTACCGCCGCCCTTGCCGGCGGTGATGAAGACCATGTCGGCACCCTTGAGGACGTCCTCGATCTCCTCGCGGTGCGCTTCGGCCGCGGCCCGGCCGACCTCGGGGTCGGACCCGGCGCCGAGGCCGCGGGTGGACTCGCGACCGATGTCGAGCTTCACGTCGGCGTCGCTCATGAGCAGGGCCTGGGCGTCGGTGTTCACGGCGATGAACTCGACGCCCTTGAGGCCGGCGTCGATCATGCGGTTGACGGCGTTGCAGCCACCGCCGCCGACGCCGACGACCTTGATCACGGCCAAGTAGTTCTGCGGATTGCCGGCCATGGTGGTGGTTCCCTCCCGTGGGGATGGTGAAGAGCCCTGTGCGCTCGTTGGAGGTGGGGTGCTGGGGTCGGATGGGGTGGAGGCTCGGGGCGCAGCCCGCGGAACGGGCTGCCCGCTGCTGTCGAGCTCGAAGAGTCGGTCAGGCGTCATGGTTTCGCGGCCCAACACCGGCGATGAACCGCACGAATGCTAGGCCGCTGGGCCCAGAGGAAGCAACGACCCTCCGACGCGTCAGCACCGGGTCACCACCGGCGTCGTCGGGACGCGCACGTCGATCGTGCAGAGCCCGGCCAGGTCGACCTGGCCGAGCACGGTGGTGAGGGCCCGGACCTTGGCGTCGGTCTGGTCGACCGACCCCCACAGGACCGTGCCCCGGCTGCGCAGCGCGAGGGTGATCTGACCGGCCGGCGTGGTGCGCAGGGCCACCACGCGGGTGCGCACGCCGGGGCCGAGGGCGGCGGCGATCGAGGCCACCTCGGCGTAGCGGACCCCGAGCTGCCCGCCGGGCTCGGCCGCCTCGGTGCCCTCCACCGTGATCAGCGCTCGGTCGGCCGTCGGGGCCACGGCCAGCACCCGGCCGCTGCGGTCGGCCACCAGGTAGCGGTCGCCGTCGACGATCTGGGCGAGCGCCGTGCGTTCGGTGAGGCGGACGTCGACCGAACCCCACCAGCTGCGCTCCACGGTGGCGGCCTGCACCCAGGGCAGCGCCGCCAGCCGCGCCGCCGCGCCGGCCTCGTCGACGTCGAGCAGGGGCAGCCCGACCACCAGCCGGGAGGCCCGGGTGACGGCGTCGGCCGACGTGTGCTCGGCCCCGTGGACCGTGATGTCGTCGATGTCGAGCAGGGGTGACCGGAGGGCCGCCATCGCCACGGCCGCCACCGTGAGCAGGGCCAGCGTCGACCGCAGGATCCGGCGCCGGCGCAGGTACCGCTCCGCCGCCACCGAGGCGCGGCGGGCCCGGAACCGGGGGTCGGTGGCATCGGGCCCGTCGTGGGCCGATCGCTCCGGAGCTCTGGTCAGGGTGGGCACGTCAACCCCCCGCGCCCGGCCCGGCGTCGAGCACGTCGGCGGGGTAGCCCACGAGACGGGTCTCGGGGTGCAGGTGGACGCCGGCGTGGCGCCGGACGCGGCGTTGCACCTCGGCCATCAGGGCCAGCACGTCGTCGGCCCGGCCTCCCTCGTCGGCCTGGATGAAGTTGGCGTGCTTGGGCGACACCTCGGCGGTGCCGATGCGCAACCCCTTGGCCCCGGCGGCGTCGATGAGCCGGCCGGCCGAATCGCCCGGGGGGTTGGTGAAGACCGAGCCGGCGTTGGGCCCGCCGGGCTGGTGCTCCCGCCGCCACCGCACGATCTCGGCGATCTCGGCCTCGGCCCGGGCCCGGTCGCCCGCCCGGAGCCCGAGCACGGCCTCCACGACCAGGTGGTGGGCGGCAAGGTTCGAATGGCGGTACGACAGGTCGAGAGCCTGGGCGGGCACGGCACCATCCTCGCCGCTGCGCAGATCGAGCACGCGGACCCTCACCAGCGCGGCCGCCATGTCCGAGCCGTGGCCGCCGGCGTTCATCCGCACCGCACCGCCGATCGATCCCGGGACGCCGACGGCCCATTCGAACCCCGTGAGCCCGGCCGCGGCCGTGCGCCGGGCCACGACCGGGAGCGGGGCCGCCCCACCGGCCACGACCGTGGTGCCGTCGATCCGCACGCCGGCGAAGCCGTCGCCGAGCTGGACGGCCAGCCCGGGGAAGCCGGCGTCGGCCACGAGCAGGTTCGAGCCCTTGCCGACCACCACCACGGCGATGCCGGTGGCGCCGACGGCGGCGGCGACGGCGCCGAGATCGGCGTCGGTCTCGAGCCGGGCGAACAGGGCGGCCGCGCCCCCGACCCGGTACGTGGTCAGCGGCCCGATGGGCACGTCCCGCTGGGCGAGCGGCCCGAGGATCGCCGCGGCCTCGGCGACGGCGTCGCTCGCCATCACCGTCGGGCCAGCGCCTCGATGAGCTCGTCGGGCAGCGTGGTCAGGTCACCGGCCCCCAGCGTCAGGCAGAGATCGCCGGGACGCAGCTCCGACGCCAGGTACGCCACCTGGTCGGCCCGGTGGGGCAGGTAGGCGAGGCGGCGCCACGGGTGGGCGTCGAGCACGGCGTTGGCGACGAGCATGCCCGACACCCCGGGCCGGGGCGCCTCGCCCGAGGCGTAGATGTCGGTGACGACGAGCAGGTCGGCGGCGTCGAAGGCATCGGCGAAGTCGGCCCACAGCGCGGCGGTGCGGCTGTAGCGGTGGGGCTGGAACACACAGACCACCCGACCCCAGCCGCCGTCGCTCGCCGCCGCCAGCGCCGCCCGGACCTCGCTCGGCAGGTGGGCGTAGTCGTCGACGAAGGTGACGCCCCCGGCCTCGCCGCGGTGCTCGAACCGGCGGGCGACCCCGGCGAAGCGGCCGAGGGCCCGCGCCGCCGCCGCAGGATCGGCGCCGAGCTCCACGGCCATGGCCAGCGCCGCGCAGGCGTTGCGGGCGTTGTGGGCGCCGGGCATCGGCACCTCCACCCGGACCAGCTCGGCGCCGCCGCGGACCACGGTGAAGCCGACCCGGTCGCCGGCGGTGCTGAGATCGACCATGCGGTAGGTCGCCCCCTCGGCCGTGCCGTAGGTGACGGCGCCGACCTCGGCCGCGAACCGGGCCGCCAGCTCGTCGTCGGCGCAGGCGACGGTGGGGCCCGGCGTGTCGGCCAGGAACCGGCGGAAGGCGGCGAAGAGGGGCTCGACCCCGCCGTAGTGCTCGATGTGGTCGGGCTCGACGTTGGTGACGACGGCGGCGTGGCGGGGCAGTTCGAGGAAGGTGCCGTCGCTCTCGTCGGCCTCGACCACGAAGAGCTCGCCGCTCCCCCACGCCGCCCCGGTGCCGATCTCGTTGACGTCGCCGCCGATGATGAAGCTGGGGTGGGTGCCGGCCTCCAGCAGCGCCACCGCCAGCATCGAGGAGGTGGTGGTCTTGCCGTGGGTGCCGGCGACCGCCACCGTGCGGCGCTCGGCGGCGATGGCGGCGAGGATCTCGGCCCGGCGGAGGACGGGGACGCCGCGCGCCTCGGCCTCGCGCACCTCCGGGTTGGAGGCGGGGACGGCGGTGGAGATGGCCACGGCCTCGACGCCCTCGGGCAGGTTCTCGGCCGCGTGCCCGATGCGCACCTCGATGCCGGCGGCCCGCAGCCGGGCCAGCGGCCGGGACTCCTTGAGGTCGCTCCCGCTGACCCGGTGGCCCATGGCCGCCAGCACGGTGGCGATGGCGCTCATCCCGGCGCCGCCGACTCCCACCACGTGGACCGACCGGGGCCGGCCGAGATCGAAGGCCGGTGCCGGCCAGGGATCACCGGGCACGGGCGTGCTCCTCCAGCAGGCCGGCCACCCGGTCGGCGGCATCGGGGCGGGCAAGGGTGCGGGCGGCGTCGGCCATGGCGGTCAGCCTGGCACGATCGGCCACGAGCGGCGCCAACTCGGCCTCAAGGCGGTCGGCGTCGAGCTCGGCGTCGGGGATCCGGATGGCGGCGCCGGCCCGGACGAGGGCCTCGGCGTTGGCGGTCTGGTGGTCGCGGGTGGCGATGGGCAGGGGGACGAGGATCGAGCCGACGCCGACCTGGGCGATCTCGGACACGGCGTTGCCGCCGGCCCGGCTGACCACGACGTCGGCGGCGGCGAGCAGCCGGTCCATCCGCTCCTCGTACTCGACGAGGTCGTAGCGGAGCTCGGCGCCGGCCGCGGGCTCCTCGGCCTGCGCCGCCGCCAGGGCCGGGAAGTCGCGCCGACCGGTGACGTGCCGGATGGCCACGTCACGGCGGTCACGCCAGCGGCGGTGGAGCTCGAACACCGCGTCGTTGATGCGCTGGCTGCCGAGCGACCCGGAGAACACCCCGACGAGCACCGCGTCCTCGGGCACCCCGAGGGCGGCCCGGGCGTCGTCGTGCTCCGAGGCCCGGTCCACGGCCAGGATCTCGGGCCGCACCGGGTTGCCGGTGACCACCGCCCGGGGGAGGTCCGTGCCCTCGAAGGGCACCGCCGCCGCCCGGGCGAAGCGGGCGGCGATGCGGTTGGCCAGCCCGGCCCGGGCGTTCTGTTCGGTGACGACCATCGGCACCCGGAGGAGGACGGCGGCGGCGACGCAGGGCGCGCTGGCGTAGCCGCCGAGCACGAGCACGACCGCCGGCCGGTACCGGCGCACCAGGCCCACGGCCCGGAGCAGCGCACCGGCCAGCCCGACCAGGGCGGCGACGTTGGCCACCACCGCCTTGGGCGCCAGCGACCGCTGCACGCCCCGCCCCCCGAGCCCGTCGAGGTGGAAGCCGGCGTCGGGCACCAGCCGCGCCTCGAGCCCCCGGGCGCTGCCCACCCAGCGGATCTCGGCCGGATCGTGCCCCCGGGCCACGAGGGCCCGGGCGATGGCCAGCCCCGGCGACACGTGCCCTGCCGTCCCGCCCCCGGCGATCAGCGCGAAGCAGGGGACGGAGGCCGCGCCGGTCACGGGGTGTGCCGGGCGATGTTCAACAAGATGCCCGACGCCACCATGGTGATGAGCAGCGACGACCCTCCGGCCGACACGAAGGGCAACGGGACGCCGGTGTTGGGCAGGATGCCCACGGCGACGCCGATGTTCACGAAGGCCTGGAAGAGGATCCACGTCGCGATGCCGATGGCCACGAGCAACCCGAAGCGGTCGGGCGCGTGCAACGCCACCTTCACGGCGATGGCGCCGATCCCGATGAACAGCGCGATCACCGTGACCCCCCCGATGAAGCCCGTCTCCTCCCCGATCACGGAGAAGATGAAGTCGGTGTCGGCCTCGGGGAGGAAGCCGTACTTGGCCCGACCCTGCCCGAAGCCGGTGCCGGTCGGCCCCCCGTTGTTGAGCGCCACCTGGCTCTGGATGGGCTGGTAGCCGCAATCGAGGGGGTCGGCCCACGGGTCGGCGAAGCAGGTCATGCGGGCGACGCGGTACGGGGCCAGCACGGTGAGGACGAGCGCGGCGGCGACGCCGGCCCCGGCCAGCAGCCAGAGGTAGATGCCGGGCGTGCCGGCCACGAAGAGCATGACCACCACGATGGCGAAGATGAGGATCGTGGTGCCCAGGTTGGGCTGGAGCATGACGAGGGCGGCGACGACGGCGAAGAGCACGAGCACCGGCCGGAAGGTGATCCGGGTGTCGCCCATCTTGTGGGACCGGCGGGCGAGGAGGTCGGCCACGGCCAGGAGCAGCGCCAGCTTGGCGATCTCCGAGGGCTGGATCTGGACGGGGCCGGCACCGATCCAGCGGCGGGCGCCGTTGACCCGCCGGCCCACGCCGGGGATGAAGAGGGCGAGGAGCAGCAGGACCGCCACCACGTAGAAGTGGCCGGACCAGCGCCGCCACGACCGGTAGTCGATGCGCAGGGCCACCACGAGACCGATCATGCCGGCCACCAGCCACAGCGCCTGCCGCACCACCTGGTACCACGGCGAGCCGGTCTCGGCCATGGCCGTGACCGACGAGGCCGACAGGATCATGGTGAGGCCCACGGCGTTGAGCACGCCGATCAGGGCCAGGAGGGCGACGAAGCTGCGCGACCGCCGGCCCGGGGGCTGGCGGATCTCGGCGCGGCGGCTCGCGATGGTGCGGAGCGGCGCGGTCGGCGCGGCGGTCGTTCTCACCTCGGTCCCTCCTCGGCCAGGGCCTCTCGTACGGCGGCGGCGAACGTGTCACCGCGGTGGGCGTAGTTGTCGAACATGTCGAACGATGCACACGCCGGCGACAGGAGCACGGTGTCGCCGGGGCCCGCGATCGTTCGGGCAATTCTGACCGCGTGCACCATGTCGGTTGCGGGATGGGTCGGTCGCACCCCGTCGAACGCGGCGGCGATGGCCGGACCGGTGACACCGATCGTGATCACGGCGCGGAGGTGGTCGGCGGCCTCGGTCAGGACCGACAGGTCGGCGCCCTTGTCCGAGCCGCCGGCGATGAGCACGACCGAGTCGAACCCGCGGATGGCGGTGAGCGCGGCGTGGGGGGTGGTGGCCTTCGAGTCGTCGAACCACGTCACGCCCCCGGCGGCGGCGACCTGCTGGACGCGATGGGGCAGGCCGCGGAACGAGGCCAGGACGGCCCGCACCGCGTCGAGACCGGCGCCGCCCGCCCGCGCCGTGGCCGCGGCGGCGAGAGCGTTGGCGATGTCGTGGGGCAGGGACCGGGCCAGCTCGTCGACCCCGACGAGGACGTCGGCCCCGCCGACGAGGGTGCCGTCCTCGACCCGGTACGCGGCGTCGGTGCCCGGGGCGGTGGAGAACCGGAGCACGCGGCAGTGGGCCGGGGTGTGGCGCGCCACCACCGGGTCGTCGGCGTTGACCACCGCCGTGCCCTCGGGCGGCACGAAGCCGAACAACTTGGCCTTGGCCGCCTCGTAGCGGTCGAGGGTGAGGTGGTTGTCGATGTGGTCGGGGGCGAAGTTGAGCCAGGTCCCGACCGTGGGGCGGAACGTCGCCGTGTGCCCGAGGCGGAACGACGACGCCTCCACCACGAACACCTCGACGGTCGGATCGGCGATGGCGTCGACCAACGGCAGCTCGTTGTTGCCGGCGGCCACGACGGCGCGCCCCGAGGCCCGGAGCATCTCGGTGACCATCGTCGTGACCGTGGTCTTGCCGTCGGTGCCGGTGATGACCACCAGCGGGCGGTCGTCCCACGCGTCGACGAGGTCGAACTCGCCGAAGACCGGGACGCCCGTCCGCTCGGCCGCCACCATGACGGGGTGGTCGTCGGGGATGCCCGGGCTGGGGAACACCGCGCTGGCGGCGGCGACCACGGCGTCGATGCCGTGCGCATCGGCCGGACCGAGGAACCGGGCCCCGAGGTCGCGGACGGCCGACGCCATGGCGTCGCCGCCCTTGTCGTCGATCACGGTCAGCGACGCCGGATCGACCCCGCCACGGGCGATCAGGGCCCGGACGACGGCCCGGCCGGCCAAGCCGAACCCGATCACCAGCGGGCGTTCGAGGGGCAGCGAACGCGGCATGTCAGAGGGCGCCGCCCGTGGCGAGGAAGTCCGAGTAGAAGATGCCGACCCCGAACACGCTGAGGAGCCCGGCCATGATCCACATGCGGATCACCACGGTGGTCTCGGGCCAACCCGCCAGCTCGAAGTGGTGGTGGATCGGCGCCATGCGGAACACCCGGCGCCCCCCGAAGAGCCGGAAGCTGGTGACCTGGATCATCACCGAGGCCGTCTCCATCACGAACACGCCGCCGACGATCACGAGCAGCCACTGGGCGTTGAGCGAGAGGGCGAGACAGGCGAGGCCGGCGCCGATGGCCAGCGCCCCGGTGTCGCCCATGAAGATCCGCGCCGGCGCGGCGTTCCACCACAGGAAGCCGGTGCACCCGCCGAGCATGGCGACGGCCACGATCGACAGGTCGAGGGCGTGGGGGGTGCCGTACACGTCGGGATGGCGGAAGGCCCAGAACCCGATCAGGGCAAAGGCGGCGAAGGCGAGGATGGCGGTGCCGGCGGCGAGGCCGTCCATCCCGTCGGCCAGGTTGACGGCGTTGGTGGTGGCGTAGATGAGCAGCACGGCGAACACCGCCCAGCCCACCTTCCCCAGGTCCCAGCCCGGCAGGTCCCAGCGGGTGAACGACAGCGTGGTGTGCTGCAGCGTGCCGAGCACCATGGCGACGGACCAGCCCACGGCGACGACGAGCAGCCCCAGGGTCTTCGTGCGCTTGGTGAGCCCGAGGTTGCGCTCCTGGGTGACCTTGATCCAGTCGTCGACCAGCCCGACGATCCCGGCACCGAGCACCGCGAGGATCGTGAAGATGCCGCTGCGGGTGAACACGCTGCCGTCGCTCGGCTTGAGCAGCAGATCGCTGGCCACGTAGGCCACGAGGGCGGACACGACGATGGCCACCCCGCCCATCGTGGGGGTGCCCGCCTTCTCCTGCTGGACCTCGTTGAGGTCCTCGTGGATCGGCTGCCCGATGCGGCGCGTGACGAGGAGCCGGATGAGCGACCGGGTCCCCACGAGGGAGAGGGCCAGCGACACGGCGGCGGCGATGAGCAGGCGGATCACGGGCCCCAGCCTCCCAGGTCGGCCAGGGCTGAACGCGCCACCTCGCGGTCGTCGAACTCGGTGACGACGGCGCCGATGGTCTGGGTCGTCTCGTGGCCCTTGCCGGCCAGGACGACCACGTCGCCCGGTCGGGCCGCCCGCACCGCGACGGCGATGGCGGCGGCGCGGTCGGGCTCGACGTCGATCCGCGCCGCCCGCGGGTGGTCGACGGCGGCCACGCCGGCCTCGATGGCGGCGATGATCTCGGCCGTGGGCTCCGACCGCGAGTTGTCGGCCGTGAGTACCACGTGATCGGCCAGCCGCGCCGCCGCCGCGCCCATCAGGGGACGCTTGGCCCGGTCGCGGTCGCCGCCACAGCCGAACACCACCCGCACGAGGCCCCCCTCCCCCGTGACCTCGCCGGCGGACCGGAGCACCTGCTCGAGCCCGTCGGGGGTGTGGGCGTAGTCGACGACGACGGCGAAGGGCTGCCCGGCGTCGACCGGTTCGAACCGGCCCGGCACGGTGACCGGCCCGCTGAGGGCGGCGGCGACCGCTCCGGGCTCGTGCCCGAGCACCACCAGCGCCTCGGCCGCGGCGACGGCGTTGGCCACGTTGAAGCGGCCGCCGATCGGGAGCTCCACCGGCGCGCCGCGCCACTCGAAGGAGCACCGGGCGCCGCCCACGACGACGTGGGCCACCGAACCCGCCCCGTAGGGGTGCACGGCGACGGGACCGCCGGCGAGGCGGTCGGCCAGCCGCCGGCCCCACGGATCGTCGACGTTGACCACGGCGTGCCCGGTGAACGCCGGGGTGAACAGGAGGGCCTTGGCTTCGAAGTAGGCCTCCATCGTGCCGTGGTAGTCGAGGTGGTCGGGGGTCAGGTTGGTGAACACGGCCACGGCGAAGCGGGTGGCGTCGACCCGGTGCTGGACGAGGGCGTGGCTCGACACCTCCATGGCCACCGCCGCCACGCCCGCGTCGCGCTGGCCGGCGAGCCAGCGCTGGAGGTCGGGGGCCTCGGGGGTGGTGCGGGCGCCGCTCAGGGTGCCGAGGACGGCGCTCTGCACCCCGAGGCGGGTCAACGCCGCACCGAGCAGCGCTGTGGTGGTGGTCTTGCCGTTGGTGCCGGTGACCCCGACCACGCCGAGGGCGGCGGACGGGTGCCCGTGCACGGCGGCGGCGATCGGGGCCATGGCGACCCGGGTGTCGGCGGCCACGGCCTGGGGCACCGGGGGGTCGACCTCGACCTCGTGGTCGACGAGGAGGGCCACCGCCCCGGCATCGACCGCGGCCTGGGCGTGGGCGTGGCCATCGGCCGTGGCCCCCCGGAGGCAGCAGAAGAGCGAGGCCGCGGGGACGGCCCGCGAGTCGTGGGTCACGTCGGCGATGCGCACCGAGCCGTCGCCCACCGTGCGGTGGACCGGGGCGCCGCGCAGGGCTTCGGCCAGCGCGACGCTCATCGCTCGGTGGTCTGGCCCGAGGGCAGAGCCCGCTTGCGGCCGTCCGGGAGCGTGGTGAAGGACGGGGCCTCGTACGCCGTCCCCTTCGACACCAGCGCGGCCTGCACCTTGGGATCGGCCGGGGCGTTGCCGTTGGGCCCGTCGGTGGCCGGCGGGGCGACACCGAGCACCCGCAGCGCGAACTCGGTGATCTTCGAGAAGGCCGGGGCGGCCACGAGACCGCCGAAGATCTGCCCGTTGCCCGGGTCGTCGATGATGACGATCACCGACACCTCCGGCGCCTCCGCCGGGGCGAAGCCGACGAAGGTCGACATGTAGTGGGTGATGCCGTCGGGGCCGACGTAGGTGCCGTTGGACTGGGGCTTGCGGGAGGTCCCGGTCTTGCCGGCGACGGTGTAGCCGTCGACGGCGGCGTGGGTGCCCGTGCCCTGGCTCACCACGTTGCGGAGGATGAGGTTCAACTTGTCGGCCGTGGCCGGCGACACGACCTGGCGGGGCTCGGGCTGGGGGAAGGGTCGGCGCACGCCGTCGGCGTCGATGAGGTCGCTGACGAGGCGCGGTGCCACGTAGGTGCCCCGGTTGGCGATGACGTTGTAGGCCATCAGCATCTGCACCGGCGTGACCGACAAGCCCTGCCCGATGGGCTCGGTGCCCATCGACGTCGCCCACCACTTCTCAGGCCTGGGGATGACGCCGGCCTGCTCGTTGGGGAAGTCGATCGGCGTCTTCTCGCCGAACCCGAAGGCCCGCTGGTAGCCGTACAGGCGCTGCTTGCCGAGCTTCTGGGCCACCATGATGGTGCCGACGTTCGACGAGTTGGTGATGATGTCCTTCACCGACCAGGCCACCGGACCGCGCGGCTCGGCGTCGGAGAAGCTGGCATCGGCGATCTGGTAGCTGACCGGGAGCTGCAGGACGGTCTCGGGGGTGACGAGCCCGTCCTCGATGGCGCCGGTGGTGGCCACGATCTTCATGACCGAGCCCGGCTCGTAGACGTTGGTGAGCGCGGCGTTGTCGGCCGACGGTTTGACCTCACCTGTGGTCGGGTCGGCGACGACGTTGGCCGCGGCCAGGATCTCGCCCGTGCCGGGCCGGGTGACCACGGCGATGCCGCCCTTGGCCTGGGCCGAGCGCACCTGGTCGGCGAGGATCCGCTGCACCTCGTACTGCATCGTGCGGTCGACGGTCAGTACCAGGTCGGTGCCCTTCTTGGCCGGCAGCACCACGTTCTCGCCCACGGGGATGGTGCGCCCGTCGGGGGCCTGCTCGAAGGCGAGCTTGCCCGGCGTCCCGGTGAGGAGGTCGTCGTAGCGCTTCTCCAGCCCCGACATCGGCTTGCTGTCGATGTCGGTGAGACCGACCAGCGCCGAGGCCACGTCCCCCGAGGGGGTGTACCGCTTGGGCTCCTCCACCAGGGCGATCCCCTTGAGCTGCAGCGCCGCCACCTTCTCGGCCACGCCGGGCTCGACGTGGCGGGCGAGGTACACGAACCGCCGTTCGCCGTCGCGGGTCACCTTCGAGAGCAGCTCGTCGACGGGCAGGCCGAGGACCGGGGCCAGCGCCTCGGCCGCGACCCGCGGATCCTCGACCAACGTCGGATCCACGAACACCGACTCCTGCGGGAGCGAGAGGGCCAGCTCCACCCCGTTGCGGTCGAGGATGGCGCCGCGGTCGGCGGGGAGGGTCTGGGAGCGCATCCGCTGGGCCACGTTGAGGGAGCTGAGCTTCTGCGAGTCGAGCATCTGCAGGGCGACGAGGCGGGAGACGACCACGGCGAAGAGGGCGAGGATGGCCACACAGACGAGGGCGAGGCGACGCCGGGTCTGCCGGGGGGACAGCGACTCGACCGCCGCACCCCGGGCCCCGTTGGCCGCGCTGGTGTGATGGAGGAAGCGGCCCACCGACTCCCGGGCCGCCGACCCGGTGGACCGGCGAGGAGACGGGACGGGGCGAGCGGCCGGGACGGACCGGGACGGCGGGACGGCCGGGCGGCGGGGGGCCGGCCGTTCGGACTGGCGCAGACCCAGCCGTTCGGCCGCGCCGTCGGCCCAGGCCCCCGGACGCTCGAGCGTGCGGTTCACCGCTTGGCCGCCGCGGTGGTGGGCGGGGTCCAGCGCTTCACCGTGGTGGGCGGGGTCCAGGCCGGGACGGCGGTCGTGGTGGTGGTCGGTTCCTTGGCCGGGTCGTAGGTGGCCTTGGCGTCGTCGCCCGGTGCCGGCTCCAGGTAGACCACGGCGTCGGGGGGGATCAGGCCCAGGCGGCTGCGGGCGGCCGCCGCGACCCGATCGGGGGCGGCGGCATCGGCGAGCTGGAGGCGGAGGGTCTTGGCCTCGGCCTCCTGGCTGCTGAGCTCCCGGCGGAGGTCGTCGAGCTGGCGTTGCGACTGGGCCAGCACGGCCTGGAAGACCACCAGCCCGAAGACGGCGGCGAAGAGCAGGACGAGCATGGTGACGCCGACCCGCCCGATGATCGACGGGTCGGGCGCCTCGGCCGCCGCCGTCTCGACCACCCGGAGGTCGGGTCGCAGGGCCCGCCGGGGCGCGGGCGCGGGGGCGGGGGCGGCGGAGCGACGGAGGGGGGCGGCGCCGTTCATGCCGCCACCGCCAGCTTCTCGGCCGCCCGCAGGCGGGCACTCCCGGCCCGGGGGTTGCGGGCCACCTCGGCCGCCGACGGCTTGCGGGCGCCCCGACCGAGCAGGCGCACGGTGGGCACCGCCCCGCACCCGCAGGGCAGCCCGGGCGGGCAGGTGCACCCGCCGGTGGCGGCGTGCCGGAGCCGTTCCTTCACGATCCGGTCCTCACCGGAGTGGTAGGCCAGCACCGCGAGCCGGCCGCCGGGCCCCAGGACGGCGATGGCGTCGTCGATCGTGGGCCCGAGGATGTCGAGCTCCTCGTTGACGGCGATGCGCAGGGCCTGGAAGGTGCGCTTGGCCGGGTGACCGCCGGAGCGCCGCGCCGCGGCGGGGATGGCGTCGCGCACCACATCGGCCAGCTCGGTGGTGGTGGCGATGGGGCGGGCGGCGACGATGGCACGGGCGATGCGATCGGCGAAGCGCTCGTCGGCGCCCCGGCGCAGCAGGCGGGCGAGGGCGACCTCGTCGAGGGTGTTGACCAGCGTGGCCGCGCTCGCGGTGCGGCCCGGATCCATGCGCATGTCGAGCGGGCCGGCGTGGCGGTAGCTGAACCCACGCTCGGCGCGATCGAACTGCGGTGAGCTGACGCCCAGGTCGAACAAGATGCCGGCCACCTCGTGTGTGTCGAGTTCCCGAAGGGTGGCGATGAGACGGTCGAACCGGCCCTGCCGGAGACGGACCCGCTCCCCGAAGGGCGCCAGCGTCGTTGCGGCGGCCGCGATGGCCGCAGGGTCTTGATCGAGGCCGATGAGCCCGCGGCCGGGGAGCAGCTCGAGCAGGGCTCGGGCATGCCCTCCGCCCCCGACGGTGGCATCGACCACGACTCCCGGTGGCAAGGACCGGAAGACTTCCTCGATTTCCGGCACCATAACGGGTTCGTGGACGAAGTTGGTGGATCCCCCTGCCATGTGTGCTTCTCTCGTGCCGTCTGGCATGGTCCTCATGCCTTTGGCTCGTCGGTTGGGCCGAATGCGTGACCGAACAGACACCCGAAGTGGCGGCGCCGCGGGGCAGGTGTTGCCGATGTTGCTCGAGTGCGACATCGTGGTCCCCGTGACTCCTGTACCTCGTGGGTGTGCTGCGCGTGCTGCGGTTGGTGGGGCTGACCAACGCAGGGGCCCGCTCCCCTGCAGTCCCCCGGTCGGCGAGTGCATGTCGGGTTGTCTCTCCCGAGCGAGCGAGATGGGAAGCGGGCGGAGTAGGGGCCTTCCATCTTGCCGACCGAGGGGCTGCACGTGAGCGGGCCGCTGTGCTGCCTTGGTCGCGATTCCCTGGGGCGGGCGGGGTCAGACCCCCAGACCGGTCACCGCGGAGACGAGGCTGTCGTCGGCGGCCGTGCTGATCTCCCGCCACCCCACGGCGTCCCAGATCTCGATGCGATCGAACGCTCCGATGATCACGGCGTCGGTCGCCAGCCCGGCGTAGTCGCGCAGCCGTTGCGGGATGGTGATGCGTCCCTGGCTGTCGAGCTTCACCTCGACGGCGTTGGCGGCGAACGCCCGCACCGCGTTGTGCGTCGTCAGGCCGTCGCGCACCTTCTCGGTGAGGCGTCGGGCCACGTCGGTGAAGCCTTCCTCCGTCCACAGTCCGAGACAGCGCTCGTACTGGGAGAGGAAGCCCTTCTCCCCGAGGGAGGAGCGGAACGTCGAGGGCAGCACGATCCTGCCCTTGTCGTCGAGCGAGTGCTCGAAGGTACCGACGAACACGCGCGAGCTCCGGGATCTCCGTGGGTGGGTGGTCACGTCTTCGGTTGTCATTCCCTGCCACGGGCGAACGGCGCTGTCCGCCCCGGGAGGAGGTGGGACCGGCCGGTGGCGTGAAACCACCGACCCCCTTTCTCCCCCACTGCGCCCCACCTTAAGCCACTACGCCCCACCCCGTCAACCCACTTCGCCCCAGGGCGCGCCACCACGCCCCACCGCGCTCCCGGCGGCGATCAGGCGGCGCGCAGGGCGCGGCGCAGGGTGCCGGCGAGATCGTCCGGCCGCACGGGCAGGGGCACCGGCACGAGGGCCCGGGCCATCGCCTCGGGCGCCAGCCCGGCCGAGGCGGCGAGCGGCGCCACCAGCGCCGCCACCACGTCGAGGTCGGGGGGCCGCCCGTCGGCGGTGTAGGCCGTCGTCTGGAAGCGGGCCCACTCGCGGGTCCGGCGTTGGCTGACGCCCACCGCCTTGCCCCCACCGACGAGCACCTCGCCCGGGCCCACCCCGTCGAAGCACACGGCCGGGCCGAGCGGCCCGGTCGCCAGCCCGCCGTGGTGCACCTCGACCGCCTCGCACCCGAGCGTCTCGAGCACGCCGGCCCACAGCGCTCCCACCCAGTGACTGGCCACGTCGACGCGCTCGTCCCACCGTCGGTCGCCGGCCGGCACCCACACGTCGACCCACACCACGCCCCGAGGCCAGAGGAGGACCGCCCCGCCGCCGCTCCCCCGCCGCACCACCTCGATACCGGCGGATGCCGCCACCGTCTCGTCGACGGCCGCGTCGCGCTGGGTGCTGCCGAGCACCAGAGCCGGCGCCGCGGGATGCAGGAACCAGGCCTCGGGCGCGGCGCCCGACGGCGGTGGCCGGTCGTGCAGCGCCCGCGCCGAGCCGGCGTGGTCGGCCACCCTCATCGTTCGACCTCCACCCGGTCGACCTCCACCCGGTCGACCACGGTGGCGGCGAGGCGGTCGGGTCGCGGCGCCACCCCGATGCCGGGCCCGCGCGGCACCTCGACGCGACCGAGGCCGGCCCACCGGATGGCGGGCGTGATGTCGTCGACGACGTACCGCTCGCTCGGGCCGAGGTCGGTGGGACGGTCGGCGGCCACGACGGCGGCGAGGCCGAGGGCGGTGGCCCGACCGACGCCGGACTCGAGCATGCCGCCCACGAAGACCTCGAGCCCCCGCTCCACCGCCGCCGCGGCCACCACCTGCGCCTGCTCCACGCCGCCCACCCTGGCCGGCTTGAGGTTGAGGTACCGGACCCCGCCGAGCACCCCGGCCCGGTCGAGGTCGGCCGAGCCACGGATCGACTCGTCGAGGGCCACCGGTGGCGCGGCCGCGGGCCAGCGGGCGGCCAGGGCCGGCCACGACCCGGGCGGGGCCGGCTGCTCGATGTAGGTCACCCCGGCGTCGCCGAGGGCGAGGAACGGAGCGAGGTCGTCGACCCCGTAGGCGCCGTTGGCGTCGACGGCGACGTCGAGGGTCGGCCAGGCGCCACGGACCGCCGCCACCGGGCCGACGTCCCACCCGGGCTCGATCTTCAGCTTCACGTGGGTGACGCCGGCGACGACCTCGCGCTCGACGGCGGCGAGGAGGGCGTCGAGGTCGGGCGGGCGGCCGACCACGGCCCGCAGGGGCAGGGCGGGCGGCGCCGTGGCGGGGACGGCGGGGGTGCCGGCCAGACGCAGGCGCAGGTCGCGCCGGGCGTCGAGCACGGCCCCCCGGGCCATCAGCGGCGCCGGGCCGCCGGAGACGAACCACCGCCAGGCGTCGTCGGTGGTCTCCCCCACGTAGCCGGCCGTCGTCAGCGTCGGGCACTCCCCCCACCCCACCGCGCCGTCACCGTGGGCGGCCACCAGGATGACGTCGCGCTCGACGGTGGTGCCGTGGGCCGCCCGGAAGGGGACGAGCAGGGGGAACCGCACCCGGAGCGCCTCCATGCGGGCCATGCCGACGCCGGTCAAGCGGAGATGGCTTCGGTGGCGGGGCCGAGGTACTGGCGCCACACCTCGGGCACCTCCCCGAAGGCGACCAGCACCCAGCTGAGGTGACGAGGGGGCTCCGGCCGGGCGCGCAGGCGCATCCCGGTGTCCTCGAGGAACCGGTCCCGCTTCTTTGCGTTGCAGGGCCGGCAGGCGGCGACGACGTTCTCCCACGCGTGGGGGCCGCCGCGCGACCGGGGGACGACGTGGTCGATGCTCTCGGCCCGCCGACCGCAGTACTGGCACACGCCCTTGTCGCGGAGGAACACCCCCCGGCGGCTGAGGGCGGCGCGGCGCTGGTAGGGCACGCGGACGAACTGGCGCAACCGGATGACCGACGGGACCTCGACGACGAGGCGCTCGGAGCGGAGGCGCTCACCGGTGCCGTGGACGACCTCGGCCTTCTGGGCCAGGACGAGCACCAGCGCCCGCCGTCCCGACACCACGCCGAGCGGCTCGTACGTCGCGTTGAGTACGAGAGCCCTGCTCATGTCCGGGCAGGGTAGCCCTCCCCTCCGGCGCTCGGGCGGCGATAATCGCCGGCCAGGCCCGGCACCACTCGAGGTAGTGCACCAGGTCCTCGGGCGCGAACCCGCCACCGCCGCCGGACCCGTCTCCCCCGTACATCGTCTGGAGGCGGAAGCGGAGGTACCCCTCGTCGGGGACCGGGAGGAACGGCGGGCGCCGCCACCAGCCCGGGCGGGCGAGGACGAACAGCTGGCGCAGGGCCACCGCCCACAGCCGGGGTCGGGCGGCGACCACGAGCACCGCCCGCACCAGCGCCCGCGCTCCCCCCGTCACCGGCCCTGCCTCTGCGTGTCGTGGCCGAGGACGTCGACCCCCAACCCCCGCCACCCGACGGCGCCGGCGCCGACCAGCGGCCCGTCGGCCCCGAGGCCGGCTGGTCGCACCACGGCGCCGCGGGCGAAGTCGAGGCGGGCCCGCTCGTCGAGCTCGGCCTGGGCCGCAGCGAAGAACGGCTCGCCGAACCCGAGGGCCACCGATCCGGCGATCACGGCGAGGCGCAGGTCGAGCAGATTGGCCACGCTGGCCACGGCCCGACCGACCATCCGTCCGGCCCGGGCGACGACCTCGGGCGGCGCGCCCACGGGGCTGCGGCCGAGGATGCGGGTGAGGCCGGTGCCCGACGCCTCGGCCTCGAGGCAGCCGATGGCGCCACAGCCGCACTCGTGGCCGTCCGGCTCGACGATGACGTGGCCGATGTGCCCGGCGTTGCTGTCGGCCCCGTCGAGGAGGCGGCCGTCGAGCACGATGCCCCCGCCCACGCCGGTCGACACCACCATGCCGATGAAGTCGCGCACGCCCCGGGCCGCGCCGACCCACCCCTCGCCGAGGGCCAGGGCCTTGGCGTCGTTGTCGACGAAGGTCGGCCGGCCCGTCAGCTCGGCGAGGCGGTCGTGGAGCGGGAACCCCCGCCAGCCCCCGATGTTGGTGGGCGACACGGCCATGCCGCCGCGGGTCATCGGCCCGCCGCAGCCCACGCCGCAGGCCACCACGTCGGCACCCGCCGGGCGGTCCGCCAGCGCCGCGCCCACGATGGCGGCGAGGGCGCCGAAGAGGGTCTCGGCGTCGGCCCCGGCCGCGGTCGGGACCTGGTGCCGGGCGACGAGGCCGCCGGCGCCGTCGACGAGACCGGCCGCCATCTTGGTGCCACCCACGTCGACGGCCAGCACGAGCGGTCGGGCGTCCCCCGGTGCTGGTGTCGCTGTCGCCACGGCGATGACCCTATTCCGGTCGAACGCGCCTAACCTGATCCGACTCGCCGTCCCCCTCCCCCGCCGCGTCCCCCGAAAGCGAGGCCGAGTTGACCACCCAGGAGACCGCGCAACCGCGGACCTTCGCGGACCTCTTCGGCTCCATCTCCGACAACATCCAGCGGGTGATCCGGGGGAAGCGCTCGGTCATCGACCTCGTCGTCCTCTGCCTCGTGTCGGAGGGCCACCTGCTCGTGGAGGACGTGCCCGGCGTGGGCAAGACCAGCTTGGCCAAGGCGCTGGCCCGCTCGATCGACTGCAACTTCGGACGCGTGCAGTTCACCCCCGACCTCCTCCCGTCCGATGTCGTGGGCATCACGGTGTGGAACCGCCAGAGCGGTCAGTTCGAGTTCCGCCCCGGCGCCGTGTTCTGCAACATCCTCCTCGGCGACGAGATCAACCGGGCCTCCCCGAAGACCCAGTCGGCCCTGCTCGAGGCCATGGCCGAGGGGCAGGTGACCGTCGACAACCGCAGCTACCCGCTCGGGCCCCCGTTCATGGTCATCGCCACCCAGAACCCCATCGAGCACGAAGGCACCTACCCCCTGCCCGAGAGCCAGCTCGACCGCTTCCTCATGCGGGTGTCGGTCGGTTACCCCGACCGCAACGCCGAGATCGACGTGCTCGACACCCACGGCGAGGGCAGCACCCTCGAGGACATCTCGCCCGTGGCCTCCACCGCCGACGTGCTCGGGCTGATCAACGCCGTGCGCACCGTGCACGTGGCCCCCAGCCTGAAGAGCTACATGGTCGACCTGGCCGACGCCACCCGCCGCCATCCCTACCTGGCCCTCGGCATGTCGACCCGGGCCACGCTCAGCCTGCAACGGGTGACGCGGGCCCGCGCCGCCGCGCTCGGACGTAACTACGTGATCCCCGACGACATCAAGGCGCTGGCCCAACCGGTGCTGGCCCACCGTCTCCTCGTCACCCCCGAAGCCCAGCTCCAGGGCATCACGTCGGCCGACGCCGTCGCCGACGTCGTCAACCAGGTACCGGTGCCGACGGGGGCGATGCCCTGATGCTCACCCGGCAAGGCTGGGCCAGCCTCGCCGTCGCGGTCGCCTTCGGGGTGGCCGGCCGCCTCTTCGGATCGATCGAGCTCTACGTGCTCGGGGCCACGGTCGGCCTCGTCGTCCTCGCCTCCCTCGGCTACGTGTGGCTCCGCCGGATCCGCATCGACATCATCCGGGAGCTGCACCCGCCGCGGGTGTTCGCCGGCACCCCCAGCCGCGTCGACCTGCGGGTCGAGAACCGCAGCCGGTCGGCCACCCCGGTGCTCGGGCTGCGCGACGCGGTGTCGGGCACGCGGGGGGCCAGCCTGCTCGTCGCCCCGCTCCAACCGGGCGGGGTGGTCCGGGCCGCGTACCGCCTCCCCACCGACCGGCGCGGCATCCTCGAGATCGGCCCGCTGAAGGCCTCCATGGAGGATCCCTTCGGGATGGCCCGGGTGTGGATGCAGGCCTCGGGCGTGTCCGAGCTCACGGTGTACCCCCACATCGACGACATCCCACCCGTCCCGCTCACCACCGGCAACGATCCCATGGCCGGCGCCGAGCACCCCAACGCGCTGGGCCGGTCCGGCGACGACTTCTACGCGCTGCGCCCCTACGTGCTCGGCGACGACCTGCGCCGGGTGCACTGGCCCTCCACCGCCCGCCACGACGACCTCATGGTCCGCCAGGACGAGCTGCCGTGGCAGGGCCGGGCCACCGTCTTCCTCGACGTGCGGGCGGCGACCACCTCGCCCGACAGCCTGGAGCTGGCCGTCTCCGCCGCCGCCAGCATCGTCAACGCCAGCGCCCGCCGCCAGGACCTCGTGCGCCTGATCACGTCCGACGGCCACGACACCGGCTTCGCCGCCGGGCACGCCCACGTCGAGGCGATCATGGAGCACCTCGCTGCCGTGCAGGTCAGCCACGACGCCGCCTTCCTCCGCGTCGTCGACCAGATGGCCCGCTCCGCCACCGGCGGCGCCCTCATCGTGGTCGGCGCCATGATGCGCCAGGAGGAGACCGATCGGATCGCCCGGCTGCGCAACCGCTACGGCTCGGTGACCGTCGTCCTCTTCGACCGATCCTGCTGGGATCCCCTCGTCCCCGAGCCGCCCCTCGCCCGCGGCGGCGGGGTGCTGCGGATCACCCGGGCCAACGGCTTCGCCGAGACCTGGTCCAAGGCGATGCGCCGAGGCGTGCGGCGCGACCTGGCCCGGGCCGCCGGCCGCAGCGCCGTCGGCGGGCTGGCCTCGGCCGGCCACGGGATCGACCCCGGCGCCCCCGATGCCAGCCTGGCCGCCTTCGAGCGGACCGCCCGGCAGATGGGGGGCGGGCGATGACCGCCACCGCCACCCCGTCGGCCCCGCGGGCCGCGGTCGCGCCCGTGGCCCCGGGCCGGGCCACGCCGCGCTTCCACATCCCGGCCGAGGTGGCGCTGGCCACGCTCACCCTGGCCACCGTCTACGGCTTCTCCCGCGTGTTCGAGTCCGGGGGGTACTGGGGCCCGATGGTCATCGTGGTGGCCTACGCCCACGCCAGCCTGATCGCCCTCCGTCGCAAGGGCGTCGGGGTGCTCCCCGCCGCCGGCCTCGGCACCGCCGGTCTCGCCCTCGCCATCGTCTACGGCATTCTCCCCGGCACCCTCCGCTACGGCCTGCCCTCCGGCGCATCCGTCGGGGGCGCCCGCGACGCCCTGGCCCATGCCTGGCAGACCTTCCAGACGGCCCAGCCCCCGGCGCCGGTGGAGGACGGGTTCCTCATCGCCGCCGCCGTCGCGCTGTTCTTCGCCATCTTCCTCGCCGACTGGGCCGCCTTCCGCCTGTGGTCGAGCTGGGAGGCGCTGGTCCCCTCCACCACCGTCTTCGTGTTCTGCTCGGTCCTCGGCGGCACCCAGAATCGAGTGCCGAGCGTCGTGGTGTTCACCTCCGCCGCCGTGCTCTTCCTCCTGCTGCACCGCATCGCCCGGCGCGAGACCGGGGCGGGCTGGCTGGCCGCCGACGCCCGCCGGGGCACCAACGCCTGGCTGCGGGTCGGCGGCACGATCGGGGTCATCGGCGTGCTGGCCGGCGCGCTGCTCGCCCCGCGGCTGCCGGGCGCCGATCGCGGCGCCATCTTCGGCCGTGAGGGGAAGCAGGGGCGCGGCGACCGGTTCACGGTGAGCCCGCTGGTGGAGGTGCGGTCCCGGCTCACCGACCAGCAGAACGTCGAGATGTTCACGGTGCGGGCCGGCCGGGAGGCCTACTGGCGCCTGACCGCCCTCGACCAGTTCGACGGCAACACCTGGCGCTCCCGCGGCAAGTTCGTCGAGGCCGAAGGCGACCTCAAGCCCCCGCTCGGCGCCGGCCGGCACGAGTCCCTGAACCAGGAGTACACCGTCACCGGCCTGGCCCGCCTGTGGCTGCCCGCCGCCTACCAGCCCCGACAGGTGAGCGCCAGTGCCCATGCTCGCTACCACGACGAGTCGGGCACCCTGATCGTCGACACCGACTACGAGACGTCCGACGGGTTCACCTACACGGTGGAGTCGGCCCTCCCCGACCTCGACCCGGTGCAGCTCCGCAAGGCCGACCCCAAGGTCGTCGACTCCGCCCTCCGGGCCCACTACACCGAGCTGCCGCAGGGGTGGGCGGTCACCGCCCCCGCCCTCGCCCGCGACATCGTGGAGCGGGCCGGCGCCAAGAACGACTACGACAAGGCCCGCGCCCTGCAGGACTTCTTCCAGGGCCCCGACTTCACCTACGACACCTCGATCCAGCCCGGGCAGAGTGGCAGCGCCATCGACGAGTTCCTGAAGGCCAAGCGGGGCTACTGCGAGCAGTTCAGCGCCTCGTTCGCCGCCATGGCCCGCAGCCTCGGCATCCCGGCCCGCGTCGCCGTGGGGTTCACCTGGGGCCAGCGCGACGGCACCGACCCGAGCCTGTACCACGTCAAGGGCGAGCACGCCCACGCCTGGCCCGAGGTCTACCTGGGCGAGTACGGCTGGGTCAGCTTCGAGCCCACCAAGGACCGCGGCGAGCCCACGGCCACAGCCTGGACCGGCCGCCAACCCCAGCAGTTCGAGGAACCCCAGAACGACCCCGGCGGCAGCACGACCACGTCGAAGAAGCCGGGCGCCGCGGGGACCTCGGTCGTCCCGGGCTCGTCGACCACCGTCGGCGGTGAGGGCAACGTGCAGGTCGAGGACGCCCCGACCACCACCATCCCCTTCGACCAGGTCGACAGCACGGGTCGAGGCCTCGACGGCGTCACCGCCGCCATCGCCGGGTTCCTGCTCCGCCTCGGCGCCGTGCTGGTGGTGTTGGCGGTCCTGCTCGGCCTCTATGCCGCCGCGGTGATGACCTGGCTCGACCGCGACCGGCGCCGCCGCCGGGCCCTGGCCCGGACCCCGGCCGACCTGGTGCGGGTGGCCTGGGCCGACGCCGTCGACCACCTGGCCATGGTGGGCGCCGTGCCCGACCGGGCCGAGACCCACGGCGAGTTCGCCGCCCGGGCCAGCCGCCTGCTCCCCGACGCCGACGGCCCGATCCACGAGCTGGCCCTCGACACCGACGCCGCCACCTACGCCGAGCACCTCCTCGACGAGCGGGTGGCGGCCCATGCCGAGGCGTCGGCCCACGCCGTGGGCGCCGCCATCGACGCCAAGGTGCCGCCCCTGCAGCAGTGGCTCGTGCGGCTCAACCCCAGCTGGGTGCTGCGCCGGGCGCGCCTGCCCCACACCCACCGGGCCACCTCGACCCACATCGGACCGGCGCCGGCCGGCTGATCGGCGCGGTCAGTCGTCGTCGCGCTGGGCGCCGTCGGCCTCACGGCGGAGCCGGAACCGCGAGGGGCGGTCCGGACCGAAGACGTCGCGCAGCCCGTTGCCCCGCATCGACTGCGAGAGGCTGTCGAGCGACATGCGCCCCATGGCCCGGGCGTTGACCGCCACGCTGTTGGCGCTGACCACCATCACCCCGAAGCCGCCGAGGGCCAGCACGAAGCTCGTGGGCAGGGTGACCCAGACGAGGGCGATGCCGGCGAGGACCCCGAACACGCCCCACACCAGGCGCCGCTTGGCCACCGAGTACAGCGTCGTGTCGGCGATGTCGCGCGCCAGCGCCGGATCGGACTCGTAGAGCTGCGCCTCGATCTCGCTGAGGATGCGTTGCTCGTCCTCGGACAGCGGCACGGTCGTCCCCTTCTTCCGGGCCGGCGGGGGCCGGACCGGGTTCGAATCATCTTCGCACACGATCGGCAGGCCAACAACGCGTGCGCCCCCGCATCGTACCGCCTCGGGGCGGCCAGCGCGCCCGCAGCTCAGGACGGGCCCCACTGCTGCTCGCCCCGGCGCTTGCGCCGCAGCCCGGACTCGCCGAGGAGGACGGCGGGGCCGATGGCGTCGTCGCCGAAGCGCTCCCGGATGTCGTCGATGGCCCTCGTGGCATCCGGCCGGTCTTCCAGGAAGAGCTCGAGCTGCCGGGGACCGCCGCTGACCAGCGATCCGGCGTGGATGCCGAGGAGGCGGACCCCGGGCGACAGGTCGACCGAGCCCAGCAGGCGCCGGCCGTGGGCCGTCAGCTCCCCGCCCGTGTCGACGGCCTGGGGCAGCGTGACCGACCGCGTCAGCGTGCGGAAGTCAGGGAACCGCACCTTCACCGTGACGGTGCGGGCGCCGACCCCGTGGGCCCGCAGCCGGCCCGCCACGGCATCGGCCATGCGGACGAGCTGGCGGTCGATGGCCGGGGGGTCGAAGAGGTCGTCGCTGAAGGTCTCCTCGTGCCCGATGGACTTGGCCTCGCGGTCGGGCTCCACGTCGCGGTCGTCGCGGCCGTTGGCCAGGTCGTGGAGGTGGTGGCCGGCGGCCGAGCCGACGGCGCCGGTCAGGGTGTCGACGGGGAGCGTGGCCAGGTCGGCGACGGTGCGCACGCCGAGGCGCGCCAGCTTCTGGAGGGTGGCCGGGCCGACGCCCCAGAGCGCCTGGACCGGGAGGGGGTGGAGGAAGGCCAGCACGCCGTCGGGCGGCACCACGTGCACGCCGGTCCCGAACACGGGCCCCTCGGGCGTGGCCCGGGGCTTGGCCGCCTCCGAGGCCAGCTTGGCCACGAACTTCGACGGGGCCACGCCCACCGAGCAGGTCAACCCTTCCTGCTCGAGCACCCGGCGCCGGATCGCCGACGCGATCCCCGGGCCGTCGCCGTGCAGCCGGGCCGAGCCGGTGACGTCGAGGAAGGCCTCGTCCAGGCTCAGGGGTTCGACGATCGGGGTGAAGGACTCGAAGACGGCCATCACCCGCCGGCTCACCTCGCTGTAGCGGTCGTGTCGCCCCGGCAGGAACACGGCGTGGGGGCAGAGGCGCCGGGCTCGCACCGACGGCATGGCCGAGTGCACGCCGAAGGCGCGGGCCTCGTAGGAGGCGGCGGCCACCACGCCCCGGTCGCCGGTGCCACCGACGACCACCGGCTGGCCCCGCAGGTCGGGCCGGTCGAGGAGCTCGACCGACACGAAGAAGGCGTCCATGTCGACGTGGAGGATCGTGCGGTCAGCCACCGCCCCGCCTCACAGCCGTGTCACGGTGATGTCGCGGAGCCGCTCCCCTTCGACGTGGAAGCCGAAGGCCCGTGATTCGGGGTGCTCCCACCGGTCGGCGAGGTACTCGGCCATGGGCTCGGCCACCCACGGGTGGTTGCCCTCGATCAGCCCGTGCACCTCGGCCGCAGGCACGAACCGGACGGCCTCGACGATGCCGTCGGGATCCGTGATGGCGAGGTCGCCCTCGAAGTCGAGGGCCTGCCAGACCTCGACCCGGAGGTGCCACCCGAGGCCGGGCGCGATCACGTCGATCTCGTAGCAGGGCGACGGAGCCCACCGCAGCACCCGGATCCCGGACTCCTCGAGCACCTCGCGGGCGAGGCCCTCGATCACCGGCTCCCCCGGCTCGATCACCCCGCCGGGTGTGGTCCAGTCGAGGCTGCCGTCACGGCGGCGGTTCTGCACGAGCAGGAGGGAACCGTCCTGCTCCACCAGCGCGCCGGCCACCGTCCATTCGTGCACGCCCCCAGGCTATTTCACCGTTCCGCGGGTGGTGCCCGGGGTGGTGCCGGCCGGCGCCTTGGGGGTGCTGATCTTGGCCGGGTCGGCGTCGACGTGCTTCCACGACGGATCGGCCGGCACGGGCGGGGCCGTGAGGGCGTCGGGCATGGTGGGCTGGTCGCCGGGGGCCTTGATGGTCTTGTAGTCGCCGTAGGGCGGCGCCTTGGCCGCCACGAGGAGCTGGGCGTCGACCCCCTCGAACCCCTTGCCCTCGGGCTTGCCGCACCCGGCCACGGTCTCGACGTCGATGGGCCGGAACGTGGTGGCCTGGTTGTTCTCGAAGCAGTTGCCGAGCGTGCCGCCGGACGTGTCGGCCAGGGCCAGCACGATGTCGGCGTACTCGCTGGCCCCGCTGGCGACGTTGTCCTTCACCGTGTTCTTGTGCGGATCGAAGATCTGTCCGAACGGCCAGAGGATGATCACGATGCCGGCCCGCTGGTTGTCGACCACGAGGTTCTTGGTGACGAGGTAATTGTTGACCCCCGCGGCCACGATCCCGGTGCCGTAGGCCAGGTCGAGGTTCTTGTCCTTCTGCGGCGTGTCGGGGTTCTGGTTGTCGTGGACGTAGTTGCCGGCGATGAGCCCGCCGTCGTTGGGGGCGAGCTTCTCGCCCTTCTGGCTCTGGGGCGAGATGCCGATGCGGTTGAACCGCCACTCGGAGTTGATGATCGAGACGCCGGTGGAGTTGGTGCCGGAGTAGCCGAGGAAGTTGTTCTCGGCCAGGGCGTCGGTCACCACGGCGTCGCAGGGGTTGCACTGGCCGATGTAGTAGGCCGAATCGGGGTGGCCCGAGCCGTAGACGTGGTCGAACTGGCCCCGGGTGGCGTTGAAGGCGTAGATGCCGTAGTCGCCGTTGTTGTAGACGGTGACGTAGGAGGCCCGGTACCCGTTGAGGATGAACTTCGAGTCGTAGTCGCCGGTGAAGAAGACGCCGTTGCCCTTGTGGTTCCGCACGGTCATGTTCTCGACGGCCACCCCGTTGGCCAGCACCTTGATCCCGTTGTCCCGGGTGAACTCGCCGTCGATGATCACCTTGTTGCGGTCGGTCCCCCGCAGCACGATGTTGTCGGGCTTCTCCACCACCACCGCTTCCTTGTAGACGCCGGGGTGGATGAGGATGAGGTCGCCGGACTTGGCGGCGTCGACCGCCTTCTGGATGGTGGGGTAGGTCTTGCCCTCACCGACCTCGAGCGCCTTGACCGCAGGCTTGGTGGTGCCGCCGCCCGAGGTCCCCGGCTTGGCCTGGTCGGTGCCGGACGAGCCGCAGGCGGCGGCAACGAGGACCGAGGCGACAGCCAGGGCGCGCAGAGAGATGGCACGGATGCGATGCGTCGACATGGCCCGAGAACGTAGCCGCCCGGCGACTCGGGCGGGTGGGATCGGTGCGGTGGCTCAGGAAGCCTGATCAGGGCATCAGGCGTCGCCGACGACGACGAGGCCGCGCTGACCCTTCGACGTGGTGCCGTGGACGGCGCAGTAGTACGGGTACGAGCCGGCCTTGCTGAACACGACGGCGGCCGACATCGACGGGTCGAGCTTGCCGGTGGGGATGCCCGCGAAGCTGCCCTCGACCGACGGGGTGACGTTGTGGGGGTTGGCCCCGACGTTCTTCCACGTGACCTTGGTGCCCGGATCGACCCGGATCACCCGGGCCTGCTCCTTGCCCGGCACGGTGAAGACGTTGTCGCCGGTGTCGACGGTGACCTCGGCCTGCCCCCGGAGGTCGACGGCGTCGGCCACCGGCAGGGACTCCGCGGCGGTGGTGGTCGTCTCGCCACCGGCCGCGCCGGCCGGAGCCTGGGTCGTCGGGTCGGCGGCCACCACACGGGTGGGGGCACCCGGATCGGCGCCACACGCCGCCAGCAGCGCGAGCGGCGCGAGCGCGCCCAGGATCAGCGGGGTGGGACGGTGCGGCACGGGGTCTCCTTAGCGATGGGAGCCCCGGCGCCGGAGCACGCGGTCGCGCACGCCCCACCAGGTGACGAGCGCCAGGGCCTCGACCACGATCTTGCCCGACATCTTCGATTCCCCACGAATCCGGTCGGTGAAGGAGATCGGCACCTCGACGATGCGACCGCCGTTGCGCTTGACCTCGTAGGCCATCTCGATCTGGAACCCGTAGCCATCGGCCTTGATGGTGGCGAGGTCGATCTTGCTCAACGCATCGGCCGAGTAGGCGCGGTAGCCGGCGGTGGCGTCGCGGACCTCGAGTCCGAGCACCACGCCGGCGTAGCGGTTGCCCCAACGCGACAACGCCTTGCGGTGCCACTTCCAGTTGGGGATGGTGCCGCCGGGCACGTAGCGGGAGCCGATGGCCAGCGACGCGCCGTGCTCGACGGCCGAGATCAGCGACGGCAGGGCGGCCGGATCGTGGCTCAGGTCGGAGTCCATCTCGATCAGGACGTCGAAACCCTGCTTCAGCCCCTCGGCGAACCCGGCCCGGTAGGCCGAGCCCAGCCCCGACTTCTGGGCGCGGCGCATGACCTGCACCCCGCCACCGTGGGCCTCGCCCCATGCCTCGGCGATGTCGGCGGTGCCGTCGGGGCTGCCGTCGTCGACCACCAGCACATCGAGCCCCGGGACGGCCTCCCGGGCCCGCTCGAGCACCTCCTCGATGTTGAGGGCCTCGTTGTAGGTGGGCAGGACTACCAGGGGTCTCACGGGCGCAACTGTAGAAGGCCGGCGCCCCCCGGTGGCAGTCGTCCCCGACCTCCCCGTACGATCGACCCGTGGCCGATCCCGACGCCGTCCGCCCCTTCGCCGAGACCGGAGCGCCGTCGGTGCCCGCCCGGGTGGTGGCGTTCGCCTCGATCCTGGTCGCCGGCGCCGCCGGGGGCTTCATCGGCTGGGCCATCGCCGACCTCCAGTGCACCGGCGACTGCGGCACGGTCAAGGGCCTCGGGGGCCTCGCCGGCGCCCTCATCGGCGCCGTGGGGGTGGCCATCGTCGTGGTGCTCGCCCTGCGGGCCATGGCCGAGTGGCGCACCATCCAGGCCCGCCAGCCGGCCGAAGCGCCCGCCCCCAAGCGCCAGCCCGACGGCGGGCGCCGCGGCGACCTGCGCGTGCAATGACCGGCCCCGATCCCCTCTTCGCCGAGCTCGAGGCCCTGGCCGTCGACGCCGCCACCCGCGCCGGCACCCTCCTCACCGACGGCCTGGCCCGGCGGGCCACCGACGGGATCGGCGTGGCCACCAAGTCGACCGCCACCGACCTCGTCACCGAGTTCGACACGGCCTCCGAGGCCCTGCTCGTCGAGCTCCTGCTCGGCGCCCGGCCCGACGACGGGCTGGTGGGCGAAGAGGGCACCGATCGGCCGAGTCGCAGCGGCGTCCGGTGGGTGGTCGACCCGCTCGACGGCACCACCAACTACTTCTACGGGCACCCGGGTTACGGCGTGTCGGTGGCAGCCGAGGTCGACGGGATCGGCGTGGTGGCCGGCGCCGTCGCCGATCCGGCCCACAGCACAGTGCACTCCGCCGCCCTGGGGCTCGGGGCCCGCTGCAACGGCAAGGAGGTGCGTCTCGGCCCGGCGCCCGAGCTGGCCCATGCCCTCGTCGCCACCGGCTTCTCCTACGAGCCGAGCCGGCGCGAGCGCCAGGCCCGGGTGCTGGTGTCGGTCCTCCCCCGCGTGCGCGACATCCGGCGCATGGGAGCCGCCGCCGTGGACCTGTGCTCGGTGGCCGTCGGCCGCGTCGACGCCTTCTACGAACGGGGCCTGCAACCGTGGGACTACGCCGCCGGCGCGCTCATCGCCGCCGAAGCCGGGGCGCGGGTCGGCGATCTCGACGGCGGTGCCACTTCGGCGGCGTTCACGTTGGCCACCCACCGGGGCCTCTTCGAGCCCCTGGCCGACCTCCTCCGGGCCGCCGGCGCCGGCGAGGCCTGAGCCCGACAGGCGTCACCGGAGAAATCTGCCCGGTATCAGTCCCAAACCGGTGGTCCATCGGGCACGATAGGGGCCGTGGGAACCCGCATCCTGGCCGTAGAGGACGACGAGCGCATCCGGACCGCCGTGAAGATGGCGCTCGAGGACGAGGGCTGGATCGTCGAGGAGGCCGACAACGGCGAGGACGCCCTCGACGCGTTCGGCCGCCACCCCACCGACGTCGTGCTCATCGACATCATGCTCCCGGGCATCGACGGCTTCGAGGTGTGCCGCTCCATCCGCCGCCAGAGCGACGTGCCGATCGTGATGGTCACGGCCCGGGCCGACACCCACGACGTGGTCGCCGGGCTCGAAGCCGGCGCCGACGACTACCTCACCAAGCCCTTCGCCCCGAAGGAGCTGTCGGCCCGCATCCGCGCCCTGCTCCGCCGGGCCCGCACCACCGATCCCGCCATCACGAACCTGAAGTTCGGCGATCTGGAGATCCACCCGGAAGAGGGCCTCGTGCTCCGCAACGGCGACGAGGTCCACCTCACCAAGACCGAGTTCCGGCTCCTGGTCGAGCTGGCGTCGGCGCCCGGTCGGGTGTTCAGCCGCGAGGTGCTGCTCGAACGGGTGTGGGGCTACGGCTACTTCGGCGACGGGCGGTTGGTCGACGTGCACGTGCGCCGCCTGCGCACGAAGGTCGAGGTCGACCCGGCCAACCCGCGTCACGTCGTCACCGTCCGGGGGCTCGGCTACAAGCTCCAACCCTGAGCCGCGCCCGGCGCCCATGCAGTCCTTCTACCCCATCCGGCGCCTCGGGCTTCGGGCCCGCCTCACGCTCAGCATCGCCTTCGGTGCCGCCGCGCTGTCCGCCGTGCTGTCGGTCACGGCGTGGGGGCTCACCCGGGAGAACCTGCTCAAGCAGCGCGACGACAATGCGGTCACCCGCGTGCTCTCCAACGCCGGCACGGTGGCCCAGTCGATCGGCCCCCGGAGCGACTCGAAGGACACCGGCTTCGAGAAGCTCATCGCCAGCCTCCCGACCCCCCAGGGCGCACAGCCGGTCATCTACATGTCGGGCCAGTGGTACGCCAAGAGCCCGCTCGAGTTCGGCCGCGACGAGATCCCCGAATCCCTCCGGCGCACCGTCGACGGCGGCCAGGCCGCCCGCATGCGCTACGAGCGCGACGGCAAGCTCTGGCTCACCGTCGGCGTGCCCCTGCCGGTCACCGGCGCCAGCTACTACGAGGGGGTCCCGCTCGACGAGGTCCAGCGCACGCTCGACGGGTTGGCCATCTCGCTGCTCGGCGCATCGGCGCTGTCCACCCTGGCCGGGGGCCTGTTCGGCTACTGGATCAGCCGTCGCGCCCTCACCCCGCTGGCCGACGTGGGCGAGGCGGCCACCGCCATCGCCGCCGGCAACCTCGACACCCGGCTGGTGGTCACCGGCGATCCCGAGCTCGACGTGCTCACGACGTCGTTCAACGAGATGGCCCAGATCCTCCAGGACCGCATCGAGCGCGACGCCCGCTTCGCCTCCGAGGTGAGCCACGAGCTGCGGTCGCCGCTCATGACGCTGGCGGCCTCGCTCGAGGTCATCAACAACATGCGCGAGGAGCTGCCCGAGCGGGCCCAGACCGCCCTCGACCTGATGAAGACCGACGTCGACCGCTTCCAGCAGCTCGTCGAGGACCTGCTCGAGATCTCCCGCTTCGACGTCGGCGCCATCAAGCTGCACCTGGAGGAGGTCTTCGTCACCGACGTGGTGCTCGCCGCCGTGAGCATGGCCAGCAACGCCGCCGGGTCAACCTCGATGCCGGTCCTCTACGACGAGGACGTGAGCGAGGTGGTGGTGCGGGTCGACAAGCGCCGCTTCGCCCGGGTCATCGCCAACCTCCTCGACAACGCCCAGAAGTACGCCGGCGGTGCCACGGCCGTGCGCATCGAGATCCCGCCCGTCGAGACGGTCGACGACGAGAGCAGCGCCGACGCCGCACCGGTGGCGACCGGGAGCGCCGACGGCTCGCCCGAGCCCGACCACGTGTGGGTGGTGGTCGAGGACAAGGGCACCGGGGTGCCCGAGGCCGAGCGGGAGCGGATCTTCGACCGCTTCTCGCGGGGCACCGAAGGCGGGAACCGGGGCGTCGACACGGGGGTGGGGCTCGGCCTGGCGTTGGTCGACGAGCACATCCGCCTGCACGGCGGCCGGGTGTGGGTCGAGGACCGCACCGACGGCGAGGCCGGGGCCCGGTTCGTCGTGGAGCTGCCGGTGGTGCCGATCGGCGAGGAGGCCGGCGCCGACGCGCTGGAGGACGTGGCATGAGTCGCCGGCTCCTGATCGCTTTCGCCGGCCTGGTGGTGGCCGCCTCGTGCGGGATCCCCCGGGACGACGCGCCCCAGCCCATCAACCAGGCGCTCCCGGCCCCCGTGGTGGACCCGGCCAGCACCACGTCGAGCCGACCGGCGGCGGCCACCCGACCGGCGACCCTCTACTTCGTGCGGGAACGGGCCGACTCCTCCGACCCCGACGTGCTCGAGGCGCTCACCGTCGCCGTCCCCTTCCCGAGCGATCCCAGTGCGTTCCCCCGGGCCGTGCTCGACCAGCTGGTCAAGGGCGTGCCCGCCGACATCGCCGAGCGGGGGCTGCGGTCGGACATCCCGCCCACCGTGCGGGTGCTCGACGTCCGCCGGCCCGACCAGGGCAAGGTGCTCGAGGTGAACCTCACCGACCTCGGCAAGGTGGAGGGGCCCAAGCAGCGCATCGCCGTGGCCCAGATCGTGTTCACCGCCACCGCCCTCGACGGCATCACCGCGGTGCGCTTCCTCGTCGACGGCCAGGCCACCGCCATCCCGATCGACCAGGGCAGCGCCGACGCCGGCGACGCCATCAGCCGAGACGACTTCCCCCGCCTCAAGCGGGCCCTCGAGGGCCACAGCGACACGTCGACGTCGCGCTCGTCCTCCACCACGTCGAGCTCCACCTCGACGTCGACGTCCTCCACGCTCCCGCGCACCACCACGACCTCCCGCCCCGTCGGCTCCACGTCGAGCACGGCCACCAGCTCCACCACCTCGACCACCGCCCCCGGCTCCACGGTCAGCACCGGCGGCCCGGCCGCCTCCACCCCGTGACCGGCGGCGCCGGTCACGGCCCAAGGAGCTCGGGCAGCCGGCGACGCAGGAGCTTGCCGGTGGTGGTGTGCGGGAGGGCGTCGACCACGAACACCTCCTTGGGCACCTTGTAGGGCGCCACGGCCGAACGGGCGAAGGCCAGCACGTCGTCGGACCGGCACGGCGACTCGCCGTCGGGCACCACCGCCGCGCACACCCGCTGGCCCCAACGGTCGTCGTCGAGGCCGAACACCGCCACCTCCCGCACCCCCGGTGCGCGGACCAGGGCCGCTTCGATCTCGGCCGGGTAGACGTTGACGCCCCCGGTGATGATGAGGTCGTCGCGCCGACCGTCGAGGTACAGGTAGCCGTCGCCGTCGAGGCGACCGAGATCGCCCACCGTGAACGCCCGCCCGCCGGCGGGGTCGTCGCGCCAGGCCGCCGCCGTCTTGGCCGGGTCGCGCCAGTACTCGAAGCGGGCGTAGGTCGGCACCGTGCACCAGATCGTGCCGTCGGGGTCGACGGCGAGGCGCCGGTGGGGCCGGGCCCGGCCCACCGTGCCCGGGTGGGACCGCCACTCCGCCGCGCTGGCGGCGGTGAACTGGCCCTCCGTGGAGCCGTAGAACTCCCACACGGCCTCCGGCCCGAAGGCGGCGATGGCCTGCTCCTTGAGGGGTGGGGGGCACGGCGCCCCGGCGTGGACGGCCAGCCGGAAGCCCCCGAGCGGCGGGCGGTCGTCGGGGTCGAGGTCGGCGAAGAGCCGCTGGAGGTGGGCCGGCACCATGAAGGTGGTCGTGGGCCGGTGGGCCGCGATGGCCGCCGCCGCGCCCTGCGCCGAGAACCGCCCGAGCACCACCACCGTGCCGCCGCCGAGCAGGGTGCCGCCACCGAAGCGGATGCTGACCGAGTGGTGGAACGGCGAGCACACGAGGTGCCGGTCGGCCGGGTCGAACCCCCACAGCTCGGCCTCCTCCTGCACGAGGGCGGCGGCGGCGGCCTCGTCGAGGAGGCCGCTCCACACCCCCTTGGGCGTGCCGGTGGTGCCGCTGGTGTAGTGCATCGGCCGGGCGAGGGGGTGGGGGCTGAGCTCGGCCGTGCCGCCGTCGGCGAGGAACCGGTCCAGCCCGGCGTCGTCGAGCAGCAGCTGGGGATCGGCGTCGGCGAGGAGGGCCGCCCGCTCGTGGTCGAGCAGGCCGGCGTTGAGCAGGACCGGCACGATCCCCACCCGCAGCGCGCCGAGGATGGCCGACAGCATCGCGGCGCGCGACGAGGTGAGCATGGCCACGCGGTCCCCCGGGCCCAGCCCGGCCCGGCGCAGCCCGGCCGCGACGGCCCGCTGCTGTGCTTCGCTCTCGGCCGCGGTCAGGATCTCCACGGGGTCAATCCAGGTCGTCGAGGCCGATGCCGTCGGGCAGGGTCGGGTGGAAGCGCTCCCCCGGCGCGTCGTCGGTGTGGACCGGGCCCACGGTGCGGGCCGGCGCCACCGTGGGGTTGGCCTGCGGTGCGACCGGCCGGAACCCGGGCGGCCGCACCGGCGAGGGCGCCGGGAGCCGCACCGGCGGGGGCGACGGCGGCCGCACCGTCGGCGCGACCACGGTGGGCCGGAGCAGCAGGTGCGGGGTGGGCCAGGTCCACCCGTGGGTGCTGGCGGTCGTGCTCGACGCCAGGGCCGGGGGTTGGGGCGGGTCGACCGGCCAGCCGCACCAGGCGAGGTAGCGGGCGATGTCGCCGACCGGGCCGTCGTCGATCGTGTCGACACCGATCGTGACCATCCCGCCGGACGGCCCGGGCTGCACCGCCGTGCGGGGGGCGGCCGCCCGCTGGTGGTGCACCACGGCGGGAGCGGACCCACCGCGGACCAGCACGAGGTCGTGCTGGTCGAAGGCCACGAGGTAGGAGGGCCGGCGGGACACGAAGCTGCCGCACCGGAACGCGAACGGGCCGGTGGGGCTGGGCGGCGCCGGCCGTCCGGTCAGGGTGGCGACCCACCACCGCGGGTTGACCGCCACGGCGGCCAGGCCGTGCTCCGTGACGGACTGCCGGCGCATCGACAGCATCACGGCGAAGGCCAGACCGGCCAGGGCGGCCAGCCCGAACACCACCGCGAGCGCGACCCGCTCAGCTGGCAAAGAACACCTCGGCCACCCCGTGGTAGAGCGCGGGGTCGACCAGCTTGGGCTTGCCCACCGCCTCGATCAGGGGCACCCGGACGATGTCGCCGGCCTGGAGGGCCACCATCTGCCCCCACGCCCCGGCGTGGACGGCCTCGATGGCGGCGATGCCGAACCGGGTGGCCAGCACCCGGTCGAAGGCGGTGGGCGTCCCACCCCGCTGCACGTGCCCGAGGATGGTGGCGCGGGTCTCGTAGCCCGTGCGCTCCTCGATGGCATTGGCGAGCACCATGCCGATGCCGCCGAGGCGGACATGGCCGAACTGGTCGACCTCCCCCGACACCAGCGACGCCGACCCCTCGCTCGGCACCGCACCCTCGGCGACCACCACGATCGAGGCGTACTTGCCGTGGTTCTCGTGGCGGTCACGGAGGGCCGAGCACACGGCCTCGATGTCGAAGGGCTCCTCGGGGATGAGGATCATCGTGGCCCCGCCGGCGATGCCCGACCACACGGCGATGTGGCCGGCGTGGCGGCCCATCACCTCGACGACCATCACCCGGTGGTGGGACTCGGCCGTGGTGTGGAGCCGGTCGATGGCCTCGGTGGCGATCTGGACCGCGGTGTCGAAGCCGAAGGTGAGCTCGGTGGCCGACAGGTCGTTGTCGATCGTCTTGGGCACGCCCACGACGTGGACCCCCCGTCCGGCCAGCTTGTCGGCCACGCCGAGCGTGTCGTCGCCACCGATGGCGATGAGGGCGTCGACCTCGAACCGTTCGAGGGAGGCCTGGCAGGCGTCGACCCCGCCGTCGATCTTGAACGGGTTGGTGCGCGACGACCCGATGACGGTGCCGCCGCGGGGCAGCGTGCCCCGGAGGGTCTCGACCGACAGCGGCATGGTGACCCCGTCGATCACCCCGCGCCAGCCGTCGACGAACCCGAGGAACTCGTCGCCGTAGGTGCGCTCCCCCCGCCGGACGACGGCCCGCATGACCGCGTTGAGGCCCGGGCAGTCACCGCCCCCGGTCAGCATGGCTACGCGCATCGTGTTCCTCCTGAAGTGAGCCGGATCGTCCGTGAGGTTAGGTGAGTTATCGTGCGCGCATGTCCGTCGTCATCGCCCTCGATGCCGGCACCACCGGGGTGCGGGCCATCGCCTTCGACCGGGGCGGGCATGCCGTCGCCTCGTCCTACCGCGAGTTCACCCAGCACTTCCCCCGTCCCGGGTGGGTGGAGCACGACGCCGACGAGATCTGGGCCGCCATCGAGGTGGTGCTGGCCGAGGTGGTGACCGCCCTCCCGGCTGGGGCGGAGGTGGCGGCCATCGGCATCACCGACCAGCGGGAGACCACCGTGGTGTGGGACCGGCGCACCGGCGAGCCGGTCCACCGGGCCATCGTGTGGCAGGACCGGCGCACCGCCGCCTTCTGCGACCAGCTGCAGGCCGCCGGCCACCTCCCGATGGTCCGGGAGCGCACGGGGCTGGTGCTCGACCCCTACTTCTCCGGCACCAAGCTGCGCTGGATCCTGACCGAGGGCGGCGTGACCCCCGCCGACCACCTCGCCTTCGGCACCGTCGACTCGTGGCTGGTGTGGAAGCTCACGGGCGGCACGGCCGACGCCGGCGCCGTCCACGCCACCGACCCGTCGAACGCCAGCCGCACGCTCCTGTTCGACATCCGGCGCGGCGCCTGGGACCCGGACCTGTGCGCCCTGCTCGATGTGCCGATGGGGATGCTGCCCGAGGTCCGCCCGTCCAGCGGCCGCTTCGGCGTGACCCACGCCGGGGTGCCGGGGGTCGGGGCCGGGGTCCCGGTGAGCGGGATCGCCGGCGACCAGCAGGCGGCCCTCTTCGGGCAGGCCTGCTTCGCCCCCGGCATGACCAAGAACACCTACGGCACGGGCTCCTTCGTGTTGATGAACGTCGGCGCCACCTGCCCGCCACCGACCGAGGGCCTGCTGACCACCGTGGCCTGGGCGCTGCCCGACGGGGCCGGCGGCACCACCACCACCTACGCCCTGGAGGGCGCCATCTTCGTCACCGGCGCGGCGATCCAGTGGCTGCGCGACGGGCTCGGCATCATCGCCGACGCGGCCGAGACCGGCCCGCTGGCCGCCTCCATCCCCGACAGCGACGGGGTCGTGCTCGTCCCCGCCTTCGCCGGGCTCGGGAGCCCCTGGTGGGACCCCTACGCCCGGGGCACCCTCCTCGGCATCACCCGCGGCACCACCAGGGCCCACCTCGCCCGCGCCACGGTCGAGGCCATGGCCCTCCAGACCCGCGACGTGGTCGAGGCCATGGCGGCGGCGTCGGGCACGCGGCTGGCGGCGCTGCGGGTCGACGGCGGCGCGTCGGTGATGCCGCTGCTGCTCCAGCTCCAGGCCGACCAGCTCGGCGTGCCCGTGGCCCGTCCCCAGGTGCAGGAGACCACGGCGCTCGGCGCCGCCTACCTGGCCGGCCTGGCCGAAGGGGTGTGGAGCAGTCTCGACGAGATCACGGCCAACTGGGTCCTCGACACCGAGGTGGCGCCGGCCAACGACGAGGACCGCGGCCCGGCCGACGCCGCCTTCGACCGCTGGCACCGGGCGGTCGAACGGGCCCGCGGCTGGGCCGACGCCTGAGCCCGGCCGGGTACCGCTAGACCCGGGCCGCAGGGTGGGCCAGCCGGGCCTCGTTCAGGCGGAGCTCGCGAAACCGGGAGTCGACGATCCGCGCCAGCGCCGCCACCTCCCGCCGCTCCCGCGCCCGGAAGGGCCGGCCGTCCCGGCCGAGGACGAGGGCCATCCCCGCGGTGGCGAGCGGCACCCACACGATGTCCTCCGGCTCGGGCGGGACACCCCGCAACCGGGCTGCGGTGCGACTCCCCTCGATGAAGGCCAGCAGCCACTCGAGCTTCGGCGGCTCGCCGTCGGACGCGACGCGGGCCTCGGTGTCGAGCGACACCACGGCGCTCCAGTCGGCACAGCTGAACCGGGCGGCGTAGTGGCTGAGCGAGGCCAACAGCTCGGCCGAGCTGGACGCGCCGACGAGCGTGGCCGCCGTCTCCAGGGCGTCGAGGCGGGGGTCGAGGGCGCCGTCGGGGGCGGGCCGCAGGTCCTCGACGTCGACGCCGTCGACCTCCTGCACCTCCTGGATCAGCAGTGGGGCCAGGGCCGGATCGGGCAGGTCCACGATGAGCTCGTCGATGGCGCGGCCGGCGCCCTGCTCCAGGATGTCGATCCCCACCACGTCGGCCCCGATGGCGCCGACGCGGCTGGCCACCGCACCGAGCGCACCGGGACGGTCGGGCAACCACACTCGCAGCACGAAGGTCGTCATGGCGCTCACCGTACGGGGACCGCGTGAACGTGCTGTTACGGCGGTGCGACGGGCGGGCGAAACGCGGTCGACCCGTGGATTTCTTGACCGGCCGGTCAAGAAATCCTGTAGGTTGCACCCCCGTGACCCGCCGGCTCACCCAGCGAGGCCAGGAACGGCGCCGCCAGATCCTCGACTTCGCCATCGCCCGCTTCGCCGAGAACGGCTACCACCCCACGTCGGTGGCCGAGATCGTGCAGGGCCTCGGCGTGGGCAAGGGCGTCTTCTACTGGTACTTCGAGAGCAAGGAAGAGCTGTTCCTCGAGATCCTGAAGGAGGCCCAGCTCGACCTCCGCCGCGCCCAGCGCGCCGCCATCGAGGACGTGACCGACCCGGTGGAACGCATCGCCCTCGGCATGCGGGCCACCATGGCCTGGTCGGCCTCGCACCCCGAGCTGCACCGGCTGGTGCAGTTCGCCGGTACCCAGGAGCACTTCGCCGCGGCCATGCGCAAGGGCCAGGAGACCGCCGTCCGCGATGCGGGGCGCCACGTGCGGGACGGGATCGCCACCGGGCAGATCCGCGACCTCGATCCCGAGATGCTGGCCCACGCCATCCTCGGCATGACCGCCCAACTGGCCCGCGAGTTCCTCCACGAGCGCCACGTGTCGCACGAAGTCGTGGCCGACACCGCGGTCAGCCTGCTCCTCGACGGGCTCCTCGTCCCGTCCCCCACGCGGGCCTGAGGGAACCCCGCCGGCACCGGCGGTGTCCTACCCATCGGACCCGACATGGACGACGAGGCCGAGCTCGTACCCCGTGCTCGCGCGGGCGACGCCGACGCCTTCGCGCGCCTCGTGGCCGGCACCCGCGACGTGGCGTTGCGGGTGGCCTACGCCATCGCCGGAGACGACGCCGAGGACGTGACCCAGGACGCCTTCGTGAAAGCCTTCACCCGACTGCACCAGTTCCGCGACGACGCGGCCTTCCGCCCGTGGATGCTCGCCATCGTCGCCAACGAAGCCCGCAACCGCCGGCGTGGCACCGGGCGCCGCGCCGCCGTGGCACTGCGGGCCGCCGGTCAGCGTGAGGTGCCGGGGCTCCACACCGATCCGGCCGCCACCGCCGCGCTCACCGACGCCCGCGACCGGCTGGCCCGGGCCGTCGGCGCCCTTCCCCTGCGCGACCGCCAGGTCATCGCCCTGCGCTACTTCGCCGACCTGAGCGAGGCCGAGACGGCCGCCGCGCTCGGGTGCGCACCCGGCACGGTCAAGTCGAGGCTGCACCGGGCCCTCGCCCGTCTCCGGGCCGAACTCGGAGAGGAGGCCGAGCCGTGACCAGCACCGACCCCGACGACCTCGCCGCCCGCCTGACCGACCTCGGCCCCCATCTCGACCATCCGCCCGCCGTCACCCTCGTCACCGACGTGCGGGCGCGGCTCGACCAGGCCCCGGCCCGGCGACGCCGGTGGCGCCTCCTGCTCGCCGCCGTGCTCGCCGCCGCGGCCGGGCTGGCCGCCACGCCACCGGTGCGCAGCGCCGTGGCCAGCCGCCTCGGCATCGGGGCGGTGCGCATCGACCCGGTGGACCGGCTCCCGAGCACCGGCACGACGATCGACCCGGTGGCCCCGGCCCGGGGGGCGGTGTCCTTCCCGGTGCGGCTGGCCGATCCCGCGCTGGCCGGACCCGTCCGGGCCGTGGCGACCGACCCGGCCGTGCCCGGTGGCCTGGTGGCGATCACCTACGAGCGCTTCACGCTCACGGAGATCGCGGCGAGCGCCGGCCAACGCCCGGTGATCGCCAAGCTGGTGGGCCCGGACACCGCCATCGAGTACCTCACGGTGCGGGGCCAGGAGGCGGTGTGGCTCTCCGGGGCACCCCATGCGTGGTCCTACCTCGATCCGGACGGGAACCTGCGCACCGAGCCGTTCCGGCAGGCGGGCGACGTGCTGCTCTGGGTCGACGGGAACGTCACCTTTCGGATCGAAGGCCTCCACGGCCCCGACGGTCGGGCCGTCGCCCTCGCCCTGGCCGAGTCGCTGCGCTGATCCGGGAACCGACTCTGCGCCGGCGGTGTACCAGCAGCATGCACCGGCACGCCACTCCCCCGTCCCGCTCCGCCTCCCTCCTGCTGGCCGCCGCCCTCCTCGCCGCCGCGTCGGCCTGCGGCGCCGAGGCGCTCTGGCTGAACGGGTCGACCGCCACCACCGGCACCTCGGTCGACCCCGACGGGGCCCTCGCCCTGGTCATCACCGACGGCGGGCTGGCCGCCGTCCCGGCCGGCGGGACCCGACCGGTCTGGACGGTCGCGGGCGCCGTCGCCGCCCCCGACGGGTCGGCCGCGGCGGTGCACACCGCCGGCGAGCTGGTCCACCTCGATCTCCGCACGGGCGGGCGGGCCGGCGCCGCAGCCCTGCCCGGCACCGCCCGCGTCGCCGCCGTCGCGCCCGGCGGCCACCGCGTCGCGCTGGCCGAGAGCGACGGGCACGGGGGGACGACCGTGACCGTGTGGGCGGACGGGTCGTCGAGCACCGCGACCTTCGAGGGCGACCTCGACCCCGAGGCCTTCACCCTCGACGGGCACCGCCTCGTGGCCGCCCGCTCCTACGGCGACCACTACCGGATCGTGGTCCTCGACCTCGTCGGTGGCCAGCAGTACCCGTCGCCCTCGATCGACAAGCTGGCCCCGCCGGAGGACATGTACGGCAACGTCATCCAGGCCGTGCTCACGCCCGACGGCCGTCGGCTCGCCACGCTCTACCGCGACCCCCGCCACGCCGACCACACCGCGTTCGTGCACCTCCTGGACCTCGAGTCGTCGACGACGGTGTGCATCGACCTCCCGGCCCCGTTCGGCACCGGCGGACCGGCGACCGACACCATCGCCGCCGACGGCGACACGATCGAGGTCGAACACGACGACGGCGGGGGCCGCCGTCATCGCGCCACCTTCGATACGCGGCGGCTGCTCACCGACGCCCCCCAGCGGCACGAGCACGCCGAGGTCAGCGAAGGCGACGGCCGCCTCGGCCTGCCGCCCGGGTTGGCCGCCGTGCCGGGCTTCCGCCGGCTGGTGGCCGTGGTCAGACCGGCGCGTCGAGCTTGACGAGGGTGCGGCGCAGGTTGCGCACGGCCTGGTTGATGCGCTGCTCGTTCTCGATGAGGGCGAAGCGCACGTGGCCCTCGCCCCCGGGGCCGAAGCCCACACCGGGCGACACGGCGACGTGGGCCTCGGTGACGAGCATCTTGGCGAACTCGACCGACCCCATCTCCCGGTACTGCTCGGGGATCGGGGCCCACACGAACATCGTGCCCTTGGGGGGCTCGAGGTCCCAGCCGATGCGCTGCAGGCCGCCGCAGAGGGCATCGCGCCGCGCCTGGTAGATCTCGTTGGCTTCCTTCGGGTAGTCGGGCGCCTCGTTGAGCGTGACCGTGGCCGCGATCTGGATGGGCTGGAAGGTGCCGTAGTCGAGGTAGCTCTTGAGCTTGGTGAGCGCAGCCACCACCTCGCGGTTGCCGGCCATGAAGGCGACGCGCCAGCCGGCCATCGAGAACGACTTGGTCATCGAGTACAGCTCGACGGCGACGTCCTTGGCCCCGTTGGCCTGGAGGATCGACGGCGGCGAGTACCCGTCGAAGCCGAGGTCGGCGTAGGCGTTGTCGTGGACCACGATGAGCTCGTGCTCGCGGGCGAAGTCGACGACCTTCTGCATGAAGTCGACGTCGACGCAGGTGGTGGTGGGGTTGTGGGGGAACGACATCACGATCACCCGCGGCTTGGGCCAGGAGTACTCCCAGGCCTCGAGCAGGCCGTCGAAGAAGTCGGTGCCGGTGCCGAGGCGGACCTCCCGGATGTCGGCGCCGGCGAACAGCGGGCCGTAGATGTGGATCGGGTAGCTGGGCGAGGGCACCAGGGCGGCGTCGCCGGGGGCCAGCAGCGTCCACATCAGGTGGGAGAAGCCCTCCTTGGCGCCGATGGTGTTGATCACCTCGGTGTCGGGGTCGAGCTCCACGCCGAAGCGACGCAGGTACATGTCGCTCACGGCCTGGCGGAGCTTGGGGATCCCCTTGCTGGCGCTGTAGCGGTGGTTGCGGGCGTTCTGCGCCGCCTCGCACAGCTTGTCGACGGCGATCTGGGGCGAGGGCAGGTCCGGGTTGCCGAACCCGAGGTCGATCACGTCGACGCCGGCCCGCCGGGCCTCGACCTTCAGGGAGTCGATGATGGTGAAGACGTAGGGCGGAAGCGACGTGATGCGGCGGAACTCCATGGGGCCCACCGTACCGCCCGCACCCGGGTCCCCCCGAACCACTTCGCCGGCCGTGGCAGGATGCCGGGGTGATCGACATCCGACAGGACGGCGACGTCCGCATCCTCCACTGGCACGACGGCGAGAACCGCTTCAACACGGCCTCCATCGCCCGCTGGCACGCCGTCCTCGACGAGCTCGAAGCAGTCGAGGGCCCGCTGGCCCTCGTCGTGGTCGGCGAGGGCAAGTTCTTCAGTAACGGCCTCGACCTCGACGCCTTCGCGGCCGATCCGACCGCGGCCGGGGCCGTGGTCGACGGCGTGCACCGGCTCTTCGGCCGCCTGCTGCTGTTCCCGGCCTACATCGTCGGGGCCCTCAACGGGCACGCCTTCGCCGCGGGCGCCATGCTGAGCTGCACCTTCGACACCCGGGTCATGCGCTCCGACCGGGGCTACTGGTGCCTGCCGGAGGTCGACCTCGGCCTCCCCCTCACCGTGCCCATGGAGGCGGTGGTCTCGGCCCGCCTGCCCCGCACCGCCGCCCACGACGCCATCATCACCGGCCGCCGCTACGCCGCGGACGACGCCCGCGCCATCGGCATCGTCGACCACACCGCGCCCGAGGCCGACGTGCTCCCGACCGCGCTGGCGCACGCCGAGGCGATGGCCGGCAAGGACCGGCGGGTCATCGCCGAGCACAAGCGCCTGCTGTTCGCCTCCACCGCCGCCACGTGCGGCTGGCCCCCGGCGTAGGCGGCGGTCGTGCCCGCCGACGATCTCTGGGCCGGTGACCGCGCCGCCCGATGGGTGACCCACTGGGAGGCCCTCGACCGCCAGCTCCGCCCGGTCACCGACCTGCTCCTCGCCGCGGCCGGCCCAACGCCCGGGGAGCGGATCCTCGACGTCGGCTGCGGCACCGGGCCCACCACGCGGCTCGCCGCCTCGGCCGCCGGGCCGGGCGGTCGCGTGGTCGGGCTCGACGTGGCCGCCGAGATGCTCACCGCCGCGGCCGCCGTGCCGGTCTCCCCGGACGCGGCCCCGATCGAGTGGGTCCGGGCCGACGCCACCACCTGGGCCGGCGACGCCGAACCCTTCGACCTCGTCCTCTCGCGGTTCGGCGTCATGTTCTTCGACGATCCCGACACCGCCTTCGCCGCCCTGCGCCGCCACGTCGCCCGCACCGGTCGGCTGGCCGTGGCCACGTGGCAGGACCGCACCGGTTCGGCGCTGTTCACCCTGCCCCTCACCGTGGTGCTGGCCCACTGCGACCGCTGGGGGATCGTGCCGGAAGTCCCCCCGCCCGACGGGGGCCCGTTCTCCCTCGACGTCCCCGCCATCGAGGCCCTGCTCGACCGCACGGGCTGGCGGGACGTCACCGCCCGGCCCCACCGGGTCGCCGTCCCCGTCGGCGGCGGCATGGATCCACCGGCCGCGGCCGACCTCCTGCTCGAGCACGGCCCGGCCCGCACGGTCTCGGCGTCGCTCACCGACGCCCAGCGGGCCGAGGTGGTCACCACGCTGGCGGCGGAGCTGGAGGGGCACGTCGACGACGGGGGGCACGTCCGGCTCGACGCCGCGATCGTGGTCACCACCGCCCGGCCCTGATCGGCGACGAGGCGTCAGAGCAGCCGGAGACCCAGCAGCCCGGCCCCGATGGCGCCGGCGTCGCTGCCGAGCGCGGCCAGCTCCAGGCGCACCGCGGGACGGTGCTCGTGGGCCAGCACCAGCCCGGCGTAGGCCCGCTGGACCGGGTCGAGCAGGAGGTCGCCGGCGTCGGCCAGGCCCCCGCCGATCACCACCACCTCCGGGTCGAGGAGGTTCACCAGGTTGGCCACGCCGACGGCCACCCACCAGGCGAACTGCTCGACGATGGCCAGCGCGTCGGCGTCGCCCTCCTCGGCCGCGGCCGTGACGTGCTCACCCCGCACGGCTTCGGCATCGCCGCCGGCCAGCTCCACCACCCGGTCGGCCCGACCGGCCTGGGCGGCGTCGCGGGCCAGCCGCCCGATCCCGCTCCCCGATGCGAACCGCTCCCAGCAGCCCCGCCGCCCGCACGGGCAGGGCGGGCCCGAGGGGTCGACGATCATGTGGCCAGGCTCCCCGGCGAACCCGAAGGCGCCCCGACGGAGCTCGCCGCCGACCACCACCCCGCCGCCGATCCCGGTCCCGAGCGTCACCAGCACCGCCTCGGACGCACCCGCCGCCGCGCCGGCCGCCACCTCGGCCCAGGTGGCGCAGTTGGCGTCGTTGTCGACGGCCACCGGCACGCCGAGCCGGGGGCGCAACGCCCCGGCGATGTCGAGATCGACCACGGTGGGCAGGTTGGGGGCGAACCGGAGCACCCCGGCCAGGTCGACGAGACCGGCGGCCCCGATCCCCACCGCCGCCACCTCGCCCCACCCCCGCTCCCGGGCCCGGTCGGCCAGTGTCACGGCGACGAGCTCGAGGGCGTCGACGATCTTGTCGCTCCCCCGCGGCGTATCGACGCGGGTCTCGTCGAGGGCCTCGGTGGGCCTCGCCGGGTCGAGCAGCCGGCCCAGCACCTTCGTGCCGCCGAGGTCGACGCCGACGGCGAGCCGGGCCGGTGCAGCCATCAGTACCGCAGCAGGGCGCCGATCTGCCCGAGCACGTCGAGGTCGGCGTCGCGGCAGATCGTGACGGTGAGCCCTTGGGCCAGCGCGTACTCGATGGCTTCCTCGACGACGTCGTCGACCCGGACGAGCGCCGCCGAGCACTGCGGGCAGGTCGGACCGACCGTCGCCAGCGCGTCGCACGACGAGCAGCGCCAGCCGCCGTGCTCGAACCCGGCCGACACCAGGAGGTGGTCGACCCGGCGCTCGGCCATGGCCGTGAGCACGGCCGCGAGACCGGCCACGCCCTTGGTGCCCGCCCCGACGGCATCGCGGAGACGCTGCACCAGCTCGGCCTGGATGCGCCGGTCGACCTCGGCCTCGATGTCGAGCGCTGCCGAGCGGATCTCGTCGACCGAGGCCATGACCGGCACGGGCACGCGACCGACGAGCCGGTCCTTCAGGTACGGGTGGAGGTGCTCCTCGACCTCGTGGACGATGGAGTCCTGGCCCCCGACCACGAGGTGCTCGAAGCCCCGGCGCTGGAACACGTCGAAGGCCACCTTGGCCGCGTGGCGCAGGTGCTGGTGGGCCAGCTCCTCGACGTGGTGGCGCTCCCGCTCGTAGCCCTGGTCGCTGTGGCCCCGGTGGTCGTACTCCCGGGGGAGCTCCTCGAACAGCTCGGAGTGGTCGGTGAGCTCGCCCAGCTCGAACACGAACATCCGGGCCCGCTGCCGGTCGGCCAGCAGGACGCCGATCCGGGCGTAGTCCTTGACCAGCGACTCGAGCTGGCCGACGGCCGGCGCGTCGTTGATCACCACCCGGCTGTGCACCGGCACGGGGAGCGGGATCACCTCGAAGAAGTCGTGGGCCGAGCAGGCGAAGAAGGCCAGGCCCCGCGTGTGGGAGCGGTCGATGCCGGCCCGCACGTAGTCCTGGATCCGCTCGAGGTCCTGGGCGACCGATCGGTCGTTGTTGGCCTTGGCCCGGGCCGCCCGCAGGAGCCGGTCGAGCTCGGCCTGGTAGTCGTGGGTCCGGAGGAGGCGTCGACCGTCGACGTCGAGGTAGCAACTCGTCACCAGCGCGTCCCCTCCTCGGAAGGCGGCCAGCTCACGGATGGTGTCCTCGTTGATCAGCGTCACGGCGACTCCTTGCGGCTCGATG
>JAKOVR010000178.1 GCA_029782025.1 Actinomycetes bacterium | reverse complement strand
GAATTGTTCGCGTTCGCGAACAATTCGCACCCACGGGGCCTGTGCGGTCAGCGGTGGTGGCCGGTGGCGGTGGCGATGGCCGTGAGGTGGATGCGGCGGGGGCCGGGGAGGGCGGCGCCGAAGATGTGGTCGACGTCGGCGGCGAGGGTGACGGTGACCCGGTCGGTGGCGGGATCCACGGTCACGTCGCAGCCTGCGGGGTCGAGACCGGGCACGGCTTGGGCGACCAGCGACCCGAGGGCGACCTGGCGGACCCGTTCCGGATCGAGCGTGGGGGCGCCGCCGGCGCGCACCGACGCCGGGTCGATCCCGGCACCGGCGGCGTCGTTGGCTACTGACGCGGCGGCGTCGAGCAGGCGGCGCTTGGCCATGAACACGTGCGACAGGTCGGCGGCGATCGCGCCCAGCGTCAGCACGATCAGCGTGGACGCCGGCACGAGCGCCAGCGTCGAGCCCGATTCGCCGTGGCACCGGCGTGCCGGCGGGGGCCGCCCCGCGCTGCGGGTCATGCCGCGCACCGTGACGGGCCGGCCAAGCCCGACCGGTAGGGGTCGACCAGCTCGCTGTGGCTGGCGTGGATCACCGTGGCGCCGCCCACCCCGCCGATCCAGGGGACCGTGGCGTGGGGCAACGGGTAGCCGGCCCGCACGGTGACGCGGGCGCACCGACCGAACCCGCCGTCGGTGTCGATGGTCAAGTCGACCAGCCGGGCCGGTTCTCGCCCGTGCCCGGCGATCGCCGCCCGCGCCGCGGCGTCGGCGGCGGAGGTCGCGGCGGCGCTGTCACCCGCTTCGACGTAGGCCCTGGCCGCATCGCGGGTGGCGGCACCGAGGGCGAGCTTGATGTCGACCGCGGCCCATGCCGTGGCGACCACGATGGTGCCGCCGACGAACACCAGCAGGCCGAACACGAGCATCTCGGCCCCACCAGCCTGACCGAGGTCGCCCCGGCAGCGGCTCACCGCAGCGCCTCCACCCGCACCCGGACCGTGCGATCGAGCCGTCCCGGTGTGTGGTGGAAGCCGGGCCAGCCGATGCTCGGCGCCGGGATCGACACCCGCAGCACCACGAAGGCCGGGTCGGTGCCGGACCAGTCGAAGGTGGCCTGCAGGCCGGCTGTGCCCAGGAGTTGACGGACCCGCCCCTCGGCCTCGGGCCGCGCGGCCTCCATGGCGTCGAGCCCCTCGACGCCGCGGGTGGCCACCAGCCGCGCTCCGTCGAACGCAGCTGCGGCCAGCGCCGACCGGGCGTAGAGGCCGATGAGCACCTGTACGGCGAAGAGCAGGAAGACGAGGAAGACGAGGAAGCCGCTGAGGGTGCCGATCAGCCCAGCCCCGGCGTCGCCCGCCGCTACTCGCCGATCTGGCTGACCTTCTGCTCGGTGCGCGCTTCGGTGTCGGTCCAGATGCGGTTGAACGCCACCCACATCGCCGCCCCCAACAGCGCCATCACGAGCACCGCGATGGCGGCCGAGATCACGCCCTCGCCACGGTCGCCCGCGCATCGGGCGCGGCGGTGCACCGCAGGTGTCGGGTCGGGGGTGGGGGAGGCGAGGGCCGCGGCGGTGCTCAGGGCCGGGGCGATGTCGGCCGGGGCGGCGTCGGTCGGGGTGGTGGGCATCGGTGGGCCTTTCGGGACGGGTGGGGGAGGGTGGAGTGGGACGGGGCGGCACGGGTCAGCCCTCGGTGAAGAAGCGCATCGCCTCGAGGAAGGGCACGGCGAGGAAGAGGGCGCCGGGGACGAGCGTGGCGACGGTGACCGGGATCCACACCTGCTGGGACCGGCGTTCGATCGCTTCGATGAGCTGCCGTTGGTGGTCGCGCCGGATGGCGCGGGCTTCCTCGCTGATGAGCCGGCTGAGGTCGCTGGCCTCCTGGTTGAGGGCGAGCACCCCGACCAGCCGATCGACCCCGTCGACCCTGGCGATCTCGGCCCACTCCCTGAGGGCGTCCACGTCGGACAGCCCCTGGCGGATGCGTTGCCCGACGATGGCCAGGTCGGTGGCGATGCAGCCGGTGCTGCGAAGCGCGATCCGGTCGAGGGCGCCTCGCAGCGAGTAGCCGGCGCCGAGGAGCATGCCCAGCTGTTCGGCCGCGACCGGCAGCTCCCGGGAGAGGCGGTCCTGCCAGTCGCGCGACGCCCGGGCCACCTGCTGCTCGGTGATCAGGAAGGCCAACAAAGGCGCCGCCGCCAGGCCGGCCAGCGCCACCACGGCGGGGAGGCCGGCCACGATGGCGGTGGCGGCGGTGACGACGAGGGCCAGCGCGCTCCACCCGAGTTGACGCACCCGGAAGCCCTGGACGTCGACCGCGGCGTGGATGCGGGTGAGGCGGATCGAGAGCTCCTCGTTGACGCCGAAGACGCGGGCCAGCCGGGCCCCGGCGCTGACGGCCACCGGACCGACGATCTCGCGCAGGGACGCCACCGACAGCACGGCCGGCGTCCGGTCCACCCCGCCGCCGCCGAGGTAGGGGCGGAGCCGTTCGGTGAGCGGGGTGCGGGCGAACCAGCCGAGGTCGGCCAGCACGAGGGTCAGGCCCACCCAGCAGGCCAGCGCGGCGAGCGCCACCAACCGGATCATCGGTCGAACACCCGTCGTTCCGCGGGGAGCCGCAGGATGCGCGACGCCCACAGCCAGCAGGCGGTCATGAGGACGAGGCCGGCCAGCACCACGGCCTGCCCGGCGACGGTCTGGTAGGCGGCGCGGCCGTCGCCGATGGTGAGGCCCACGACGGCCATGCCGAGGGGCACGACCACGGTGAACCAGCGGGCGAAGCGGACCCCGGCCTGGCGGGCCCGGGCGTCCTTGCGGCCCTGCGCGTCCTGCCGCCGATCCTCGGCGAGGGCCTCGAGCCGGCGGTCGATGTCGGTCCCCCCGATGTGGTGGGCGACGAGCAGCGTCTCGCAGGCTGCGTCGGCCGTGGGGTCGGCCAGGCGGGCCTTGAGCACCTGGATGGCGCGGTCGAAGTCGGTGGTCAGCGCCCATTCCCGCTGGGCCGCGTCGAAGGCCGCCCGCAGCCCCTGAGGGGCGCCCCGGCCGGCCTCGAACAGCGCCTGCGGGACGGACCGGCCGGCCGAGCCGGTGAGGATCCGGATCTCCTCGATGAGGCGGGGCCAGGCGTCCTGGGCCTCGGCTCGGCGCACCTCCCGGCGACGCCGGTAGGACGCCACGGGGAGGGCGGCGGCCAACGTCGCCCCGGCCACCGCCGGGAGGAGCGTGCCGAACAGGGCGGCGCCGATGGCCGCGCCGACCACGGCCAGCGCGGCAATGGCCCCGACGAACTCGGCCACCGGGACCTCCTCGAGCCCGGCCCCCCGCAGCCACGACCGGAGGGGCCGGGCTCGCCGAGAGGGAGAGACGAGCGACCGGCGCCCGATCCCGCGCCACCCGAAGGCGACCGCGGTGTAGAGCAGGTACGTGCCGCCGGCCGCGGCGGCGGCGAGCAGGATGCCGACCATCAGAAGGTGGTCCGTTCGTGGCGGTGACCGGGGGCCGCGACCGACGGGTCGTGCAGCAGGGCGCGCAGATCGATGCCGGCGTCGGCGAACGCCGCCTCGGCCCGGGCGGGCACGAGCCCGGTGGCGGCGAGGGGCTGGTCGTAGCCGGCCCGGCGGAACAGCGACGTGGTGGTGAACTGCGTGCTGTCGGGGCCGCCGGCGAGGTCCTCCACGGCGACGATCTCCATCACCCGCGGCCCGGAACGCCCCCGCGTGCAGTGGACGACGACGTCGATCGCCTCGGACACGAGGTTGTTGAGCGCGGCGAGGGGGAGCTCGCTCGCCGTGTCGGCCAGCTGGCAGATGAATCGGAGCCGGGTGAGGGCCTGGCGGGCGGAGCCGGCGTGGATGGTGGTGAAGCTAGGACTTCTCAGTTGACTTGGTAACGAAGCCGCGCCGTGACCTGCCCGTTCTCAGCTACTTGGGCATGGAGAATTCGGCCGATTCTCAGTTTTGCTGGTCACTTAGTACCGCGCCGTCTGGCGAGGACCGCCCAGACCTCTGGAGCGAAGAGCGCTACAGGGATGGCTGGTCGGAGTTGGCTGCTCCCGGACGGGAGGAT
>JAKOVR010000175.1 GCA_029782025.1 Actinomycetes bacterium | reverse complement strand
CCACTACGACCGGTCGCGTCCGCGCTTCGCCCTCCACTTCCCCGACGGCACCATCGTCGACGACGGCTACCTCGGGGTGGTGTTCAACTCCAACCCCTACACCTACCTCGGGCCGCTGCCGCTCAACTTCGCCCCCGACGCCACCCTCGATCGGGCCTTCGCCGTGGTGTGCATCCGCACGCTGAACATCGGCACCATCCTGCGGCTGGTCGGGTCCGCGCTCGGCCGGGGTCGGCTGGTGCAGCGCCACCGCCTGGTGGCCTACCGGCACGACCTCGAGGTGGTGGAGGCCACGGGTTACGGGCCGTTCCCGTACCAGGTCGACGGCGACTACCTCGGCGAGGCCACCGAGCTCCGGTTCCACCACGAACCAGACGTGCTGTCCCTCGTGATGCCCTGACGCCCGGGTGACGGCCGCTCGGCCCCTCGGCCGCATGGAAAGATCGGTCGGTCGGGTTGTGCGAACAGGTGTATTGGTATAGATTGTCGGGTATGGGATGGAGTGGCCAGAAGGAGACCGGCGTGAGCGGTGAAGTCCCGGCCGGTCCGGTGGCCGGGGTCGGCTATGGGCGGGTGGAGGTGTTGGCGGGCCAGGCGCGGGAGTTGTCGGGGCAGATCGCGGTGCTCCAGGCCCGTCTGGCGTCGATCGCGGCGGAGATCGAGACGGAGCCGGCGGGGTTCCTGGGTGGGGTCACGCCGCGGTGGTGGTTGGGGTTCGAGGCCGGGCTCACCGCGGGTGAGGCCCGCCAGTCCGCGGTGGCGGCTGAGGCGTCGGTGTCGTGTCCGAAGGTGTTCGAGCAGTTCGCGGTGGGTCGGATCTCGTTGGGCACGATGGTGCGGTTGGCGCCGGTGGCGTCGGTGGGGAACCAGGACGCGATCTGCGACACGATCGAGCACGCCACCCCGTCGCAGTTGGAGATCTTCGCCCGTGACGCGGCGCGGGTCATCGCCGCGGACCGCCCGGCGCCCACGGACCGGTTGTCGTGGGGGTATGGCCGTGACGGCCGTTGGAAGATCCATGGTGATCTCGCCCCCGAACTGGGGGCGCTGGCCGAGTCGGCGTTGTCGGTCACCCGGGCCACGCTGATCCGTGAGCTCGCCCCGGCCCCCGACGAGACCGCCGGGTTGGATTGCACCGACCCGACCGGTGTCGATGTGTTCACCCGTGCCGCGGAGACGGTCCTGGCTGCCGGCGCGGTCGATGGCCGGGTCCCCGAAGCGCATCAGATCGTGGTCCACTGCGATCTCGACGCGTTCCTGGCCGCGCATGGGGTGCCGACCGAGGCGCCGGTGGCGGCCTGGATCCAGGGTGGCGGCGCGGTCGACCCGGCCTTCGTCGGGTCGATCCTGGCCACGAGCAGCATCCGGTACCTGCTGACCACCCATCGGGCCGACCCGGTGTTCCTCACCAAAGCGTCGCGGGTCGCCACCCCCAACCAGCTCCGGGCCCTGTGGGCGCGGGACCGGTGCTGCCAGTTCGGCGATTGCGGGAGCACCCGCCGGCTCCGGGCCCATCACCTCACGTTCTGGTCCCACGGCGGGCAAACCCGGCTCGACAACCTCGTCCTGATCTGCCCCAAGCACCACCGCCGCATCCACGTCGAGGGCTGGTCCCTCACCCGCGACCCCGCCACCGGCGAGGTCACCACCGCCCCACCCCACGCCCCCGGCCGGCACCGCCGCCGCTGGCACCCACCGCCGCCGCCCCAACCACCCCCCGTGCCCGCCCGGCCACCCCACCACCAAGGCGACCACGCCACCCACTGGGCCAGAGACATCATCCTCACCCACTGGCTCCCCGCGGCCTGATTCAGAGGGCGACGGTCCGCAGCGCCATGGTCGCCGCGAGGAGCAGCCCCTGCGTGCCGGCGAGGACCCGCCGCGCCGTGACCGCGGCGGCGGTGACGACGCGCACCCAGGCCAGCACGGCGACGTCGGCCAGGAAGCGCAGCTCGGCCGGCTGGTCGTAGGCCACGCCGGTGAGGCAAAGCGCCAGCGCGGCGCCGGCGGCCAGCATCCACCGCTCCCACGGGTGCTCGTCGCCTCCCCACCGGAGGGCGACGGCCACGAGCCCCACGAGGAAGGCGAGCAGGGCGAGGTGGAGCACGGCGGCACCGTGGCCGGCCATGGCGTCGGCGCCCCACTGGCGCACCGCCGCCCCGAGGGCGACCGACGGCGGCCCGAGGTTGGTCGCTGCACCCGAGCGCAGCGGCACGGTGCCGGTGGCGGCCAGCCCCACCCCCTGCCACGTCGCGAACGCTACGGCCGGGAGGGCCCACGCCGCGTCGGCCGCCCCGGGCCGCGCCCGCCGCGTGACGAGCAGCCAGGCCCGGTGGGCACCGAAGGCCGCCACCGGCACGAGCAGCTGCTCGCGCGTCACCACCCCCCACGACCACAGCGCCGCCGCCACCCACCACCGCGACCGTCGCGCTGCGACGACGCCGCCCACGAGCAGCGCCGCGGCCGTGAGCTCGGCCAGGTCGCGTGACAGCGTGGTGACGAAGCCGGGGAAGGCCGCGAGGGTGAGGCCCCACCACGCTGATCGTCCGGCCCGGAGGGCGAGCGACGCGCCGAGGGCGGCCAGCGCCGACGCCGCCAGCACGTTGACGATGACGAGGGCCCACGGCACCCGGTCCACCCCGCCCAGCGCCACGGCGGCGGCGAGGTACGGGTAGCCCACGCGCTGCACGCGGTAGGGCTGGTCGAGGGCCACGCCGAGGTGCCGCTCGGGCGCGAGGGCGGTGGGGGCGGCGGCGAGGCGCCACAGGAACTGGCCGTCGTACCCGTCGCCGGGCGAGACGGTGAGCGAGGCCGGCACCTGGCCCGGCGCGGCCCACCGGTCGCCGGCGAGGACGAAGCGCGACACGTCGCCCCCGGCCGCGCCGGCCAGCCGCACCAGCACGAACGCGGCCGCCACCACCAGCGCCACCGCCGCGACCGCCCCCACCCCTTGGGTGCGTAAGGGTGCGGTATACGCGCCCTTACGCACCCAAGGGAAACGGTGCGGGGTGGCGGCGGTGGACATGCCCCACTCTGGTCCACCGGCGATTTGGCCGCATGTTCAGTC
>JAKOVR010000147.1 GCA_029782025.1 Actinomycetes bacterium | reverse complement strand
CTCGGCAAGGGCGTTCTGGCCGAGTGGGACAAGGTTGACAGGGTCGTTCGATGTCTCGACTGCGCCCAGAGCGCTCCGTCCGACGCCGGGGTAGGTCGGTTGTCGGCGCCGCCGGACGTGGACGCATCCGACGAGAAGGTCTCACTCCCGCTGGCAATGCCGCCGCTGGCCCCACCCGCCGCAATCCCCACCCCGTCAGCGCTGCCCCCACAAGGCCGCGCCCCGGCGACGTCCGCTGTGCCCGAGGCCGGGGCATCGGCTCAGCGAGAACACGACCGTCGATCGGCTCGGCGTGAGGAAGCGGTGCGGGAGCGACACCCAAGGATCGGCGGGCTGCTCCTCGCGCTGTTCGACGATCCCCAGTCCACGAAGGCGTGGTCTATCGGTGCCGCCGGAGAGAGGGCGGTCGGTGCTCGACTCCAGTCCGTCACCGGTGATGGCGTGGTGGTCCTGCACGATCGGCGGATCCCCCGGAGCCGGGCCAACATCGACCACGTCGTTGTGTGCTCTCTGGGGGTCTACGTGATCGATGCCAAGCGCTACGCCGACAAGCGGATCGAGTGCCGTATCCAAGGGTCGGTCTTCCGACCCGAGCCCCCCAAACTCTTCGTCGGGGGACGCGACAAGACGGGGTTGGTCCAGGGAATGGACAAGCAGGTCGATGCCGTGCGAGGCGTATTGGCCGACGTCGCTCCCGAGATGCCCATCACGCCGGTCCTGTGCTTCGTGGACGGCCTATGGGTCTACGGGCGAAGCCGTTCACGGTTGGGGGCGTGGTGGTGACGTTTCCCAAGGCGTTGGCATCTGCGCTCGGGTCCGGTGACGGCCGGTTCTCGCTGCAGGTCCCGATGGTCGCGGCGGCGCTGGCCGATCGATTGCCGCCGGCCTGACTGCTGAGCCGGGCCGACCGACCCTCACGCCGACAGGCCCTCAGGCCGACAGGCGGGTGAGGATCGTGCGGGTGATCTGTTCGATCTGGGGGTCGCGGGCGGCGAGGCCGTGGGCCCAGTCGGTGGAGCCCGAGGTGATCACGGTGCCGCCGGCCGGCGACGTGTACGTGCCGAGCACGGCGTGGCCGTGGCGGATGCGCTCGACGGCCTCGGCGTCGCGGGTGCCGAAGAGGCGGGCGGCCACGAACTCGAGCTCGCTCGGCTCGCCCGGCGCCGGCGGGCGGGTGGCGGTCTCCCGGGTGAAGTGGGCGGCGGGGGCGGTGCCGAGGATCTCGAACGTGGCCGGGGTGCCGTCCTCGCCCGTGGGGTAGGGGAGGCCGTCGCGGTAGGTGAAGTCGCACCCGTCGCACTCGTAGCCGACCACGGTGGCCCCGGCCCCGAGCAGGTCGCCGTAGCCGATGCCTGTCCCCTCGAAGATCCAGTGGTCCGGCCGGTGCACCGTGTAGCCGCCGGCGCCCGACGACACGACCTTGCCGATGCGGTGGTAGCCGCCCCGGCAGAAGCTCACCCCCGTCATCGTGTTCTCGGGCCGGCCGATCAGGTGGTCGGACCAGATGCTGGTGAGCTCACCCACCCGCTCGGTGTCGAACACCGGGTCGGCCTTGAGCTGGGCCTTGTAGCCGACCATGGTGGCCGCCGGCCCTTCGGGGGTGTGGTCCTCGAAGCGCACCTGCCAGAACGACGTGTTGCCGGACAAGAAGGCCACGTTGCCGCCGCGGGCGATGAAGCCTTCGACGGTGTCGCGCATCGGACCCGACCAGTACTCGTCGTGGCCGACGGAGAGGAGCAGCCGGTAGCCGCCGTCGTCGGCACCCCGGGCGAGGAGGCCGGGGTGGTCCTCGAGGTCGGCGTTGGTCACGACATCGACGGCGAAGCCCTCCCGCTCGGCCCACGCCAGGAACGGCTCCTCCCAGTCGGGCCAGCCGGCCGAGCCGGCCCACGGGGTGAGGTGGTTGAGCGTGAGGTAGCCCACATGGGTCGCCATGCGCCGGTCGGGCGGGTGCAGCACGGTGACCCGCCGGCCCGGGCCCTCGGGCTTGAACAGGAGGCCAGGGGAGAGCGGGCGCTGGAGCGACACGTGGGTGCGACCGGTGTAGAGGTTGCCGCCGCCGAAGTCGTTGTAGGCGTGCCAGGTGTCGGTGGCCAGGGCGAGCAGGATGCGGGCCGTGGGGCGGCCGGTGACGGGCCGCACCACGAAGAAGGCGTGACTGCGCCGGGTCTTGCCGTCGACGTCGATGTCGAGCTGCACCTCGTAGAAGCCGGACCGCCACGCCGGGTCGACGTCGATCGCCGCCGCCGCCGGCCATCCGCAGCCCTCCCGCCACGCGTCGCGGGGCGTCGGGTGGTCGCCGGCGTCGACCGCCCCGTCGGACCACACCACCTCCCGGCTCGCCCCGATGCGGGTGACGGTCACCGCCACCGGCCGGGCGCCGGCCGAGGACAGGTGCAACGCCACCGTGTCGCCCGCCGTCACCGATTGCGGCCAGCAGTACCCCGTCACCGTCTCGAACGCCATGGTCGGAAGCTAGTGCGGCCGGTCACGATGTGCGCCGCCATCGGGCACCGGTCACGCGCGGGGCGCGGCGTCCGTTGTGGCATGTCGCGCACCGGCCCCCGCGTATTGACGATCGGCTCTAGTTCTGCGCCGCCGTCGCGCCCTCAATGGGGACGCGAAGCCAGAGGCACTTGTGACGTGCAGGCTCCCCGGCCTCGCCGGCCCTCGAAAGGAGCGAGCCATGAGTGAGATCACGATCGCACGCCCATCGCGACGTCGCCTCCTCGGTGCCGGCACGGCCGGTGCCGGCGCGGCGTTGTTGGGCGCAATGGATGTCCGCGCCGCCTTGGCCCTCGGCACGGATCCCGCCACCGGCGTCGCCAACGCCGCCGGCGCTGTCCCCACCGGCGGCACCTCCGCCGGGTTCCCCCCGGCGGCTGCCTTGCCGCCCGTCATCCCCGGCACCCGGACCACCGTGGCCGGCCTCACCGAGACCTGGACCCGCGGCGCTGCCGCCGACCTGCGCTTCGAAGCCAACGGCGCGGTGAGTGGCGTCTACGCCTCCAACGGGGCCGTGTTCGTCCCCCTCGACGTGCCCCCGGGCAGCTTCCTGCAGCGTGTCGACGTCTACCTCTTCCGCGAGCTCACCGGCACGATGTCGATGAACCTGATCCGGGAGGACACCCAGATCGGCGACGTGTCGCTGGTGTCCGCCATCACCACCAACAGCGGCACGGGTGTGCTCACCGGGGCGTTCACCACGCCCGTCGGGCTCGGGCAGGCCGACTTCCTGTACCTGTACGGCTCGGGGTTCACGAGCAACCAGTACATGTTCTGCGGTGCGGTCTCGACCTACTACGACCAGGTCCCGCAGCTCTTCCTGCACCCGTCGCCCATCCGGGTCTATGACTCCCGGCCCGGCAACGCGCCGCTCCTCGGGACCAAGGCCCCGTTGGCCAACGGTGCGGCCCGGTCCGTGAACATGGCCTACGGCGGCGCCGTGCCCATCGGGGCCCGTGCCGCGCTGGTGAGCGTCACCATCGTCAACACCAGCCCGGCTGGCTTCCTCGCCCTCTACCGGGGCGGCATCGCCTGGCCCGGCAACTCGAGCGTCAACTGGGACCATGCCAACCAGGTCAGCGCCACGACGACGGTCAGCGCGGTGAACGCCTCGTCCATCATGAACGTCTACGCCAACACCGGCTGCTCGACCGACTTCCTGGTCGACGTGATCGGCTACTACGCGTAGCTCCGGTTCGGGCGAGCGGTCGTCATCCTCCGGCCTGTCGGCGCCGTCTCGGCGTCAGCGGGCCGGAGGCTCCGACAGCTTGGCCAACATGTCCTCGTCGATGAACTCGTCGAGCTCGGGGTGGCCGGCCACGTAGTGCTCGACGAACGGGCACAGTGGGACGATCGGCTTCCCGGTGGCCCGGGCCAGCTCCAGGGCGTCCCGCACCAGGACCGTCCCCAGGCCCTGCCCGTGCCGCCTCGGGTCGGTCTCGGTGTGGACGAAGATGATCCGCCCCGCCCGCTCGACGTACTCGGCGAACCCGGCCAGCTCCCCGCCGACGGTGATCTCGTAGCGGCGCTTGTCCGGGTTGTCGGCCACGACGGGCCGGGGGGTCTCGCGTTCGGTCATCGATCTCCTCCTCGCCGGCACGCTACCGCCGTCCACCGCCGGGAGCGCCCCCGGTCCTTGGGTGCGTAAGGGCGCGCATAGCGCACCCTTACGCACCCAAGAGACGCGACGGCCAAGGATGGCGCCATGACCATCGAGCGGCGAACCCGGACCGGCCACCGAGGTGGCATCGACCGGCACGTCGGGGAGCGGGGCCGGCCGGCCGACGACACCACCACGATCGTGCTCGTGCACGGCTACCCCGACACCCACGCCGTGTGGCACCCCATCGCCGACACCCTGGCCGAACGGTTCCACGTCGTCACCTACGACGTCCGCGGTGCCGGCGCGTCGACGGCGCCCTCCTCGACCCGGGGCTACCGCATCGAGGAGCTGGTGCGCGACCTCGGCGCCGTGATCGACGCCACCGCGGCGGGACGCCCTGTCCACCTCGTGGGCCACGACTGGGGCTCGATCCAGAGCTGGCCCGCCGTCACCTCTGACGACCCGGCCATCGCCGGGCGCATCGCCAGCTTCACCTCGATCAGCGGCCCCGGCCTCGACCAGGTGGGCCGGTGGTTCGACGCCCGCCGCCGCCAGCCCGGCCTGCGGGCCCTGCGAGAGCTGGCCCGGCAGGGCGTGCGGAGCTGGTACGTGTACGCCTTCCACCTCCCGCTGCTGGCCCCGCTGGCGTGGAAGCTCGGTCTGGCCCGGCGCTGGGCCCGGATCATGGAGCTGGGCGAAGGGATCGAGGCGTCCGACGGGTGGCCGGCGCCCACCCTCGCCGCCGACGCCGGCCGCGGCGTGCACCTCTACCGCGCCAACGTCAAGGACCGGCTGTCGGCGCCCTCGGCCGCCACCACCGCCGTGCCCGTGCAGGTGGTCGTCCCCACCCGCGACCGGTTCGTCACCCCCGCCCTCCTCGACGATCTCGGCGACACCGCCCCCGACCTGTGGCGCCGGGAGGTGCCGGCCGGGCACTGGGTGGTGCGCAGCCGGCCCGCCGCTGTCGCCCGCTGGATCACCGAGTTCATCGACCACCTGGACGGCGGACCGCAAGCGCCCGGCCTGGCCCGGGCCCGGCGGGCCGCCCGGGGCGAGGCCGGCACCGGTCCCGACGAGGGGCGCCTGGTCGTGGTCACCGGCGCCGGGTCCGGCATCGGCCGCGAGACCGCCCTGCAGTACGCGGCGCGGGGAGCCACCGTGGTGGTGGCCGACCGCAACCCCGAGGCGGCGGCGGCCACCGTCGAGCTGTGCGCCGCCCGCGACCCCCGTCCGCGGGGCGCCGCCGACGAGGCCGCCCAGCTCACCCCCAACGCGGTGGCCGTGGTCGTCGACGTGAGCGACACCGACGCCATGGAACGCTTCGCCGAGGCGGTGGCGGCCGAGCACGGCGTGCCCGACATCGTCGTCAACAACGCCGGCATCGGCATGGCCGGCGGCGTGCTCGTCACCTCGGTGGAGGACTGGGAGCAGATCCTGGGGGTGAACCTCTGGGGCGTGATCCACGGCTGCCGGCTCTTCGCCGCCCAGATGCGGGAGCGGGGCGAGGGTGGGCACATCGCCAACGTGGCCTCCGCCGCCGCCTTCACCCCCACCCGCACCTTCCCGGCCTACGCCACCACCAAGGCGGCGGTGCTCATGCTCAGCGAGAGCCTCCGCGGCGAGCTCGTCCTCGACGGCATCGGGGTCACCGCCGTGTGCCCCGGCTTCGTCGACACCGGCATCGCCCACGCCACCCGCTACCTCGGCGTCGACGCCGCCACCGAGCGGGCCAAGCAGGACAAGGCCGACCAGATGTACAAGCGCCGGGCCTTCACCCCCGACCGCGTGGCCGCGGCCATCGTCGCCGGGGTCGAGGGCGACGAGCCGATCGTGCTCGCCGGGTTCGAGGCCAAGGCCTCCCGGTTCCTCTCCCGCTTCGCCCCGGGGGCGATGCGCAAGCTCGCCACCGTCGACATGACCCCGTGACCCGGGTCCGATGACCGGCTCACCGACCCGCCCGCCGACCCCCGCCATCCGGGCCCGTCGGGTGCGCTTCGACTGGGACGACACGCCGCTGCACTGGCTGCCCGGCGACCCGCAGACCACCCACACCATCAACGTGCTGCATCTCCTGTTGCCGGCGGGGGAGCGGTGGTTCGTCGACGTCTACCGCGAGGCGCTCCCGCTCGTGACGGACGACGCCCTCCGGGACCAGGTCCGCGGCTTCATGGGTCAGGAAGCCGTCCACAGCCGCTCCCACCAGGCCGTCCTCGACCACCTCGAGGCACAGGGCCTCCCCACCCGGTCCTACACCCGGGTGATGGACTGGATGTTCGAGCGGCTCCTCGGGCCCCGTCCCTTCGGCCTGCCGCTCCCGAGCGCCACGGCGCGGCAGCGCTGGCTCTACGACCGGCTGGCCATCATCGCCGCCGTGGAGCACTTCACCGCCGTGCTCGGCCGCTGGGTGATCGGGGCCGACGGCCTCGTCGCCGCCGGTGCCGACCCCACCATGGTCGACCTGCTCCGGTGGCACGGGGCCGAGGAGGTGGAGCACCGCTGCGTGGCCTTCGACCTGTACGAGCACGTCTGCGGGGTGCGGTCCCGCCGCATCACCTCGATGCTGGTCACGGCGGCGATGCTCTTCGTGCTGTGGGGCCTCGGCACCCGGTACTTCATGCGCCACGACCCGACCCACCCCGGGCGGCCCCGCTTCACCGGCTACCGTCGGGCCGCGAAGCAGGGGCTGCTCCCACCCGAGCGCGACCTCCTGCGGGCGGTGCCGCGGTACCTGCGCCGTGACCACCACCCGTCCCAGGAGGGCGACACGGCGGCCGCCCTCGCCTACCTCGCCACCTCGCCCGCCGCGCTGGCCGCGGCCGGGACACCGGGGGAGCCATGACCCAGGGGGACCGATGAGCCGAGCCGACAACACCCTCCGGTTGATCACCGACCGGACCACCGCCGCCGCGGCGGCCGCCGGCGCGCCGGACCTGACCGAGCAGCTCGGCGGGGTGGTGCGCCAGGCCCAGGGGTTCCTGCGCAGCACCATGCGGGTGGCCACCGGCGCCGTGCTCACCGTGGCCGACCCGGTGGTGCAGGGCGTGGCCGACGCCGTGCTCGACCGCCTCGACCTCGCCCTGGTGGCCCGCCGCATCGCCGACGCCGCGCCCGTGGCCGACGTGGCCCAACGGGTGGCCGACGCCATCAACGTGGGCCAACTCGCCGGCGAGGTGGCCGACACCGTCGACGTGGGCCCGATCATCGAACGGGTCCACGACAAGCTCGGACCGATGGCCCAGAACGTGCTCGAGAGCCTCGACTACGACCCGGTGCTCGAGCAGCTCGTGTCCCGTGTGGACCTGGCCGCGATCATCGAGGAGATGGTGGCCACGGTCGACCTGAGCGGGCTCATCACCAAGGCCCTGCACGACATCGATCCCGCCGCCCTGGTGCGGGCCGCGGTGCGCCGCCCGGCCAGGTAGCGGCCGGGCGGCGACGTTCCGTCGGCGTCAGACGTCGAGCGTCAGGCCGCCGACACCGAGAAGTTGGGGATCGACGCCGAGGAGATCACCTGGCCGGTCTGGGTGTTGGTGACCTTGATGGCCCAGGAGTAGGTGCCCGGGGTGGCCGGGATGGTGTCGCACCCGCCGCTGGCGGTGAAGGTGCCGGGGCACACCCACTCGCTGCCGGTGAGGGCGCTGCTCTGCAGGCCGCCGTTGCTGTTGTTGTTCCAGCCGCTCACCGCCACCGTGACGCCGCCGTTCGGGGCCGACACGGACCAGTTGAGCTCCAGCTTGACGGTGCCGTCGAGCAGGTGGCTGCGCCGCACCTCGCTCACCGCCGCCCCGGTGGCCGAGTTGACCAGGCGGAACGTGACATTGGCCGTAATGGGCTTGGCCGTGGTCGTGGTGACGCCGCCACCCCCACCGCCGCCACCGCCACCGCCGCCCCCACCGCCGCCGCCACCCGTGCCGCCCCCACCGGTGCCGCCGCCGGCGACCGTGGTGCCGGTGCCGGCCTTGGTGGTGGTGGTGGCGCAGGGCGCCGAGGTGCTCGTGACCCCGGCCGGGCACGGCGCCAGCGTGGTGCTGGGAGGCACGGTCGTGGTGGTGGTACCGGGCTCGGTGATCGTCGTGGACGGCGGGAGCGTGCTCGGCGTGGTGTGCGTCGTCGGCTCCTGGCCCGGTCGGGTGGTGGAGGTGGTGTTGGTGGCCAGGGTGCCCGCCACCAGCTCCTCCTGCGGACGCTTCAGCAGCGCCACCACGATCAGGATGAACACCACGACGCCCGCGGCGCCGGCGGCGATGAGCATGGTGCGCTTGCGGCGCTGCTCGGCCTCGATCTCCTCCAACCGGCGCTGGGCCGCCGAAGGCTCACCGCCGGGCCCACCCTTCTCGGCCGCAGCAGCCTCGGCGGCGCCCGCGGCGACGGCGGCGCCCGCCGCAGCAGCCATCGCCTTCTTCTTGGTGTCCTTCTTGGACTGGGCCGCAGCCTCGGCCTCGGCCTCGGCCGCCTCGGCGTCCTTGCCCTTGGCGTCCTTGCCCTTGGCGTCCTTGCCCGCGGCGTCGTCGGCCTTGGACCCACGGGTGGGGGGCGTGTCGATCTTCGACGACGGCTTCTCGTCGGCCGCCGCGGCCTCGGCCACCGCGCCCGCGGCGACGGCCGCGCCGGCACCCCCGGCGACCTTCTCCCGCCAGTCGCCGTCCTTCCCGTCGTCGGCGTCCTTGTCGTCGCCGGCCGCTTTGGCGGTCGCCGCTTCGGCCGTGTCGTCCGACGCTGCCGTGGTCTCGTCCTTCGCCTCGTCCTTCGTCTCGACCTCGGCGGCGGGCTCGTCGGCCGCGGCCTCCTTCGCCGTGACGGCGGCCGCGGCGGTGGCTGCGGCCGCGGTGGCTGCGGCCGCAGCAGCGGCGTCGTCACGCTTGAGGAACTGCGAGCCGGTCATGGGCACGCTCTGGAGGTCGAGCGTGGTGGCGACCTTCTCCTTGAGGCCGACCGGGGCGCCGGCCACGGGGATGGCGGCGAACACGTCGATCGGGGCGAGGGCGGTCATCGCCCGGCCGCGTGTGCGGGGCGACTGCTTGGCCCGAGCGTGGATGATCCGCACGGCGTCGGCGTCGAAGGTGGTCTTGCCCGCCTTCTCGAGGTCGGCTTTCAGGTCGTCGTCCTCGGGGTTGCCGCCGCGCCACAACATCCGCGCCCGCACCGCGTTGGCGAAGGCCGAGGGCACCTTGGTGACGAGGGCGTCGACCTCGTGGGCCTTCAGGCCGAGCACGCCGGCGATCTCCGCCGGCTCGAGACCATGACGGAAGTGGAGGTCGAGCACGTCGCGGCCGCGCTCACCGAGCACACCGGCGGCCTCCCACAGCATCGCCGCGACATCGGCGTCGGCGGCGATCGTGTCGAGGTTGGTCGCCGGGCCGAGACGGTCCTCGGGGTGGACGTCGGCGCCGATGGCATGCCCCGGCTTGGCCTTGCCGGGCATGGCCGCCCGCGCCTCGCGCAGGACGACGGTGCCGAACGTCGCAGCTTCGCCCTTGTCGACCGCCCGCCAGGCGTTGGCGAAGGTCGTGGTGGCGATGTCGCCGATCTCGCCCGCGCTCACCCCGCGGCGCGTGGCCCGATCCCACACGTGGTCGATCCAGGCGTCGAACAGGCGCCCGTAGGCCTTCAGCTCCCCGTTCTTGGCCGCCTTGGCGAGGTTCTCATCCCGCGCCGCCCGCTCCTTGGCGGCCGCTGCTCGCTTCGAGGCGGCTTCGGAATCGCCGCCCGTTGGCCGATCGTCGCTCACGGCTCTCCTCGTGGTTGTCGGTGTCTCCGCGCCCGTCCGCGCCGTAGTGGCCGCCAGACTAGGCGATCACCACCCGAGGCGTCGGGCACGCGGCGGCCAGGCGGCCGCGACGGTGCGTTTCTCCATCGGCGCTGACCTGGCATTTTCCAGCCATGCGTGACAGAGGCCAACGTTGCGGTTATATTGCGGCCCGGTAACGGACGTTGCGCTCACGTAACGGCTGGGAGCGGGCGGGAGATCCCTCGAGACCAGCCGGTGATCGCAGCTCACGCACCCACCGCTGTTTCATGACGCTGTTCTCGCTGCACCGCCGCTCCGCCGGACTCGATCCGGCCACGGCCCCCCGGTCCCCCCGGGCGGGTCGTCTGGGCGTCGCCCTCCTCTCGCTGGTGGCGGCGCTGGTCATGATCCTCCCGGTGGCGGCCTCGGCGCAGTCGTCGAGCACCGAAGCCCAGAAGCGCGACGAGGTGCGGCGCAAGAAGGCCGATCTCGCCGCCTCGATCGACGTGATGAACGCGTCCGACGACGACCTCGAGAACGCCGTCCGCACCCTCAACGAGAACCTCAAGGCCCAGCAGGCCCGGGCACGCGACGCCGCCCAGGCCTCCGACGAGGCCAAGGCCCACGTCGACGGCATCAACGCCGACGTCGCCCGCAAGCAGGCCGAGGTCGACGCCCTGGTCGGCCGGGTCCGGGCGCGGGCCATCGAGATCTACGTCCACCCCGGCGGCAAGTTCGACACCGCCGACGAGGCGCTCCACACCGCCGACTTCACCAACGCCGAGCGCAAGGCTGAGCTGCTCGACTCCGCCACCGGGCACGACAACGACGTCGAGGACCAGCTGCGGGCGGCCAAGGCCGGCCTCGAGTCCAAGCGCAACGAGTCGGCGGTCGCCGAGCAGGAAGCCGAGCTGCGCCGGGCCGAGGCCGACGCCCAGGTCAAGCAGCTGCAGGTGGCCAAGGAGGAGAAGGAGCGGGTCAAGGCCGCGCTCGACAAGCGCATCGCCGACTTCCAGGGCGAGGTCAGTGCCCTCAACGCCGAGGATGCCCGCCTCACCGCCCTGATCCTCGCCTCGCAGGCCGCCTCCGAGGGCCCCGACGTCGTCGGCGCCCCGCCGGCCGGCGCGGCCACGGGGCCGACCCCCACCGAGGCCCCCACCACCACCCGGCCCGGCACGCCGCCCGGCTCCGGCGCCTCGACCACCACCAGCCGCCCCACCTCCACCACCCGCCCGTCGTCGCCCCCGCCGGCGCCCGGCGGCGTCGGCCGGCTGAGCTGGCCTGTGGGTGGCACGATCAGCTCGCCCTACGGTCCCCGGTGGGGTGCGTTCCACCCGGGCATCGACATCTCCGCCCCCGAGGGCTCGCCCATCTCGGCCTCCGCTCCCGGCGTGGTGATCTACGCCGCCATGAACGGTGGCGGCTACGGCAACCTCGTCCTCGTCGACCACGGCGGCGGCATGGTCACCGCCTACGCCCACCAGAGCCGGATCGCTGTGTCGGTCGGCCAGTCGGTGAGCCGCGGCCAGCTCCTCGGCTACGTGGGGTGCACCGGTTCCTGCACCGGCCCGCACGTCCACTTCGAGGTGCGCATCAACGGGTCCACCCAGGACCCGATGGCCTACCTCTAGCGCCGTCGGGTCGCCCGGCCCGCACGCTGCGGCGCCGGCGCGGCTCCGTCTGTCTGCTCGCCCGCTCGCCCGCCCTGTGCCCCGCATCGCCGGTGCCCGGTGCCCGGTGCCCGGTGCCCGGTGCCCGGATCGCCGGTGCAGTTCCCCGTGCACCCGATGTCGTCGGTGCACCTGTACGGCCTGGCGCCGCGGAACTGCACCAGCGACATCGCCGGTGCGAGTTCCTGCACCAGCGATTGGCCCGGCGAGCGGTGGGTTCGGCCGGCGATGGGCTCGGGCGGTCGTCGCTTGCGCGGGGGTAGGCCGTCGGGTACGGTACTTAACACCGTTTATCTCCGGCGAGTGGGGGCCCGCACATGGCGACGCTGACGTCCAACCTGTTCCACGGCATCGGGGAGTTCTCCCGCCGACTCGACGTGGTGGAGGGGCACTGGCCCGACGACATCGCCGGCGCCGTCTTCATCATCGGTCCCGACAAGCGGGCCCCCGGCGGCCACTGGTTCGGCACCCACGGCCTGATCCTGCGCATCGCCTGCGCGGCGGACGGCGACGGCAAGGTCCGGGTGCGCACGGCGCGGGTCGACACCCCCATGAACCGGTTGCGGGCCCGGTTCCCGAAGCTGTTCACCACCTTCGAGTTCGCCGAGTTCTCGCCCTTCGGCGTCACCAACATGGCCAACACCAACGTGCAGGGCATCGACGGGCGCCTCTTCGTGGGGTTCGACGCCGGGCGGCCGCTCGAGGTCGACCCGGTCACGCTCGACTACATCACGCCGGTGGGGGCCAACGACGAGTGGCTCCAGGCGGTGCCCGCGCCGCTCGAGCCGCTCATCAGCGTCGCCGCCCATCCGGCGCCGGCCTTCGACGAGCGGGCGCTCTACTTCGTCAACTACTCGCCGCTGCCCGGCGGGCGTGACACCCAGATCGCTCGGTGGAGCCTGAACGGGCCGATCGAGCGCTGGCCGCTCGATGGGGCCGAGGAGTTCGACTCCATCCACGACATCAAGGCCTCCGACAACCACCTCGTCATCTCGGACCTGCCCTTCGTGGTCGAGCCCGACGCCATGCGGGGCAAGGGACCACGCACCATCCCCAGCCAGGACATGACCCGGCTCTTCATCGTGGCCAAGTCCGACCTGCGGGCCACGCCCGCGGGCCAGAAGGTGCCCGTGGTGGAGGTCGAGGTGCCCATGCCCACGGGCCACCTCACCGTCGCCACCGACGACGCCGACGGCGTGCTCACGATCTTCCTCGAGCACATCCCGTTGGGCGACCTGATGATGCGCCTCGACACCACGATGGTCGACCACCAGAACGGCCAGCCCTTCCCGCTCGACTACGAGGGCATGGTCACCATCGGGGTGCAGCCCGGGGCCGTGGGTCGGTACCGCATCGACGCCGCCACCGGGAAGGTGCTCGACGCCGAGGTGGCGTGGGACGACCGCTTCTGGGGCGGCGTGCTCACGGCCAAGGACGAGTACTCGCCCGAGGCCCGCGCCGAGTGCAAGCACCTGTGGTACGCCGGCACGGGCTACGACCCCGAGCTCATCCCCCAGTCCTGGTGGGATCTCTACGCGCCGTCGGGCAACACGGCCCTGGTGCCGATCGACCAGCTCCCGCCCGAGGGGCGGCCGGGCGGGATCGCCCACTTCGACCTCGAGTCGATGAAGGTGGTCGACGTCTACACCTACGAGGGTGGCGCCTTCCCTTCGCCCCCGACCTTCATCCCCCGTGTGGGGGCCGACGGTCCGGGCGACGGCTACCTGATGGTGCTGGTCCACCAGGACGGCGACAAGGAGATCCACCTCTTCGACGCCCACGACCTGGCCCGCGGCCCGCTGGCCCGCGCCAGCGCCGCCGGGTTCAACCCCAACCTGTTGCTCCACTCCACCTGGATGCCCGACCGGGTGGGGCCCCGGCCGTCCCGCTACCGGGTGCCGCTGTGGCGCGACGTGGTCGGGGCCTGGCGGATGGCGCCGCGGGTGCTGGCCCAGATGGTGCGGGGCGGACGGTCGTTCATGGCCGAGCAGCGCGCCACCTCGTCCTGACCCTTTGCGGTTGGTCTTCTCCTGTGGGTGCGAATTGTTCGCGTTCGCGAACAACTCGCACCCACAGGAGGCTTGACCCGTGTACCGGTTCCGGGGCGGTCGTGCGAGTACACCGGTGTGCGCGTGGACGAGGAGCTGGCGATGACGGTTGGGGCCGACGGTCAGCCGTCCTCGGCGGCGTCCGGGTCGTCCGGCGACTTCGACGGCTTCTTCCGGTCGGCGTGGTCGCCCCTGATGCGCCTGGCCTTCGCCCGGCTCGGCGACGCCGGTGCCGCCGAGGACCTCGTGCAGGACGTGTTGGCCGACGCCCACCGGCGTTGGGCCGGCCTGTCCGGCTATGACGATCCGCTGGCCTGGGCCCGACGGGCCGTGCTCAACCGGACCGTGTCGCGGTGGCGCCGGGCCGGGACCGAACGGCGGGCGCTCGCCGTCGTGGGGCCTGAGCAGGAACGCCGGTCGAGCGGCGTTGACGACCCGACGGCCGACGGGCTCGGCGGCGACGAGGCCGACCCGGAGCTGTGGGCCGCCGTCCGAGCCCTTCCTGACCGCCAGCGCGACGTGGTGCTGCTGCTCTGGTTCGAGGACCTGCCCGCCGCCGCCGTCGGGGAGATCCTCGGCTGCGGAGAGGACACGGTTCGCACCCACTGGCGCCGGGCCCGGGTCCGACTCGCCACGACCCTCGGCGTCGCCGACACCGACGCTCGCACGGAGGAGGGGCGATGAACCTCGACGACCGTCTCGCCGCCGCCCGAGAGCAGCACCGGTCCCGGTCCTGGCCCGTGCCTGCCGCCGGCACTGTGGACTCGGGTGCCGGTGCCGGTGGCCGCCCCGTCCAGGGGCCCGCTCGCCGGCGCGTGCTCGTCGCCGTGCTCGTGGCCGCGGCCACCATCGTCGCCGTGGTCTTGGCCGCCCGGGCGCCGCGCGACGGCGACACCGTGGTCGGCCCCGTCGCCACCGGCACGACGGCACCGTCACCTGGCGATGGCACGGCCGGGAGCGGGTCCGCGACCACCAGTGGTTCGTCCTCCACCCGCACGCCCGTGCGTCTCGATGGACTCGTGGTCGACGAGCCTGAGCCGGCCGTGCCGGCCGCCCCCGCCGGATGGCAGCTCATGGACTGGGCCGAGTTCCGCTTCGCCGTTCCGGAAGGATGGATCGTGCCTGCCTCCCGATCCTGCTGGCAGCCGAACGCCGGAGGGCCGACCGCCACCGGCGCCGTCCTGCTGCGCTCGTCCCCGGCCGACGATGGTCCGTCGTGCTCGCCCGAGCAGGCCCTTCCGGACTCGGTGCTCACCATCGAGGGCGAGCACGCTGAAGCGGTGTCGGGCGAGGCCGCGATGGTGGGCGACTGGCCGGCGCAGCGCCTCCGCCTCCCCACCTGTTCCACCTGCGCCACCGACGTCTTCCAGCTCGGGTCCTACCGGCTCACGATCAAGGGCTCGGAGGCCGACGCCGTGCTGGCCACCTTCACCCGCTCCGGCCGGGACCGGGCTCTGCGCTCCGGGCCGATGTCCGACACCACGGGCTGGCGACCGCTCGTCCTCGACGGCGTGTCGGTGCTGGTGCCGCCGGCGTGGGCGGTGGTCGACCTGACGGAGACATCGGAGGAACAGTCGGTGCCCGGCGGGGGGATCCAGTTCTCCGGCCGCTCGAACCGAGGCTCGTGCAGTGGGTCGCTGTTCGAGCCGCCGGCGGGCGAGACCGTCAGGGCGGTCCGTGGGGTGACGATGCCGGTCGTCCCGTGTCCCCAGTCGATGGTCCGTGTGCTCACCCCCGCCGACGGCGTGTGGCTGCGTCCGAAAGACGCCACGACCGACCTCGGCGATCGGGCCACCGAGCGCTCGGTGGTCGTCGAAGGGACCACGATCTCGCTCCTCGCCCCGGCCACCAGCGTCACCGTGCCGGTGATCGACCTCGCCATCGAGCGCGGCGGCACCACGACCCTGCTGTCGATCGGGGTGGGGGCCGACGCGGCCACCGCCCGAGCCATCCTCCACTCGCTCACCCTCGCCGCCCGGTAACGCCGAACGGCGCCTGAGTCCAGTCGTGGCCCTGTGGGTGCGAATTGTTCGCGAATGCGAACAATTCGCACCCACGAGACGAGGCGCCCACCCACGGGAGAGGTGCCATTCAGGCGGGGTCGGGAGTGACCCAGCGGTGCTCCGCGGCGGAGCGGCGCACGGCGTCGAGGAGGGCCTGGGCCCGCAGGCCGTCGCCCATCGGCGGCTCGGGCGGGGCGCCGTCGCGGATCGCCGCCGCGAATCGCTGAGCGACCGCGGCGAACCCCTCGGCCGGGTCGATCGGCGGCGCCGGTTCCTCCTTTAGCGGTTCCCCGGCCCGGCCCCATCGGATCGCGCCGTCGCCGTCGAGCCGGACGGTGCCGGCGTCGCCGTGCACCTCGATCCGCTCGCCCTGCCCGTGGCGCGCCGTCGACACCAGGCGGAGCGTGGCCAGCCCACCGTCGGCGAGGCGGGCCACGACGGCGTAGCCGTCCTCGGCGGTCACGGGACGGAGGGCGGTCGTCCCGTCGGGCTCGGTCGGGGCGGCGGGACCCGTCCGGCCGGTCGCGGCGTCGACCCGCTCCGGCACGGCGATGGTGGTCATGGCCGTCACCGCCTCCACGTCGGCGCCGAGGTGCAGGAGCAGGTCGAGATCGTGGACGCCGTAGCCCTGGAGCCGCCCGCCGCCGGCGGCGGCGTCGTGCACCCACGACCACGGGCGCGAGTCGGGGAGGGCGTGGTCGGCGTGGACCAGCTCGATGGCGACGAGTCGCAGCCGGCCGACGCACTGCCCCGCCAGCACGAGCACCCGCTGACGAGCGCCCTCGAACCGGCGGGAGAAGTTGACCATGCCGACGACACCGGAGGCGTCGATCGCCGCCGCCACCCGCCGAGCCCCGGCGAGGTCCAGGGCCACCGGCTTCTCGCACAGCACGTGCAGCCCGGCGTCGGCGGCGCGAACGGCGACGTCCTCGTGGAGAGCCACGGGGACGGCCACGTGCACCGCCTCCAGCCCAGGCACGGCGAGGACCTCGTCGAGGTCGTCGCTGCCGAGGGCGAGGCCATGGGCCGCGGCGATCTGGCGAGCCCGCTCCCCAGTGCGCGACCAGACGGCCACCGGCTCGAACGCGTCGAGCGATCGGTAGACGGGGAGGGCAACCTTGGCCCCGTACCCGCCGCCCACCACGGCGATGCGGATCGGGCCGTCGGGACGGGCGGCGGGAGCGTTCACCGTGCTGACGAAGGAGCCTGAGCGGGACGAGGGTGCCGCCGACCGGTCAGTGTCCGCCCGGTTCCCCGCCGGCCTCGCCGGTCTCGGCCTCGCCGGTCTCGGCCTCGGCCGCCGCTTCGGCCTGGGCGGCGCGGCGGGCGCGGAACTCGTCGGTGGTGTTGACGTGGGGGAAGGGCTCGTCGGGCACCGGCACGCCGAGGGCGGCGCACAGCGGGCCCCAGCCGTCGCCGGCGGTCCACTCGACCAGGCGGTCGGCCGGCACCTCGGCCCGGACGGCGGCGAGGTGGGCCTCGTAGGCGGCTTTGGCCACCTCGGCGTCGCCCGGGTCGACGCCGTTGCGGCCGACCAACCGCTCGAGCGCGAATCGGAACTCCTGGGGCAACGAGCCGTCCTCCCCGTTCCAGGGGGCGAAGATGGTGCGCACGGCGCTGTTCCACCAGGCGTCCGCGCTCTCGCGGCGGGAGAGGAGGACCACGGCGTCGGGGTTGGCGGCCACCAGCTCCCGCCAGAAGGCGGCGCCGGGCCAGTCGACGGTGGCGGCGAACCGCTCGTAGATGCGGTCCCAGTCGGGCGAGCCGTCGACAGCCTCGACCCACAGCGGGAACTGGGCCTCGTCGGCGAACACCTCGAGCATGTGGTGACAGGGCGCGTCGAGGAGGCGCTCGAGGGCCAGCTTCAGCGAGTTGGTGCCGGTGCGGCCGAGGCCGACACCCACGACGCGGAGCGCCATCGCTCCCTCCTTCGTTCGGGTGACGGGGCAGTCTGCCACCCCCCGGGTCGGCGGGCCCCGCGGCGAGCGTCGCGGCGAGCCCCGCAGCGAGCCCCGCGGCCGGTGCCGCTCGTCGGGCTCAACCCCCGGCCGACCAGGTGCGTCGCTCCAGACCCGAGTCGCCGGCGACCATGGCCACCGCCCGGGTGGGTCGGACCCGGAACAGCACGACGTCGGGGTTGTCGGGGGAGCCGAAGAAGCCGCTCAGATCGAAGGGGAACACGCCGCCGTCCCACACCCGGCGGAGCTCGGCTCCGTCGTTCTCGGCTTCTGCCTCACCCCAGACGTAGGTCTCGGCCCGGTTGCCCTCGACCATCACCGCCAGCCTCGGGTCGGCCCGCAGGTTGCGGGCCTTGGCCGAGGAGCGTCGGGTGGCGATCCACAGCACGTCGCCGTCGAGGCCCAGCGCGACCTTGGCCGCGTGCGGGGTCCCGTCCGCTCCCGTGGTCGCCAGATGCCCCGGCGGCGTCCCCCGCAGCAGCTCCATCACGTCGTCCCAGCGCATGAGGGCAGGGTACGCCGTCTTCTGGCGCCGCACCGCCGAGCCCGGGACCGTGCCCGGGCTCGGGTCTGACACGATGTCAGCCATGGCGACCGGCGTCCTCACCACCATCTCCACCCCCGTGCCCCATGTGCGGGTCATCACCCTCAACCGCCCTGAGCGGCTCAACGCGCTGTCGATCGACCTCGCCATCGAGCTCTACGAGGCCATCGAGGAGGTGGCGGCCGACAACGACTGCTACGTCGCCGTCCTCACCGGGGCCGGCCGGGCCTTCTGCAGCGGCCTCGACCTGAAGGACTACGGGATCATCCCCAACATCGACGGCCTCACGGTCGGCCGGATCGCCCAGCGGTCGATGCGCATCTACTCCCGTCTGATCCTGGCGATGCGCCGCATGCACCAGCCGCTCATCGCCGCCGTCAACGGCGCGGCCTACGGCGGGGGCATGTGCCTCAGCCTGGGCGCGGAGATCCGCATCGCGTCCGAGTCGGCCGAGTTCAACGCCACCGGCATCGTCAACGGGCTCACCTCCACCGAGATGGCGGCGAGCTGGCTGCTGCCCCGCATGATCGGCGCCGCCCACGCCAACGACCTCCTCCTCACCGGCCGCCGCATCGGCGCCGAGGAGGCGCTGCGCATGGGGCTCGTGTCGAGAGTCGTCCCCGACGACGAGGTGCTCGCCACCGCGGTGGAGATGGCCGAGGGCATGTGCCGGTTCAGCCCCTACGGCCTGGCCATGACCAAGGACATCCTGTGGGTGAACCTCGAGACGGCGGCGCTCGAGTCGGCCATCGAGATCGAGGACCGCAACCAGCTGATGGTCGGGTTCACCGAGAACCTCCAGGAGGCCATCCGCGCCTTCGACGAGAAGCGCCAGCCCGTCTACACCGACGAGCCCCGCAAGGACCTGTTCTGGTCGCCCGATGCGGCGCCCCAGCCGGCGCCCGACCCGGCCCCCGATCCATCGGCGTGAGCACCGCCGCGTAAGCGTTTGAGTACTCCCTACTCAGGCGGACTGCGCTGCTCATGCAGTTCAATGGCCACCACGGGGTCGGCATCCGGCCCCAGCACGAAAGGTACGAGACACATGGGACTGTTCAAGAAGGTCAAGGAAGGCCTCGACAACTCCGCCGCCGCCGCCCAGTGGGGCGGGCAGGTCAACGCCCAGCAGCAGCAGTACGCCGCCATGCAGCAGCAGGGGGCGATCGGCGTGCAGGGCGGCCCGGGCATCGACCCCGCCGCGTTCGGGGGCCCGTCCACCAAGCCGCTCGACCCGAACGACCCGCTGCTCCAGCCCGTCAACGGCGTGAGCCTCGAGCAGTACGCCACCTACCTGAAGGCGGCGAGCGGGGCCGGCTACACCGACGAAGCCAGCATCTACCAGTACATCGAGGCCACCTACCAGCTCCCGGCCGGCACGATGGCTCCGGTCGCGGCCGAGTGGACCAACCGGATGAAGCAGTCGATGGTGGTCGGTCAGCAGTTCAACAAGATCTACATGGGTCGCTGACGCCCGCCGGCGACCGGCCCGTCACGGCCGGTCGCCCCGAGCGTCCGGCGCGAGCGCGCTCGTACCGCCCGTGGGTCGGTGCTCCTCCGTGGGCACCGACCCGGGGGCGGCGCGCCCCCCACCCCGGGACCAGGCCCACCCGTCAGGGGTACTCGTAGGGTTCGGTCGGCGCGTCGACCTCGCGGAGGTCGCGGGCCGTGATGGCGGCCAGCCCGAGATGGTCGGGCCCGTAGGCGGCGAAGAGCCGGTCGGAGGTGGGTACGTCGATCACCCCGGTGATCTCCATCCACTGGTTGGCCGCCGGCCAGGACGTCGCCATCCCCCGGGTGTCGACCTCCACCACCAGGCCCACGGCGTCGGCGGCGCAACACCCGAGCTGCAGGCGACCGAGGAGCCGGCGGTTCGGGTCCTTGGGGTCGACGGTGGCGAAGCCGAGCAGGGTCACGGGTTGGGTGCGGAGCAGCGCCCGACTGCTCTCCTGGCGCGACGCGCCGATGAACTGGGCGAGCGTGAGCTGGGGGGCCTGGCCGCCGCTCGAGTGGGTGGCCACGTACTGCTGCAGGTCGAAGCCCTCGGAGAAGGGCACCCGGCGCCCGGCGTTGGCCTGCACCGACGCCGCCCCGAGGGCCCGCGGGTCGACGATGGCCCCGAGCAGCACCGGGGCGAGGAGCAGCCAGCACAACCACGAGGCCCCGTGGGCGTGGGGCTCGATGCGCTCGTCGTGCCCGTGCCCGACCTGCTCGTGCCCCACCGCGCCGTCGCCCTCCGAAGGGCGGTGCCGATGCCGCCAGGTGACCACCCCGGAGGTCGTCCCGAGGGCGACGAGCACCGCCCCGGCCAGCACGAGCCACGGCCGCATGCCCGGGCGGAGGTAGCGGAACACGAGGTCGGTCGTGCCCACGCGCAGGGCCAGCGCGCCGGCGGCGACGGCGAGCAGTGGACCGTCGAGCGGCCTCATGTCAGGAACCGCCCGACGCCGACGCCCGCGGCCACGCACACCACGAAGGTGAGGGGAGCGAACCGCAACGCCATGCGCCGCCCGAACGTGCCGGCCTGGAGGGCGATGAGCTTGAGGTCGACCATCGGGCCGACGGTGAGGAACACGAGGCGGGCGGTGAGGGAGAAGCGGGAGAGCCCGGCGGCCACGAAGGCGTCGGCCTCGCTGCAGATGGACAGCACGACGGCCAGGACGGCGAGGGCCACGATCGGCACCACCCCCTCGCCCCCGATCCCGTCGAGGACGCTCGGCGGCACGAGGGCCTGGAAGGTGGCCACCAGCGCCGCCCCGAGCACGAGGTACCCGCCGGCCTGGACGAAGTCGGAGACGGCCGTGTCGGCGAAGGCGTGGCCCTGGTGCTCGGCGGCGATGCGGGTGAGCCGGTGCTCGATGATGTCGGCCGGGGCGAAGCGCTGCCACACCCAGCCCACCACGACGGCGGCCAGGAACGAGGCGACGAAGCGGGCCAGCGCCACCGAGGGCTGGTTGGGGAAGGCGACCACGGTGGCGACGATGACCACCGGGTTGATGGCGGGGGAGGCGAGCAGGAAGGTCAGCGCCGCCGCTTCCGGCACGCCCCGCTCCATGAGCCGCCCGGCGACGGGAGCGGCGCTGCACTCGCAGCCGGGGAGGGCGGCGCCCATGGCACACGCCGCCGGCACGGCAACCGCCGGATTGGTGGGCACGGCCTTCTGGATCCACCGGGACGGCACGAGGGTGGAGACGGCGGCGCTGATCACCACGCCGAGCACGAGGAAGGGGAGGGCCTGGAGCATCAGCGAGAGGAAGACCGTGGCCCAGTTCTCCATGCGCTCGTTGGACACGACGCGGCCGAAGGCGCCGCTGTAGGCGAGGACGAGCACCACGTTGACCCACACCGCCGAGGTGATCAGGGGGAGGTGGCGCAGGTGGCCGTGCCGACGGCCTGTGGCGCCGTCGCTGTCGCCGTTGCCTCCGTCGTCGCCGGGGGCGACCTCGGTGCCGGTGCTGGTCTCGATGGGGCGAGTGTAGGGAGCGCCCCCGCCGATGCACCGGTCAGGGCTCGGGGGCGACCTCCACGATGACCTTCCCGATGTTCTCGCCGGTGAAGAGCATGTTGAGGGCGTCGGGGGCGTTGTCGAGCCCCTGCACGACGTGCTCGCGCCAGCGCAGGCGCCCGTCCTCGGCCCAGGCCCGGAGCTGGTCGAAGCACTCGTCGAAGCGGTCCCAGTAGTCGAGGGTGATGAACCCCTCCATGCGGCCCCGCCGGGCGATCAGGTTGAGGTAATTGGCCGGGCCGGGCGGGCGGCCCTGGTCGTTGTAGACGGAGATGGCGCCGCAGAGCACCACCCGGCCGTGCATGGCGAGGGCGCCCAGGGCGGCGTCGAGGATCGGGCCGCCCACGTTGTCGAAGTAGACGTCGACCCGCTTCGGGCAGTGCTCCTTCAGGGCGGCGACGAGGTCGAGGCCCGGTGCGCGGTGGTCGATGCAGGCGTCGAAGCCCAGCTCGTCGACGACCCAGGCGCACTTCTCCGGCCCGCCGGCGATGCCGACGACCCGGCAGCCCTTGATCTTGGCGATCTGGCCGACCAGCGAGCCGGTGGCCCCGGCCGCGGCCGACACCAGGACGGTCTCGCCCTCCTGGGGCCGGCCGATGTCGAGCAGTCCGAAGTAGGCGGCGGCGCCGGTGGCCCCGAAGACGCTCATCATCGCCTTGAGGTCGGTGCCCGGTGCGATCTTGGTGGTGAAGAGATCGTCTCGGCAGATGCCGTACTCCGTCCAGCCGGTGAGGGTGTAGACGAGGTCGCCGACCTCGTAGGCGTCGCAGTTGGTGGCCACGACGTAGCCGATGGTGCTGGCCCGGACGACCTCGCCGATCTCGACGGCGGGCAGGTAGCCCTCGCCCCGGTTCAGCCACGTGCGACAGGTGGCGTCCATGCTGAGGTAGTGCGAGCGCACGAGGGCCTCGCCGTCGGCCAGCTCGGGCATGGGGGCATCGACGAAGGTGAAGTCGTCGCGGGAGACGAGGCCCTCGGGGCGTCGGGCCAGGAGGATCTGGCGGGTGGTGGCGGGCAGCTCCTCGGTCATGCCGGGAATGTACCTGACACCCCGTCAGGGCTGCCGGGCCTCTGGCGGGGCGCGGGCGGCCGGGTGCGGGGCCGATGCGGCGGCTGGTGCGGCGGTGGATGCCGATCGGCAAGGATGCGGCCATGCGGAAGATCGTGTGCACCGAGCTCGGCCCGCCCTCGGGCCTGTCGTTGGAGGAGGCGCCGGACCTCGCCCCCTGGCCGGGTCAGGTGGTCATCGAGGTGGAGGCGGCGGGGGTGAACTTCGTCGACGCCCTGTTCATCGCCGGCAGCTACCAGATCAAGCCGCCGCTCCCGTTCACGCCCGGGAGCGAGGTGGCTGGACGGATCGCCGCCGTGGGGGAGGGCGTGGAGGGCTGGGCCGAGGGTGACCGGGTGCTCTACAGCTGCGGGCTCGGCGGGTACGCCTCCCAGGTGGCGGCGAACGCGCTCGGGCTCACCCGGGTGCCCGACGCGCTCACCACGGGGCAGGCCGCGGCGTTCGGGCAGAGCTACTGCACGGCGCTGTTCTCGTTGCGGGAGCGGGCCCATCTGCGGCCGGGCGAGACGGTGCTGGTGCTCGGCGCCGGCGGCGGGGTGGGTCTCGCGGCCATCGACGTGGCCAAGGCCCTCGGCGCCACGGTGATCGCCGCCGCGTCGTCGTCGGACAAGCTGGCCTCGGCGGTGGCGGCCGGCGCCGACCACACGATCGACTACAGCGCCGAGTCGTTGAAGGACCGGGCCCGGGAGATCGCCGGGGGCACGGGGGTCGACGTGGTGGTCGACCCGGTAGGTGGCGACCTGGCCGACCCGGCCCTCCGGTCGCTCGGCCTGTTCGGCCGCTACCTGGTGATCGGCTTCGCCACCGGCGACATCCCCCGGCTGCCGCTGAACCAGGTGCTGCTGCGCAACCGGTCGGTGCTCGGCGTCGACTGGGGGGCCTGGGGCATGCAGTTCGGCGCCGAGAACGCGGCGCTGCTGGCCGACGCGCTGGCGCTGGCGGCCGATGGGCGACTGCACCCGGCCGAGCCCACGGCCTACCCGCTCGACCGCGTGGCCGACGCCCTCGACGACCTCACCAACCGACGCGTCCACGGCAAGGTCGTCCTCGTCCCCTGAACCCCCGCTTCACTCGTCTGGATGCAACCAGTCACCCATGTGTCCCGATCTGCATCCAGACGGCGAGAGCGCCGGACCCCGCCGGAGTCGGGTCCGGGTCAGACGGTGAAGGCGCCGTCGGGGGCGAGGGTGATCGGACGCCCGACGAACTCGCCGTCGAGCATGGCGGCGAGCACGTCGGCTTCCCGGCTCGCCCCCCACGCCCGCCGCCCGTCGACCATGCGGGCGGCGATCAGACCCTGCTCGGGCGCTCCGTCGCGGTCGTGCATCACGGTGTAGGTCTCCACCGTCGCCGGCCCGTCGGGGGCGTCGTCGAGCTCCACCGACGGCAGGGCGTCGACCTGCGCCTGCACGTCCTCCCAGCGGAACGTGCCGGCGGCGGGCGGCCGGGTGGAGTACACGCACATGGCGTGCTTGGTGAGGTAGCCGCCGTTGGCGTTGACGAGGCCGAGCGAGCCCGGGTCGTCGCGCAGGACCCCGAGCATGGTGGCCACGCCGTGCATCACGTAGTTGTTCCACGGCCCGCCGGCGAAGCTCATCCCACCTGTGACGGTGAGCTGCCGGTCGAGGCCGAGGCCGATCTCCCGGGCGGCGATCTGCACGGCCGACGGGAAGCAGGAGTAGAGGTCGACGTGGGCGAGGTCGTCGACCCCGGCGCCGGCCAGCTCGAGGGCCCTGGCGCTGGTCGAGCGCATGGCCGGCGAGGAGTGGAGGTCGGCGCGGTTGGACACGAACCAGTGGTCGTGGGCGTCGGCCCCCGAGTGGAGGAACACGATGCGGTCGTCGGGCACGCCCAGGGAGCGGGCCTTCTCGAGCGAGCACAGGATCACCGCTGCACCCTGCTCGACCATGTTGTTGCTGTTGAACCGCTTCGTGTACGGGAAGCACACCATGCGGTTGTCGGGCGTGGCCGACACGAGCTGCTCGGCCGTCCACACGTCGCGGCTCCAGGCGTGGGGGTTCTGCGCCGCCACCTCGGAGAAGCGGGCGTAGAGGTCGCCGATGCGGGCGAGGTGCTCGTCGATGGTGAGCCCGTCGGCGGCCCGCAGCGCGTTGTCGAACATCGGGTACACCTGGATGGGGAGGAAGATGCCGCGGGCGACCTCGCCCGGCCCCATCAGCTCGTGGTCCTCGCCGATCGGCTCGGCCGGCGGGACGTCGTCGCCCTGGTGGGTCCACGGGAGCTCGCCGCCGCCCTTGCGGGCGACGGTGCGGGTGCGCCACGACTCGGCCCCGGCCAGGATCACCATGTCGGCCTTGCCGGCGGCGATGTCGAGCCCGGCCTGGTTCATCACCGTCTGGACGTAGTTGCCGCCCATCACCGTGTACCCGGTGTGGCGGGGCGACGCGCCGATGCGCTCGGCCAGCAGGGCACCGGGGTCGCGGTAGCGCCACGACAGCAGGTTCATCACCCGGATGCTGTCGACGTGGCCGAGGATGTCGTTGCCCCGGCCGGCGTCGGCGGCGGCTCCCCGCAGCGCCTCGGCCATCAGGTCGACCGGTTCGAGCACCTTGGCCCCCTGGTCGACGCGATTGCTGATCTGGCCCCCACCGATCAGGACCGGCGTGCGGGGATCGACCGAGCTCACCATGTGTGCCCCCTTCGTACGGTGCGGCCCGGTGTGGGTGCCGCCCTGGCGACGTCTGCTGACTTCCGAATCAAGAATAGGGCCCACCCGGGCCCGGCCTAGAATCGACCGCATCGTCCCTGCCGATCCACCTCCTGTCCCCGCTGGCCCACCGGCAGCTGCACCCGCCGGCCCGGTTCGCATCCTGGTCCTGTGTACCGGCAACCAGTGCCGGTCGCCGCTCGGCGAGGCACTCCTGCGGGCGGCGGCAGAGCAGCGGGACCTGCCCATCGAGGTGGCGTCGTCGGGGTTCGTCGGCCCGGGCGTCCCGGCGGCGGACGAGGTCGTCGAGCTCCTCCGCGAGCGGGGCATCGACGCCCGGGAGCACCGTAGCCAGCCCACCACCCCCGAGCTCCTCGGTGGCGCCGACCTCGTGCTGGCCATGGCGGGCGAGCACCTGCGCAACGCCGCCGTCCTCGAGGCGACGGCGTTCCCCCGCACCTTCCTCCTCAAGGAGCTGGTGGCCGCCGTCGAGCGCACCGGCCCCCGCCGGGCCGACGAGCCGGTGGCGAGCTACCTGGCCCGGGCCGTCCCCGAGCGCTCGATGCACGACTACCTCCGCGTCGACCCGGCCCTCGAGGTGGCCGACCCCATGGGTCGGCGCTTCAAGGTGTTCCGGGCCTGCTTCGCCGAGATCGACGACCTCACGACCCGGTTGGTGGCCGCCCTGTTCCCAGGGCAAGCTGCCACCCCCGACCCCCGCGCCGGCTGACCCGCCCGGCGTCCCGCCCCCGACCCGCAGGAGCACCCATGGGCTGGCCCACCGCACCCGACACCGAGCTGTTCGACCTGATCGACCGCGAGACCGACCGCCAGAACCGCACCGTGCAGCTCATCGCGTCGGAGAACTTCGCGTCGCCGGCGGTGATGCAGGCCACCGGGTCGGTGTTCACCAACAAGTACTCCGAGGGCTACCCCGGGAAGCGCTACTACGGCGGCAACCAGGTCGTCGACGACGTCGAGGACCTCGCCCGCGACCGGGTCAAGGCGCTGTTCGGCGCCGACCATGCCAACGTCCAGCCCCACTCGGGGGCCAACGCCAACCTCGGGGTCTACCTCGCCCTCCTCGAACCGGGCGACACGGTGCTCGGCATGCGCCTCGACCAGGGCGGCCACCTCACGCACGGGTCGCCGGTCAACGCCAGCGGCCGGCTCTACCGGTTCGTGAGCTACGGCGTCACCCCGTCGGACGAGCGCATCGACTACGACGAGATCCGCGACCTGGCCAAGCGGGAGCAGCCCAAGCTGATCGTGGCCGGCGCCACCGCCTACCCGCGGATCATCGACCCGGAGATCTTCCGGGAGATCGCCGACGAGGTCGGTGCCCTGTTCCTCTTCGACGCCGCCCACATCGCCGGGCTGATCGCCGGCGGGGTCCACCCGAGCCCCGTGCCCCACGCCGACGTCGTCACCTTTACCACCCACAAGACCCTCCGGGGCCCCCGGGGCGGCACCATCCTCTGTCGCGACGAGCTCGCCACGGCGATCGACAAGGCGATCTTCCCCGGCCTGCAGGGCGGCCCGCTCGAGCACGTCATCGCGGCCAAGGCCGTGGCCTTCCGGGAGGCGGCCGACCCGTCGTTCCGCGACTACGCCCAGCAGATCGTGCGCAACTCCGCCGCGCTGGCGTCGACGCTGGCCGGGCACGGCTTCCGGCTCGTGAGCGGTGGCACCGACAACCACCTGATGCTGGTCGACCTCCGGCCCTTCGACGAGGAGCTCACCGGGAAGGTGGCCCAGCAGGTGCTCGACGACGCCGGGATCGTGTGCAACAAGAACACCATCCCCGACGACCCGCGGTCGGCCTTCGTCACCAGCGGCCTGCGGCTCGGGACGCCGGCCGTCACCACCCAGGGGATGACCGAGGCGGAGATGGCCCGCATCGGCGACCTGATCGCCCGCGCCCTGCAGGGACGCGACGACGCGGCCGAGGTGGCGGCGGTGCAGGCCGACGTCGCCGCGCTGTGCGCCGACTTCCCCGTCTACGGCTGACGACGCCCCGCTCCCCACGCGCCCGTCGCGACCGTTCGTGCCCCGGCGCCTCCCGCCGCTGATCCTGCTCCCGCCGTCGGAGGGCAAGGCCGCCGGCGGCCGGGGCGCGCCCTATGCCGCCGGCTCGCTCGTGGCCCCCGAGCTCGACGGCGACCGGGCGGCGGTCGTGGCCGCGTTGCGCCGGGCCATGCGCAGCGGCGAGGCGGCGCGGGCGGCGCTGCTGGGGGTGAAGGGCGCAGCGCTCGCCGCCGCGACGGCGGCCGACCGGGCCGTGCTCGAGGCGCCCACCCTGCCGGCGATCGAGCGCTACACCGGCGTGCTCTACGGCGCGCTCGACCATGCCACGTTGCCGGTCCGCGAGCGCCGACGGGCCGCCGCCCAGGTGCGCATCCTCTCGGGCCTCTGGGGTGTCGTCGGCCCGCTCGACCCCATCCCCGACTACAAGTGCAAGATGGGGGCGACGCTGCCGGGGCTCGGGAAGCTGTCCACCTGGTGGCGTCCCCGTCTCGGTCCCGTGCTCGACGCCGCCGCCGCCGGTCGCACGGTGTGGAACCTGCTGCCCCAGGAGCACGCGGCGGCGTGGCCCGGTCCCCGGCGGTCAGGCGGGCCAGGCGGGCCGGGTGGGCCGGGTGGGCCGACGGTGGAGCTCACCGTCCGGTTCTTCGACGAGGTGCGGCGGCGGGGCACGACCGACCTGGTGGCGGTGAGCCACTGGAACAAGCTCCTGAAGGGTGCGCTGGTGCGCCACGTGCTGGCCACCCAGCTCGACGACCCGGACGGCCTGACCGGGTGGGTGCACCCGCTCGGGTACCGCTACGTCCCCGAGCTCACCACGGCCGCCCCGTCGGGCGCGCTGGCCCTCTCCTTCGTGAAGCCGCTCGCCCCCTGAGCCGTCGTTCCTGTGGGTGGGGAATTTTAGGG
>JAKOVR010000138.1 GCA_029782025.1 Actinomycetes bacterium | reverse complement strand
TCGGAGAGGCGCGCGAGCCACCACTCGTCGGAGTTCGGCTCATCGGACTTCCAAAGAAGGACCCGGCCGCACGAGCACAGCGACTTCGCCACGGCCTGAGTCTCGCGCTCCTGGACCACAGGAGGAGCCGGTGATCACCGTCCCTGATCACGCGGGCCATATCCCGTGCGCGGCAAGCGTCCCCTCGTCACAGTTCGCCGGGACGGCTCGGCTCCACATCGCGTCCTCGTTCGCCGACACCATCTCCAGTTACGGTCTCCGGTATGGCGAACCGGTGCACCTTGCTCGTGCTGTCGTCTCCAACGGCGCCAACGACCTATGACCCCCATGAGGGCGTGGCGGCATCGAACTACGGCGTCCCGTGGTTCTGGCTGACGCTGTTCGGCGTGAACGATCTGGTGGCCTGGCCGGCGACTGATGGCGGCTGGGGGGAGACCTATACCGCTGTGATCGCCCGAAGGGAAGACGCTGTCGGCAGAAGCCGATCTCGGCTCGACGCAGCACGAGCCTTCTGGCCCGACCAGATCGACGAGTGTGCGGCCCCTTGGCTGGAATACCTCGACGGGCTCACTGCAGGCTGGCTGGGCGTGTGGACCGAGGAGTTCAGCGCCATGTCTGGCGACGACGAGTGGGCTGCGGCTCTTGGTCGGCTCCTTCGCGCCGTCGACCGGCCGTCAGAACCAGGGTTCCGTGAGGTGTTGGCGCAGTCGTGGTTCGACGTTGGAGACGCTCCACCTACTGGTGCTCGGCTGCGGAGCGCCAGCGGCTTGGCCACGGCCACTTGTGGCTACGCCTGGAACTCAGAGGTCCCATGGAGTCCCTGACCTGAGCGAACCGTCGGCTGCGGGGCCAGCCGTACGCCATCTCACGTGTCACAGAACGCTCATTTCGATCGGGCATATCCACGCCTGCCAGAACGCGCAGATCGCCGGGCCTGACCATCACGGAACGACTCCGCTCGCGTCTCCGTCGCGGGACTGCGAGGTGAAGTAGTGCGAGTTCTGGCTACAAGAACTGGGGATGGTGCCGATGGGTGGAGGTGTCCAGCGACTCCACGCCGACGCGGCGGCGCTTGCTGTCCGGTGGAGGGTTGGTGATCGTCGGCACCGCGCTCGGCGCGGCGACGGCACGGGAGCCCACCTCGCCGCCGCGATGGACGACCACGGGTGAGCTGGCGCCGAGTGGGAACGACGACACCGACGCGCTCCAGCGGGCCCTCGACGAGCACGCCGTCGTGCGGCTGGCCGGTGGGCACTTTGGCGTGCGGTCAGTCCGGCTCAACAGCGGCAATCGACTGGTGATGACGCCCCAGACCACGCTCCACGCGGTGGCGCTGCGCGGGGACGACTTGCCCGCGATGCTCAGGATCGAAGACGTTGAGGACGTCGTGATTGAGGGCGGCATCCTCGACGGCAGCCGCGGGCCGGTCACGCTGGGCGTCGCCATCTACGGCGGACGGAGGGTGCGCATATACGGAACGCGTGCCGTCAACATCGCCACGACCTCCGACGGCTCGAAGGGCGACGGGTTCTACATCGCGAGGTCGTATCCGTCCCGCACGAACGTGATGGCGGAGGACGTGGTTCTCGATGGCGTGACCGCGGATGGCAACGGGCGCCAGGGGTTGTCGGTCATCGCCGTGCGTGGGCTGCGGGTAGTGAATTCGGTCTTCGCGAACACCACCTCGTCGGTGCCAGGCGCCGGCATCGACTTCGAGCCCAACGGCGACGCTGACACCATTGACGACGTGTTGGTGAGTGGCTGCACGTTCGCCGCCAATCAGACCGGGGTCCTCGTCTATCTCAAGAAGAACGAACGGCTTGCTGATGTGACGTTGCGCGATTGCTCGTTCCGGAACAACCGTGACGACGGCCTCCACGCCCAGGCTTCCCGCGCCGAGGCGATCAGTGTGCGCCGCTGCACCTTCGCGGGGAACGGCAACCACGGCGTGCTCGCGGCGTTTGCCGACTCCCTGTCGGTCGATAACTGCATGATTCGTGACCACCCGAAGGCACCGGGCATCGAGCTTGGCAGCGTCGGGCGCTGGCAAGTCCGCGGGAACGTCGTGGAGGGCAGCGGCACCGCGGGCATCCAGGTCGCGACGTTGCCCGGCGGCGCCGCGAGCCACGGTTCGATCTCCGGCAACCACCTTTGGGACAACGCACCGAACGCCGTCCGGATCGTGAGCCAGGGCCCCCAGCTCGAGGTGGACGTGACTGGCAACTGGTTCGGCAACACCAACCCCCCAGGCCCGCAAACGACCGGTGTCGCAACCGATGGTGGCGCCAAAGTCCGCGACGGCGGGAACCAGTCGACCGGGATGCCATGACCGACGACACCGCAGCGATCCAGCACCGACTCGACACCGGCGCCGAGGTGGCGCTCAACGAACGCGAGTACCTCGTCCGGGGCCTGGAGCTCCGGAGCGGGAACCGCCTCGTACTCGCGCCCCGCACGGTCTTGCGCATGGGGCCCGCCGAGGGGACGGACGTGACGGTGGCTGCCCCCTGCATCACCATCGACGGAGCGGAGGATGCGGTGATCGAGGGTGGCGTCATCGACGGCACACTCGGGGGCGGTGCCACCGGCATCCGGGTGCAACGCAGCCGCCGGATCCACGTGCGAGGAACCCGACTCCTAGGGTGGACCGGTGACGCCGAAAGCGGCGCTCCGCCTGGCATGGGCGTCGGCATCAGCGTCGGCTTCGACATCACCGCGAACGACGTCCACTGCGAGGACATCGTCATCGCAGATGTTTCTGCGGCGCGCATTACCTACGCCGGCCTCATGATCGCCGCGTGCACCAGGATCCACGCGTTGCGCTCGACGTTCCGTGATGCACGAGTAGGCATCCAAGTGGAGGGCACCGGTGCCACGCCCGAGCCCACCCTGGTCGAGGATCTCCGCATCGACAGCTGTGTGGTCGCGGGCAACGACGTGGGAATCGACGTGGTCACCGGCCATGCGCTTCGGATCGACACCGCCACGATCACCAGCTGCTCGATCCGTGGCAACCACCAGGAAGGTGTCCGGGCCGACCTCGCGAACGCCGTCGGGTTCTCGATCAGCGAGAGCGCAGTCACCGAGAATGGCGGGCATGGCATCGACCTCGCCGGCGGCACCGGTGTGTGGGTCCTCGACAACCAGCTGCGCGGCAACGCGCGAACCGACGGTGGCGCAAACAACAGGGCGCACGTGGAAGGCGGGCGCTTGGTGCGAACCGACGCCGGGTTCTCGTAACCAGAGCTCGCACTCAACAAACGCGCAGACTCGCTCGCTCGAGCAGTGGCCGCACCTGAGGGACCGCTGGACGCTGACGCCGCATTGCCTGCACCGGTGCTCGAAGCGCGTGCCCCTTCCACTCGCACAACCTGTTGACCACACACCGGCCGGTGGTCTCGTCGGCGACAATCGGCTCGGTAGAGCAACTCTCCATGATGGCTGATTCCTCTGCCGACATCCCCGAACGCTGAGCTCGAGCGCGTCAGATCGACGCTCCGCGAACGGGCAGTACGCCGGGAGGGCGCGCGGCGTGCGCTTGGTTGGTGGGGGCTCAGCGCAGCGACCGGAGAGTGGCCTCGATGTCAGCGGTCAACAGGTAGAGGTCGGGATTGTCGGGATCGGTTGGATCGAAGGACTCGAAGCCGAGCCGTTCCCACCACGTCCGGGCGTGTTGATCAAGAGCGGTCACGACCACGGCCCGGCACGCCGCGGACAGGTTCAACTCGACCGCGGTTGCAAGCACGTGGGCCACGAGAGCTGTTCCAACGCCCAGGCCAGCGACGGACCGGTCCACGGCGAGTCGTCCGATGAGCAACGCCGGAACGGGGTCCGGGGAGTGCTGGCGTACCGGTCTCGGCGCGGCTGCACGGTCGATCCCGGTCATTGCGAGACTCACGTACGCGACGACGGTGTCCTCGGTGTCGGTGATGACCCACGTCGCCGCCGTGTCCCGTCGGCGGTTCTGGCCGGCATAGCGGCGAAGCCACTCGTCGAGCTCGGCGGCGCCGCTGTCAAAGCCTGACCGGTCGTGCCGCTTGGGATCGAGCGGCTCGGGGTGACGGAGATCAGTCAACCCAGCGGAACTCGCGCCGGCGGCCCAGGGCAGCGGCGAGTCGCTCGTTCACCATCGCCGGCCGCTCGAGCGCTTCGCTGAACGTCTCGGCCGCAGTCGGGGACAACTCGATGAGCGGTCGTTCGGCCAGCACCTGGGCGGCCTGGGTCGCGGCCGACTGCAACACGAATGACGAGACCGACTGGTGCGACGCGGCTGCCGCTCGTTCGAGCAGCCGCTTCTCGGCCGGGTCGACTCGGATCTGGAGGCGTTCTTCCTTCGTCGCTGGCATGGCATCACAATGGCAGTACATGAGCCGAGTGTCAACAGCGATCCGCGTCCGTCGACATGTCCCCGAACCCCGATCGCCTGGTCCATCGATGTCATCGACCGCCGTCATCACGTTGACGCTGTCGACGACAGCCACGTGTACGTCGCGGACGCGCTTCCAGAGGGACACACCGGCTACCACCCCGGTCCTGGCACGGCAGGTAATCGTGATCTGGACCTACAAGGGCGAAGCGTTCGCTCTCGTAGAAGCGCCACCTGGAATGAGCGTCGACGACGTCTACCAGACGGCCAAGAGGTGGCATGCCAGGTCTGGCGGTCGCTATGGCAGCGCATTCTCGGCCGAGACCGAACCGTCGGCGATTGACACGTCGGCCACCGACGAGCCGAGCCCGGGTGGTGAGCCCGACGTCCCGTCGCCACCTGATGCCTCTGGCTATCCGTCACGGTGAGAGTCAGCAGGGGTGAAAGGAGGGATGGACCGATTTCACACCCCTGGACGCGAGGAGGCCCGCCGGCAAACCGGCGGGCCTCGCAGGACTATCGACCGCAGGTCGGGCTACTCGATGCGCAGGCCGGAGATCGCTCGGGCGATGACCAGCTGCTGGATCTGCTCGGTGCCTTCGAAGATGTCGTAGATCTTGGCGTCGCGGTGCCAACGCTCCACGGGGTACTCCTTGACGTAGCCGTAGCCGCCGAGGATCTGGATGGCCCGCTCGGTGACCCACACGGCGACCCGGCCGGCCTTGAGCTTGGACTGCGAGCCCTCGGCGTTCTTGTACTGCCCGTTGCGGGACAGCCAAGCAGCCCGATGCACGAGGAGCCGGGCGGCGTCGATCTCGGTGATCATGTCGGAGAGCATGAAGGCGATGCCCTGGTTCATGATGATCGGCTTGCCGAACGCCTTGCGCTCCTTGGCGTACTCGAGCGAGTACTCGTAGGCGGCGCGGGCGATGCCGATGGCCTGGGCGGCCACGGCGGGGCGGGTGGCCTCGAAGGTGGCCATGGCCGGCTGGCCGCCCTGGTGGGCCGCCTTCTCGGGGTTGGCCAGCGCCTCGCGGGCCCGGGCCAGCTTGGCGTCGAGCTTCTCCTTGCCGCCGAGCAGGCAGTGGCCGGGGACACGGACGTCGTCGAGCACGACCTCGGCGGTGTGCGAGGCGCGGATGCCGAGCTTGCTGTACTTCTGGCCCTGGCTGAGGCCCTTGGTGTTGGGCGGCACGATGAAGCTGGCCTGGCCCCGGCCCTTCAGCTCGGGATCGACGGCAGCCACGACCACGTGCACATCGGCGATGCCACCGTTGGTGATCCACGCCTTGGTGCCGTTGAGCACCCACTCGTCCTTGGCCTCGTCGTAGACGGCCCGGGTGCGCAGCGAGCTCACGTCGGAGCCGGCGTCGGGCTCGCTCACGCAGAAGGCGCCGAGCTGGATCTTGTCGGGGGTGCCGTAGCACTGGGGCACCCACTCGAGCATCTGCTCGGGCGTGCCGTTGCCGGCGATGCCCGCGGCGGCGAGGCCAGAGCCGAAGATGGCCAGGCCGATGCCGGCGTCGCCCCAGAACAGCTCCTCCAGGGTGATCGGCAGGGTGAGGCCGGTGGCGTCACCCATGAGGGCCTGGGCCATGAAGTCGAAGCTGTAGAGGCCGATCTTGGCCGCCTCCTCGACGACGGGCCACGGGAACTCCTCCCGCTCGTCCCACTCGGGGGCAGCCGGGCGGACCACGTTCTCAGCGAAGTCGTGGACCCACTTCTGGATCTGCAACTGGTCTTCGTTGAGGGCGAGCGAGAAGTCGGACATTCGCTACTCCTTGGGCTGAAGGTGGGGCCTTGCGCGGCGCAAGTTACCCCCCGGTAACAGACAAGGTAGACGACGGTCCGAGCCCGTGCCAACCGCACGCATCGGGGCCCCGGAGGGTGTCGTCAGATGAAGTAGCCGACCACGTCGAGCACGACGTGGGTGAAGCCGCCGGCGTTGTACACGTCGGCCTTGCCGCCGGTGCCGAGCTTCACCACCGTCATGTTGGCGACGGTCTGGCCGGCCACGAAGTTGATGGTCGACGCGTTCGGCCGAGGGGAGCCGGTGGGCGAGAGGGTGAGGAACCCGTCGGCCGTGGGCTGCGTCACGGTCACGTTCACCACCACCGCCTTGGCCCCGGCCGGGATGGCCGGCAGCGCCGATCCACCCCCGCCCCACAACGGTGGGTTGGACCCGGCGAAGGGGATGGTGGCGGTGGTAGCCGGGAACATCGGGAAGGGCCCGATGCTGCTCTGGCGGGTGTCGACCCACCGCACGGGCGACATGGGCACGTACTGCGGATCGCCGCTCGTCGCCGAGAAGTAGCCGATGACGTCGACGATCACGTGCACCGAGCCGCTGCTGTTGAACAACGAGATCTTGCCGCCCGTCCCGATCTTCACCACGGACAGGTTGGCCACGGTCTGGTTGGGGGCGAAGTTGATGGCCGACGCGTTCGGCATCGCTGTGCCGGCAGGCCAGGCCCGGAGGTGGCTGGTGGCGCTGCCGCCGGTCACGGTGAGGTTGACCAGCACGGCGTCGGCGCCCCCGGGGACACCGCCCTGCCCCGTGACCTGCACGTCGCGGGTGGTGCCCGGGCCCCACGCCGACGGCGATCCCCCGACGCCCGTGCCGTCACGGGAGTCCACGATGCGGGCGGGAGGCAGCGGGGCGTAGTGGTCGCCGCCACCGGTGCCGGCGTCGAACCACCCGACCACATCGGCGATGACGTGAGCGTTGCCGGCGTTGTTGAAGATGGTGACCTGGCCGTCCTCCCCCACCTGGGCGATGGTCTGGTTGGCCATCGTCTGCCCGGCCGACCAGTTCACGGTCGATCCCTGGCTCGGGTTGCCATAGCAGTAGGGCGGCCACACGACGGTGGTCGAGGGTCCGCTGGAGGGCACGGTCGTCGCCGTCACCGCCGTCCCCACCGGGTAGCCGTAGCCGTACGTGGTCTTCGGCGAGACCGACAGGAAGCTGTCGGCCGAGGTCGCGGTGACGGTGAGGTTCAGGACCACGGCGGTGGCGCCGGCCGGCACGCCGGCCGCGCCGGCCACCGTGAGCGTGCGACTGGTGCACCCGGGCCAGGGCGTGTTGTACCCGCCGGTGCCGTCCCGGGAGTCGAGGATCCGCACGGGGCTCATGGGGTGGAACCCGACGCCACCGGCGCCGGCCGGGGAGAAGGCCCGCACCCGGTTGTTGGTGGTATCGGCGACGAACACGGTGCCATTGCCGTCGACGGTCACACCGCCGAGCCGGCCCAGGCGGGCCTGCGTGGCCAGCCAACCGTCGCCCGAGTACCCGGGGGCTCCGTTGCCGATCCCGGCCACGAGCGTGACCATGCCGGCGGCGATCCGCCGGACGTAGCCGTAGGACTCGGCCACGTACACCGCACCGCCGGCGTCGACGGCGACACCCCGGGGCTGGTTGAAGTAGGCCTGCGCCGCCGGCACCGGGGTGGTGGAGCCGTAGCCGTAGCAGCAACTGCCCGGCGCGGTGGGGCCGGCCAGGGTGGTGATGATGCCGTTGGGGGCGACGGACCGGATGCGGCCGGCGGCGGTGTCGGCGATCACCAGCGTGCCGTCGGGGCGCACGGCCACGGCGGTGGGGCCGGCCAGGTCGGCGCTGGTCGCCGGCCCGGCGTCGCCGAGGATGCCGTAGGTGCCGGTGCCAGCCACCGTCGAGATGGTGCCGGCTCGGACGCGACGCACCTTGTTGTTGGCGCTGTCGGCGATGAAGAGGTCGTGGGTGGCCTGGTCGACGGCCAAACCGAGCGGCATGTTGAGGCTGGCCGACGAGGCCGGGCCGAGGTCGCCGCCAGCACCGGCGCTGCCGTTGCCGGCCACGGTGCTGATGGTGCCACCGATGACCTTGCGGACCTTGCTGTTCCCGGTGTCGGCGATGTACAGCGTGCCGTCGCCATCGAGGGCGACCCCGGACGGCAGGCTCAGCTGGGCCGACGTCGCCGGGCCACCGTCGCCGCCGGCGCCGGCCTCGCCCGTGCCGGCCACCGTGGTGATGGTGCCGCCGGCTGCGATCTTGCGTACCCGGTGGTTGGCGGTGTCGGCCACGTAGACGTTGCCGAGCCCGTCGGCCACCACCGCCGAGGGCACCGCCAGCTGCGCCTGCAACCCCGGGCCGCCGTCGCCCGACCAGCTGAGGGTGCCGTTGCCGGCCACGGTGGCGATCGAGCCGCCGAGCGCGAACCGGCGCACCCGGGCGTTGAGCTGGTCGGCCACGGCGACCGTGCCGGCACCGGTGGCGGCGAGCCCGACCGGACCCTGGAGCAGGGCTGCCGTGGCCACCGCGCCGTCGCCCCCGAACCCGGGGGTGCCGGTGCCGGCGGCCGGGCCGATGTTCGGACTGCCGCTCGCGACCACCCGCACGCGGTGGTTGCCCGAGTCGGCGATGAAGAGGTTGCCGGCGCCGTCCACGGCCACGCCCCGCGGGCCCGAGAGCGTGGCGGCCGTGGCCGCCGCGCCGTCACCGGTGTTGCCCACGGTGCCCGAGCCGGCGACGGTGGCGATGGTGCCGCCGGCGGCGAGGATGCGGCGCACGCGGTGGTTGCCGGTGTCGGCCACGAAGACGTCGCCGACACCGTTCACGGCCACGGCCGCCGGCGAGTTGAGGCGGGCGGTGGTGGCGAGGGCGCCGTCACCGGCGTACCCGGCGGTGTTGGCGGCAGGGTCGCCCGCCAGCGTGGTGGCGACACCGGCGGCGACCCGGCGGACGCGGTGACCGCCAGCCTCGGCGATGATCAGGGCGCCGTCGGGGGCGACGGCCACGCCGGTGGGGGTGACGAGCGGGGTACCGAGCGCCGGGGTGCCGTCGATGAGGCCGCCGGGCGGGATCGAGGTGCTGCCCCCGGCGAAGGCGATCATCATGCCGGCCGGGTCGACCCGCACCACCACATTGGCGAACGCGTCGGCGATGTAGACGTTGCCCCCGCCGTCGACGGCGACGCCGGCCGGGAAGGACAGCGCCACCGAGGTGGCCGGGACCGGCGTCTGGTACGGGTAGGACGCCGACCCGATCGAGTAGGGAGTGGAGCCGTTGCCGGCGATCACGGTGGTGGTGCCCGCCGCGGTGTCGACCCGCCGGACCACGTGGTTGGCCGGATCGGCGATCACGAGCACGGTGGGCGACGCGAAGGCGACGGCGACCGGACCCACGCCCACGCCGGTGGCGACCGACCCGCCGGGGCCGCCGGCGATGGTGGTGATGGTGCCCGGCACCGGGGCCGGCACCGCGGCGGCGGGCGTCACCAGACCCGGACTCCCGATGGCGACGGCAGAGGCCAGCACCCCCGCCGTGGCCCACACCCGAACGCTGCGCACCCGCGACGTCTCCCTCACCGCACCCCTCCTCTGTCGAACCGACACCGCACCCTAGACCCCAGGGGTCTAGGCCAGGGGGGCGGCCCCCATGACCGGGACGACCACCAGGGCGGCGGCGGCCAGCGCGGCGCCGAGCACGTAGGGCGCACCGAGGGCGACGTGCTCGAACAGCGCCCCGGCCATGACGGGGCCGGCCACCCGGGCCACCCCGCCCGCGGTCTGGGACCAGCCCAGCACCTGACCCCGCCGGGGCCCGGCCAGCCCGGCCAGAGCGGAGGTCAGCGTGGGGGTGAGGAGGCCCTGGCCGACCACGAGCAGCAGGAGGGCCGGCGCCGCGGTGGCCCAGCCGCCGTCGACGGCGAGCAGGAGCATGCCGGCCACGTTGGCGGCGAGGCCGGCCCGGATGGTGGTGCCCTCCCCCAGCGCGGCAGCCACCGGACCCACCAACCCGCCCTGCACCACCACGAGGGCGATGCCGATGGCGGCGAAGACCACGCCGGTGGAGGCCAGCGTGAAGCCGAACCGTCGCTCCACCAGTAGGGCGAAGGTGGCTTCGAACCCCGAGAACCCGACCATCCCGACGAACCCCACCCCGATCAGCCGCCGCACCATCCGACGCGTCCCGCTCCCCTCGTCGGCCGGGAACCCTTGGGTGCGCAAGGGTGCGCTAT
>JAKOVR010000134.1 GCA_029782025.1 Actinomycetes bacterium | reverse complement strand
TTGGGGGTGGGGTCGCCCCGGGTGAGCGCGAGGTAGAGGAAGATCAGACCGACGGGGATGGCGAGGACGCCGATGCCGAGGAGGGCCAGGGTGAGCGGGCGCGGCGCCGGCGGCTCGTCCCTGGTCTCGACGGCTGTTCCGTCGGACCCACCCGGCCCGGCACCTCGCTGGTCCACGGTCCCCAGCATGGCCGATGGCCGGCCGCAACGGCGAGCAGGGCGACGGCGTGGGGCCGCCGCCCGCCGCTACCGTGGCCGGGTGCGCAGGCCGAGAACCGCCTCTGTCGCCGGTGCGGTGGCCGGCGCGGCGATCTGCGTGGCCCTCTTCGCCTCCGGTGCCCTCACCCGGCCACCGGCCGACGCCGCTCCCCGGCCCCCCCGGCACCGGGAGTTCATCGACGCCTACCGCCGCAGCCGGACGGCGACCTACCTGGTCCAGTCCCAGTTCCGCCGGGTGATGAAGACGGGCGCGGAGCTGACCTCGGCCCGCGAGGTGGTGCAGCGACGGCCCGACCGGGTGACCCGCGCCTTCGGTGGTGTCACCGGTCGGCTCCACGACCACCTCGTGAACTGCACGGCCGTGCCGGGGGGCGAGTACACCTGCACCGAAGGGTCTGCCGTCACCGTCGGGTTCGACGAGGAGGTCGACAAGGAGGTGGCCAACCTCGAGGGGTACTTCGTCGGCGCTCGTCCCCTCTACCGAGCGACGCAGCGGGACGACGGCTGCTTCGAGCTGACCCTCGACTTCCCCTATCCCGATCCGCCCTACGGACGCAGCGCGCTGTTCTGCTTCGATGCCGCCACCGGGGCCATCGTGCGGCTGGAACGGCACCTCGACCTGGCCGACGAGTCGGTGGTGGCGACCTACGTGACGGGCACAGTGACCGACGCCGACTTCGCCCTGGACGAGGACCAGGAGTTCGCGGCGAAGGCCAGCCAGCCCGGCGGCCCGGCGACGACGGCGCCGCCCTTCGACCCGTGCCGGTCCCTGGCCCGGCCCGATCCCGTCCTGTGCCCCACGGCGTCGGCACCCGCCGCGGCCCCGGCCGGATCGGTCCCGGGGTCCGTCCCGGGGTCGGTTCCGGGGTGATGGTCGCCCCGGCGGGAAGATCCGGGGAATGTGCTCAAGCCCGCCAGGAGGGCCGACGATAGAGGGTTACCGGTGTTCGCCCCACCGGCCGCGGAGCACCTGACCGGGGGTTGCTACTCCCTCCAATGCATCGCCAACCAGCACGCTCGCCCCGTGCTGGCGCACGTGGCCCCCGTCGCTCTGCACCAACCGCCCCCGCTCGCCCCGGGGGCGGTTGCCGTTTTCCCGGTGGTGCGGGCCGGCGGCGGCGCGACAATGAGGCCGTGTCCGCCCCCGTCGAGCTCGTCGCCATCGACCACGTCCAGCTCGCGCTGCCGGCGGGTCCTGACGCCCTGGCCCGGGCCGTGGCGTTCTACGGCGGGGTGCTCGGCCTGGTCGAGGTCGACAAGCCGCCGGCCCTGGCCGCCCGGGGCGGTTGTTGGCTGACCAACGGTGCCGTGACCGTGCACCTCGGGGTGGAGACGCCGTTCCACCCGGCCCGCAAGGCCCACCCGGCCTTCGTCGTCGCCGACATCGATGCCGCGGCTGCGGCGGTAGCCGACGCCGGTGGCGCCGTGCGCTGGAGCGACGAGGTTCCTGGCGTCCGCCGGTTCCACACCGACGATCCCGCCGGCAACCGGCTGGAGCTCGTCGCCGCCGCCGGCTGACCGGGGATGGCGCTCCGGACTGGTCCCGGGGCGGGCGGGTGCAGGACACTGGCGCCGTGTCGTTCGGGTTCCTCCTCGCCCAGGCGTCGTCGGTGGCGGGCGACGCCGACCTGAACCTCCTCGGCGACGACCTGCTGGCGTGGCTGACCCTCGCCTTCGGTGCCGCCCTGGCGATCGGGACCGGGCTCGCCCTCGTGCGGCCCCGGGTCGACGAGAGCGGCACCCCCCTTCCCCGGCCACCTTTGGCCCGCAGCCTCGTGATGATCGTCGTCGGGGCCGTGGCTGCCGTGTGGGGGCTGGCGTCGATCTTCTCGGGCACCGGCCCCTGAACGGTGTTAATCTTCCGCCCGTGACCCCCGACGGCCCTCTCCTCGATGCTGCCGGCCTCACCGTCACCTTCGGCGGGGTCACCGCCGTCGACGCCGTCGACCTGCGCGTCCCCGAAGGGCGGCTGGTGGGGCTGATCGGTCCCAACGGTGCCGGCAAGACGACCACCATCGACGCCCTCACGGGGTTCGTCCCGCACCGGGGGCGGATCCACCTCGACGGCCGCGATCTGAGCCTGGACGGCGCGTCGGACCGGGCCCGGGCCGGCCTCGCCCGGACGTGGCAGTCCCTCGAGCTCTTCGACGACCTATCGGTGCGCGAGAACTGCCGGGCGGCGGCGATCCGGCCCCGGCTCGCCGACGTCCTCCACGACATCGTCCGGCCGACCCGCGCCCGGGACGACGCGGCGGTGGACTGGGCGCTCGAGCTCGTGGGCGTGGCCGACCTCTCCGCCCGTTCGCCCTCGGAGCTGTCGCTCGGCCAGCGCAAGCTCGTGGCCGTGGCGCGGGCCCTCGCCGCTCGCCCCCGCCTCGTGCTCCTCGACGAGCCCGCGGCCGGCCTCGACACCGACGAGAGCCTGCGGCTGGGTGAGCGGCTCCGGGCCATCGTCGACGCCGGGATCGCCGTGCTCCTCGTCGACCACGACATGGGGCTGGTGCTGGGGGTGTGCGACGAGCTCACCGTCCTCGAGTTCGGCAAGGTGATCGCCCACGGCACGCCGGCAGAGATCCGCGCCGACGCCCGGGTGATCGAGGCCTACCTGGGAGAGAGCGCCCGATGACCGACCCGCTGCTGTCGCTGCGCGGTCTGCACGCCGGCTACGACGGGGTGGCCGTGGTGCGCGACCTCACGCTCACGGTCGCCCCCGGCGAGGTGGTGGCCCTCCTCGGTCCGAACGGGGCCGGGAAGACGACCACCCTGCTCACCATCTCGGGCCTCCTGCCGATCCTGGCCGGCACCGTCGACGTCCTGGGCGGCGGCCCGCCCTCCTCCCGCCAGCCGAGCGAGGTGGCGCGCCGGGGGCTGGCCCACGTCCCCGACAACCGCTCGCTGTTCTTCGGCCTGACGGCCCGGGAGAACCTGCGCCTCGGCAGCCACCGGGGCGGGGTGTCCCTCGACGCCGTCCTCGCCTACTTCCCCGAGCTCGAGCGGCTCCTCGACCGCAAGGCGGGCCTGCTCTCCGGCGGGGAGCAGCAGATGCTCGCCCTCGGGCGGGCCCTGACCGGGGCCCCCAAGCTGCTCATGGTCGACGAGATGAGCCTCGGGCTGGCCCCGATCATCGTCGAGCGCCTGCTGCCCGTGCTGCGGCGGGTGGCCGACGACACCGGCGCCGGCGTCCTGCTCGTCGAGCAGCACGTGCACCAGGCCTTGGGTGTGGCCGACCGGGCCTACGTCCTCAACCACGGCGAGCTGGTGCTCGAGGGCGACGCCGCCCGTCTTGCCGCCGACGCCCATCTGATCGAGTCCAGTTACCTGGGGACCGCCGCGCTCTGATCGTCGCCGGTCGGGGCGCGCGAGGGGCGGCCGCGAAACGGCGCCGGCGTTGCCGGAACAAACAGCCGGGGCAGCAAGTATCGTGCTCGGCCACGACGGCAAGGAGTTCCCATGAGCGACACCGCAGGGGCGGCGGCGGCCCTGACCCCACCCACGGCCCCTTCTTCTCTCCAGCTCGCCGCCCCCGAGGCGGTCCAACCCGTGTCGGCCACCGTGGCCGGCAGCATGGTCCCCCTCGACCAGGCGGCGCTCCCGGCGCTCGATGCCAAGGTCACCGACTACGTGGGGGCCCTGATGGGGCTCGACCCCAAATCGCCGGAGTTCTCGGCCAAGGCGGCCGACGTCCAGTCGATGGGCAACGACGAGATCCGGATCGCGGCCGAGACGTCCAACCGCCTGCTGAACTCCCCGGTGAAGGCCCTGCAGACCGGCGGCGTGAGTGAGACGTCCAACGTGGCCAAGACGCTCCTCGACCTGCGCCGCACCGTCGAGGACCTCGACCCCAAGGGCGCCACCGGGGTGAAGAAGCTGCTCGGCATCCTCCCCTTCGGCGACAAGATCGAGGACTACTTCGAGCGCTACGAGAGCGCGCAGGGCCATCTCGACGCCATCATCAAGGCGCTGTACGACGGCCAGGACATGCTGCGCAAGGACAACGCCGCCCTCGAGCAGGAGAAGATCCACCTCTGGGAGACCATGGAGCGGCTCACCCAGTACGTCTACGTGGCCTCCCAGCTCGACACCACGCTCGAGGCCAGGATCGCCGAGCTCGACGCCACCGACCCGGAGCGGGCCAAGGCGCTGCGGGAGGACGTCCTGTTCTACGTGCGCCAGAAGCACCAGGACCTGCTCACCCAGCTCGCCGTGTCCATCCAGGGCTACCTCGCCATCGACCTGGTGAAGAAGAACAACGTCGAGCTGATCAAGGGCGTCGACCGGGCGACGACAACAACCGTCTCGGCCCTGCGCACCGCGGTGATCGTGGCCCAGGCGCTCAACAACCAGAAGCTGGTCCTCGATCAGATCACGGCGCTCAACACCACGACCTCGAACCTCATCGAGTCCACATCGCAGATGCTGGCCACCAACTCGGTGAAGATCCAGGAGGAGGCGGCGTCGTCGACCATCGGCATCGAGAAGCTGCAGGCGGCGTTCAACAACATCTACCAAACGATGGACGCCATCGATTCCTTCAAGCTGCAGGCCCTGCAGAACATGAAGGCCACGGTGGGGGCCCTCGAGTCGGAGGTGAACCGGGCCCAGTCGTACCTGGCGCGGGTGCAGCAGGCCGACGAGCACCTCGCCGCCGGCTCGCTCGATCTCGGCAAGACGTGAGCGCAGCGGTCGCCCTGGTCCTGGCGGTGCCCGCCATGGTCCTCCTCGGTGGCGCCCACGGCCTGTTCCGCCGGCGTGACGAGCCGGACCTCCCGCCGCCCCCGCCCGACCCCGCGGTGGGGCTCCGGCACCAGCTCGACGCGCTCCACGCCCAGATCGACGGGCGGGTGCCGACGGCGGTGGAGTCCCGTGTCGACCGGATCGTGGCCATCCTGCGGGAGACCCTGCCCCGCCTCGACCAGCTCGGCATGGGGAGCCAGCAGGCCCACGCCGCGGTGCAGACCGTGGCCAGCTACCTGCCGGAGGCGCTCGGCGCCTACATGCGGCTCCCCCGCGACTACGCCGACCAGCGGCCGGTGAGCAACGGCAAGACCTCCCTGATGGTGCTCTGCGACCAGCTCGACCTCCTCGCCCACAAGATGGACGAGGTCTACGTTGCCGTGTGCCAGTCCGATGCCGACGCCCTGGTGGCCCACGGCCGGTTCCTGGCCGAGAAGTTCGGCGCCGGATCGCTCTCGATCGGGACCGGCCCGGCATGACCAGTGCCCCGGCGACGACCCTCAGCGCGGCCATCGACGGGCTGGTCGCCGTCGGGCGGGCCGCCGGGCTCGATCCCGACGCCGTCCGCGACGAGGGGGCGCGGTTCGCCGCCGCGCTGGCCGACGGCGTCCCCGGCGCGGCCGAGGAGTGGGCCGCCGACCTCGGCCGTCCGCGCTCGGACTTCGCCCGGGCGGTCAGCGACGGCGCCCGGCTGCGCCAGGCGCCGACGCCGCACCTGGCCCAGCTCCTCGCCGCCGACCACCCGTCGTCGGGGGCCTACGCCGACGCGCTGGCCCACGTGGCCTCGGCCGCCTGCTCGCTCGGCGAGCCCACGCTGCGGGCCATCAACGCCGCGTCGATCTCGGCCAACGTCCAGCTCCGCGCCGCCCGTCCCGCCGATCTGGCCCAGCTCCTGCGCGGGCTCCCGGTGAACCCGAGCGCGGCGCCGCCGGTCGGTGGGTTCGGCTCGTCCTACGTGCCGCCCTCGCTGGTGCCGTCCTCGCTGCTCGGCCCGCTCCTCGATTCGCTCCGGACCCCGCCCCCGATCGCTCCCTCGCCGCCCCACCCGGCCCCGGGCGTCCCCGTGCTCCCGCCCGCCTCGGCCCCGGCCGGCGCCGAGGGCGTCGGTCCCACCGGCCCGACCGCGGGCCAGGTCGCGGCGACGCTCCCGGCCGGAGAGGGCGGGCCCGCGCCGGCCCTGCCGCCGGCCCGACCGCTGGAGGAGCTGCTGGCCGAGCTCGACGCCCTGGTCGGCCTCCATGCCGTGAAGGACGAGGTGCACCGCCAGGCCGAGGTGCTGCGGGTGGCGAAGATCCGGGCGGCCAAGGGGCTCAAGGTGCCCGACATCACCCGCCACCTCGTGTTCGTGGGGAACCCCGGCACGGGCAAGACCACGGTGGCCCGGCTGCTGGCCGGGATCTACCGCGCCCTCGAGATGCTGCCCTCCGGCCAGCTGGTGGAGTGCGACCGCAGCGAGCTGGTCGCCGGCTACGTCGGCCAGACGGCGATCAAGACGGCGGAGGTGGTGGCGTCGGCCTACGGCGGCGTGCTCTTCATCGACGAGGCCTACGCCCTCGCCGGCGACGACTTCGGCCGGGAGGCGATCGACACGCTGGTCAAGGAGATGGAGGACCATCGCGACGAGCTCGTCGTGGTGGTGGCGGGCTACCCCGCACCGATGGAGGAGTTCGTGTCGTCGAACCCGGGGTTGCGGAGCCGGTTCCGCTCCACCCTGGTGTTCGAGGACTACAGCGACGACGAGCTGGTCGAGATCTTCGAGCGCAACGCCGCCGCCGGCGACTACACCCCGACCCCCGAGTGCATCGACGCCCTCCGGACCCTCCTCCGGGAGGTCGACCGGGGCGAGGGGTTCGGCAACGCCCGCTTCATCCGGTCCACCCTCGAGGCGTCGATCGTCCGCCAGGCCTGGCGGTTGCGGGGCGTCGCCGATCCCTCCGTCGACCAGCTCCGAGAGCTGCTCCCCGACGACCTGGTCGCGTCGAGCGGGGAGGACGCCGCCGGCGCCGCCGGCGCGGACGCCGGCGCTGATGGGCCGGCGTCGGCTCCCGACCCGGAAGCGGTGGCGGGCGACGGTCCGCCGGGCGGCGCGGATGGCGCCTGACCGGGGCGGCCGGACGGCCTCGCCGTTGGCTCCGGGGGTGGTGGCCGCGCTGGCCGACCTGCCCCCACCGGAGCGCGCCTTCGCCTCCGACAACACCGCCGGGGCCCATCCGGTCGTCCTCGACGCCATGGTCGCGGCCAACGACGGCCACGTCACCGGCTACGGCGACGATCCCTGGACTGGCGCCCTCGAGGCCGCCTTCGCCGACCTGTTCGGTCGGCCGGTCGGGGTGGCGCTGTGCTTCGGGGGCACGGGGGCCAACGTCGTGGCGCTCCACACGCTCTGCACCCGGGACAGCGAGATCGTGTGCGCGGCCGACGCCCACATCGCCATCGACGAGTGCGGCGCCCCCGAGCACATCACCGGTGCGCAACTGGCGGCCTACCCGTGGAACGCCGCCGGCAAGGTGGAGCCCGGCCAGGTCCACGACGCCGCGGCCCGACTCGGACGCATCCACATCGAGGAGCGGACCGACACGCCCCACGTCGTGTCGGTCACGCAAGCCACGGAGGTGGGCACGGTCTACAGCGAGCAGGAGCTCACGGCCGTGGTCGCCGCCGCCCACGAGCACGGCATGTTGGTCCACGTCGACGGCGCCCGACTGGTCAACGCCCTCGCCGCCTGGGGGTACGCCCCGGCCGAGCTCGGTGCCGCCGGCCGGGCCCTGGCCGCCACCGGGGTCGACGTGGTGAGCTTCGGGGGCACCAAGGCCGGGCTGGTGGGCGCCGAGGCGGTGGTGTTCCTCGACCCGGCCCGCGCCGAGGGCGTCGGGTCGCGCCGCAAGCAGGCCACCCAGACCGCGTCAAAGATGCGTTTCCTCGCCGCGCAGTTCCTCGTGGGGCTGGAAGATGGGCGCATGCTCGCCTGGGCCCACCATGCCAACACCTCGGCCCGACGGCTGGCCGACGGGGTCACGGCCCTTCCCGGTGTGGCGGCGGTGTACCCCGTCGACACCAACGGGGTCTTCGTGACCCTTCCCCCGGCGGCGATCGATCCGCTGGCGGCCTGGTCTCACTTCTACGTCTGGGACCGGCCCCGGGGCCTCGTGCGCTTCGTGGCCAGCTGGGACACCACCGACGAGGACGTCGACCGCATGGTGGCCGGCGTGGCCGCCGCCGTCGCCGCGGCCGGAGCGGAGGCGTGATGCCGGTCGCCGGCTCCGGTCTGGCTCCCCGCCCCACGGCCCGCGGCGCCGTCGACCCGAGTGGCGGCGCGGCCCCACCGGCCGTGGCCTGGACCGCCCCGCCCCGCGTCCCCGGGCGCCTGCGCCAGGGCCTCTCGGGCACGCCCGGCACCATGCGGGTGCTCACGGTGTTCTGCCTGCTCGCCGCCGTCGTGTTCTCGCTCTTCGGCGCCCTGTCCATCAACGCCCGGTCCGACGCCCTGCACGACATGCAGACCAACGCCGAGCAGCTCGTCCGGGTGCAGACCATCCGGGTCGACCTCGTGGCGGCCGACGCGGCAGCGACCAACTCGTTCCTCCAGGGGGGGCTCGAGTCCCCGACGCTGCGCGAGGCCTACCTGGCCAAGCTGGCGTCGGCGTCGCGGGGCGTGGCCGAGGCGTCCGCCGGGGCGCCCGAGGACGCCGCCGAGCTCTCCGCCGTCAACGACCGGCTGACCACCTACGCGGGGCTGGTCGAGACGGCCCGGGCCAACAACCGCCAGGGCTTCCCCGTGGGCGCCGCCTACCTCCGCCAGGCCCACGTGCTGCTCAACGACTCGCTCACCGACCCGGCCCGGCGCGACGACGTCCTCACCCGCCTCGGCCGCGTGGTCGAGGCCGATCAGGCCCGCATCGACGCCGCCTACGAGTCGAGTCAGCACGCCAGCACGTCGCTGTGGATCGTGGCCGGCTTCGCCGCGCTGCCGATGCTGGCGGCCCAGGGATGGCTGTTCTTCCGCACACGCCGCTGGGTCAACGTGGGCATGGCCATCGCCACGGTGGTCATCCTCGGGGGTGCGGCGGGCGCGGCCGTGGTCATGGCCCAGGCCCAGGCCGACGCCACCTCGGTCCGCCGGGCCTCCCTCGCCGCGACGGTCAACCTGGCCCAGGCCCGGGCCGACGCCTTCGCCGCCCGCTCCGACGAGAGCCTCACCCTCATCAACCGGGGGTCGGGCCAGCCCTACGAGAAGAGCTGGACCGTGGCGATGGATTCCGCCGTGCGGCATTTCGAGGATGCGGCCCGCGGCGGGGCGGCCACCGGCCGGGCCTTCGACGCCCTGGCGTCCTACCGGTCCCGCCACACCGAGGCCCGGGCCCTCGACGACAAGGGCGACTGGGACCAGGCCGTCGGGCGGGTCACCGACCCCGACGGCGATCTCACCGCCGCCTTCGGCCGGTTCGACGCCGAGAGCGCCCGGCTGCTCGGCGACCAGGCCCGGGCCGTGTCCTCGTCGCTGGCCGACGCCCGGCTCCCGCTCGACATCGCGCGGTGGCTGGTGGCGCTGGCCGGCGTCGTCGCCATGGTGGCCACCAGCCTCGGCATGGCCCGGCGCCTCCGGGAGTACCGGTGACGCGTCGCGCCGTGACCGCTCGCGGCGTCCTCGCCACCGCCCTGGTGTTGGCGGTCGTCTCCACCGGCGCCGCCTGCTCGGGCCCGGAGGAACGCACGACCCCGACGTCGTCGTCGGCGCCCCCGGGCACCACCGCCACGACCGCTCCCGGGCCGACCTGCTCCACCGACGACACCCGCAGCTTCGGGCCGCTGGCCGCCAACCCGAGCCCCGACCGGCTGCCCGCCGGGTCGCTGATGGCCGAGATCCGGGCCCGCGGGCGCCTGCGGGTGGGCGTCTCGGCCGACACGCTCCAGTTCGGCGCCCGCAACCCGATCTCCGGTCGGATCGAAGGCTTCGACATCGACATGCTGCTGGCGGTGGCCCGGGCCATCTTCGGCACCGGCCTGTCCGACGACGAGGTCTACGGCCGCCTGGAGTTCCGGGTGATGACCTACGCCGACCGGATCCCGAGCCTGCAGCGGGGCGACGTCGACATCGTCGCCCACACCATGACCATCAACGACTGCCGGTGGAAGCGGATCTTCTTCTCCACCGAGTACTACCGCTCGTACCAGAAGGTGCTGGTGCGCAAGGACCTCCAAGCCAGCAGCATCGCCGACCTGGCCCGCAGCAAGGTGTGCGTGGCGCAGGGCTCCACCAACGTGGAGCTGATGAAGTCGACGTACCCAGACGTGCCGCGGGTGGAGGTGCCCGATCTCACTGACTGCCTCGTGCGGTTCCAGCAGGGCACGGTCGACGCCGTCACCGGCGACGACACCGTGCTGGCCGGCTTCAAGGCCCAGGACAAGTACGCCCGCATCCTCGAGCAGGAGCTGAGCGAGGAGCCCTACGGGCTCGGGATCGCCGACGGCTTCGACCACGCCACCGATGGCGATCTGGCCCGCACGACCGGCGACGACGTCAGGGTCCGCCAGCAGGTCGAGTTCACCCGCTTCGTCAACGGCGTGCTCGACCAGATGCGGGTGGACGGCACCTGGAAGCGCAGCTGGGAGCGCTGGCTGAAGGACGCCTTCGGGGAGGCCCCCAGCCCGCCCCAGGCCCGCTACGGCCGGGCGGAGCCCACGGCATGAGCACCCTCCCGCCCCCGACCGGCTCGGCGGCCCGGACCACCCGCGACGACCCGCCGCCGGCGCCGGGGGCGCTCGGGGTGGTGCTCCCTCCCCGCGTGATCCTCGGCTACCTCGACGCCGCCATCCGCTGGCGCGACCAGTTGCGCACCGATCTCGCCGTCCTCGACCAGCGAGCCCAGCGGGCCCGGGCCGCCGCCGCCCTCACGGCGGATGTGACGCTGGCCCACGCCATGCTCGGCGCGGTCGGTGCCCGGCTCGACGAGATCGTGGCGGTGTGGGACAGCGGCCGGGTGCTGGCTCCCGAGTGCGAGCGGATCAGCCAGCTCATCTGGGGTCGGATCGAGGGTGGGGGGCTCGGCATGCCGGTGTCCTTCGTCGAGGCCTGCGTCCTCACCGCCGCCATCGTGAGCCGGCTGCGCGAGCGGGTCGACGCCGACGCCCTGGCCGGCGGGATCGGCGAGCGGCTGGGCCTGGTGCGAGCCCAGATCGAACGCCTCGCCGCCCGGAACGGGAGTGCCGGCGCCGGGCCGGACGCCGTCGCCGACCTCGAACGGCGGCTCGCCGCGATCACCGCCGCCCTCGACGGCGGTGCCCGGATCGACCCCGAGCTCGCGGCGCTGGAGCAGGCGGCGGCACTGGTCGAGCGCGACGTGATCATCGCCGGTTCTCGCCGGCAGTCCCTCGAGCGCGACATCGCCGAGGTGCGGGAACGCCTCGCCGCGGTCAGGGCGGCGGAGGAGCAGGCCCGACGCGATGCCGCCACCTGCCGGGCGGCGGTCGTCGATCCGCCCCGCCTCGCCGTGCCCGACGTCGCCACCCTGGGCCCGGTCCCGGCCGACCGGGACGCGCTCGATGCCTACGCCGCCCGGCTGGCGCTGGTGGAACGGGCGGTGGCCGAGGCGGCCCGCCGCTACGCCGCGCCCCTCGCCACCATGGCCGAGCTCGACGGCCTCCTCGGCAGCTACGAGGCCATGGCCGCGGCCCGCGGTCGGGCCACGGAGCCGGCGGTGGCGGCGGCCGGTGCCGCGGCCCGCGCCGCGCTCACCGCCCGCCCGTGCGACCTCGCCGCCGCCCGGACCGCCGTCGAGGCCTACCAGTCGGCCGTGCGCCAGGGGCCGGCGTCTGGCCCAGTGGTCGGTAGGTTGGAGGCCTTCTGATGGACGGCGACCGTTGCACCCAACCCGGCTGCACCGGGGGCATCGAGGACGGGTACTGCAACGTCTGCGGTGCCCCCGACGGGGCGCCCCCGCAGACCACGCCGGTCGCCGCGCCCCCGGTCGCGGCGCCGCCCACGGCCGGTCGCCCCACCCCGACCACGGTGCCGACCGTCCGCGCCGGTGGGCCGGCGTCCGCCCCGCCACCGTCGTCCGCGCCGCCGTCCCCGGCGCCGGGCCCGACCACCGCCTCGGCCCGGCTGGCGTCGGCCGCGCTCGGCTCGGCCCGCACCGGTGGCACGACCGGCCGGTCCCGCCGGTTCTCCTCGGCCAGCGCCCGGACGCGGTCGGCCCGCCTCGGTGCCGGCATCACCACCGTGCCGCCGGCGCCCGTCGGCGATCCGAAGGACGCGGTGATGGCCGTGGCCGAGGTGCCCGAGCACAAGCGCACCTGCCCGGTGTGCGGGGCACCGGTGGGCCGGTCCCGCAACGGGGTGCCCGGCCGGGCCGAGGGCTTCTGCCCGAAGTGCGGCTCGCCGTTCTCGTTCAGCCCCAAGTTGGCGCCCGGCGATCTCGCCGGCGGGCAGTACGAGGTGGTCGGTTGCCTGGCCCACGGCGGGTTGGGGTGGATCTACCTCGCCCGGGACAAGAACGTCTCGGACCGCTACGTGGTGCTCAAGGGGCTCCTCAACGCCAGCGACCCCGACGCCTACACCGCCGCCGTGGCCGAGCGCCGCTTCCTGGCCGAGGTGGAGCACCCGCTGATCCTCGAGATCTACAACTTCATCCTCGAGGGCGGCGCCGGCTACATCGTGATGGAGTACGTCGGCGGCCAGTCGCTCAAGCAGATCCTCAAGGCGAGGATGGCGGCCAAGGGCGGGGTCTACGACCCCATCCCCCTCGATCAGGCCATCGCCTACATCGTCGAGATCCTCCCCGCCTTCTCCTATCTCCACGGGCACGGCCTGATCTACTGCGACTTCAAGCCCGACAACATCATCCAGCAGCACGACACGGTGAAGCTGATCGACCTCGGCGGGGTGCGCCGCGCTGACGATCAGACCTCCGCCATCTACGGCACCGTCGGGTACCAGGCGCCGGAGGTGCCCGAGGTCGGGGTCAGCGTGGCCAGCGACATCTACACGATCGGTCGGACGCTGGCCGTGCTCTCCTTCGAGTTCAGCGGCTACCAGACCGACCACGTCGATTCGCTGCCCGGGCCCGACGAGGTCCCGGTGTTCGCCGCCCACGATTCGTACTACCGCCTGCTGCTCAAGGCCTGCGCCCCCGATCCCGACGACCGGTTCCAGTCGGCCGACGAGCTGCGCGAGCAGCTGCTCGGGGTGCTCCGCGAGGTGGTGGCCGTGCAGCGGGCCGGCGCCGGTGCCGCCGCTCCGGGGCAGACGGCGGCGTCCGCCCTCTTCGACGCGCCCCTCGTGGCCGACGACTCGCTGGGGTGGCGCCAGCTGCCCGCGCTCCGCGTGGATCCCAACGACCCCATGGCGGGATGGTTGGCCGGGGTGTCGATCGCCGATCCGGCCCGACGCATCGCCGCCCTCGAGCGTGCACCCGAGCGCACCGTGGAGGTGCTCATCGCCCGCGGTCTGGCCGGTCTCGAGCTCGGCGACCCCGCGGTGGTGGCCTCCACCGTCGACGAGCTCCTCGCCCTCGACCCGTGGGAGTGGCGGGCCGTGTGGATCCAGGGTCTCGAGGCCCTGGCTCGTGACGACGCCGACGCTGCGGTGGCCGCGTTCAACACCGTCTACGGACAGGTGCCGGGGGAGCTGGCAGCCAAGTTGGCGTTGGCGGTGAGCTGCGAGCGGGCGGGGCAGGCCGACGTCGCCCGCCAGCTCTACACGGTCTGCGTCCGGACCGACGCCAACTACACGGCCCCCGCCGCCTTCGGGCTGGCCCGCCTGGCCACGGCCGCCGGTGACGTGCGCGGCGCCGTCACCGCCCTCGACCTCGTGCCGGCCACGAGCCGGGCCTTCGTCGTCGCCCGTCGGTTGCGGGCCGCCCTGCTGGCCGGGAGCCAGCAGGGGCTGGCGGCGCTGGCCGCGGCGATCGAGAGCATCGAGAACGTCGGCGTGGACCCCCGAGACCGGCAGGACCTGCTGGCCCGGGTGCTGGTGCTGGCGTTGGACGAGGTGCGGGCCAACGGGGCCGATCCCGATCGGGCCATCGGCGGGGTGGCGTGCGACGAGCGGTCGTTGCGGGACGGGATCGAGCGCACCTACCGCGAGCTCGCCGCGCTCACCACCGACCGGGCCGAGCGGATCGCCCTCGTCGACACGGCCAACCGGATGAGGCGCAGGACCCTCACGTGAGCTGCCCCAACTGCGGCGCGCCGGTGGCGTCGACCGACACGTTCTGCGAGGCCTGCGGCACCACCGTCCGCCGCCTGGGCGCGGCCCCGACGGTCGACCTCGGGGGCTCGGCCCCGCCCGACCCGCCCGACCCGGTCGAGCCGGTCGAGCCGGTCGACCCCGATCCGGTCGCGACCGCGACCGCGGCCGATCCGTCCAACCCGACCGCGGCGACGGCCCTCGGTGCGCCCGTCGATGCGGCGGCCGTCGACGGCACCGGCCCCGCCCTCCTCGACAAGACGTCCTTCCTGCCCCCGCCCCGCCCGCCGACCCCCGACCCGGCGGTCACCGCCCCCGTCGGCCCGTGCGCCGAATGCGGTGGGCCGGTCGGCCCCGACGGCTACTGCACGGTCTGCGGTGTGCGGGCCCAGAGCGAGCGCGACCACTGGCGCGAGGACCCGGCGTCGTGGGTGGGGGCGGTGTGCGACCGCGGGGTGCGCCACGTCCGCAACGAGGACGGCATGGCCACGGCCGCCACCGAGCCGCGGGCCAGCTTCGCCGCCCTCGTGGTGTGCGACGGTGTGTCCACCTCGACCCGCAGCGAGGTGGCGTCGCTGGCCGCGGCCCGGGCCGCCCGTGACGTCCTCGACGCCGCCCGCCCGTCCGCGCCCGACGACCCGACCGCCCGCGCTGCCCACTGGGGCCGTCACCTCACCGACGCCTGCCGGGCGGCGAGCGAGGAGACGAGGCGAGCGGCCGAGGAGGTCGGCGACCCCGGCAACCCGCCGTCGTGCACCTTCGTGGCCGCCGTGGTGCAGGACGGCGCACTCGTCACGGGCTGGGTGGGCGACAGCCGGGCCTACTGGCTCCCCGACGACGGCGTGGCCGTGCAGCTCACCGAGGACGACTCGTGGGTGACCGAACGCGTGGCGTTGGGGGTGCCCCGGGCCGAAGCGGAGGCCGACGGGCGGGCCCACGCCATCACCCGCTGGCTCGGCGCCGACAGCGCCGTCGACACCCCCCGCACGTCCTCGCTCCGCGTCGACGGCGTCGCCGGCTGGGTGCTCGTGTGCTCCGACGGGCTGTGGAACTACTGCTCCCCGGCGCCTGACCTGCGGGCCCTGGTGTCGGCCATGGTCGCCGGGCACCCGGAGGGCAACGCCGTGGCCCCCGGCCTGCTCGCCGCCGATCTCGTCGCCTGGGCCAACGGGCAGGGGGGCCACGACAACATCACCGTGGCGCTGGCCCGGCTGGAGGCCGGCGACGCCGAGCGGTGGCAGGACGCCACGTTGGAGATCACGGTGCCGGTACGTCTCGATCCACCGGATGGGGCACAATCACCCACCGCCGGTGGGACATGAGGGTGCCGGACGGGTCGGGTCGGACCGGCGAGCGGAAAGGAGGCGGCGGTGGCTGAGTTCACGGCCGAGGTGTTCCAGAACGAGTACCTGCCCGACGGCGGCACCGACGTGCACGCCATCGTGTCGGTCACCTGCCGGGGCGCCGGTGCGGCCGGCCAGTCCGGTGGGGGCGACGCCGCCGAGGTCATCATCATCGACACGTCGGGGTCGATGGGGCAGCCGGCCGACAAGATCCGCGCCGCCCGGGTGGCGGGGCAGACCGCCCTCGACCGCATCCTCGACGGCACGATGTTCGCGGTGGTCGCCGGCACCGACCAGGCCCGGGTGCTCTACCCGGCCAACACCCCGATGCTGGTGCGCATGGACGCCAACACGAGGATGGCGGCCAAGCTCGCCGTCGAGCGGCTCACCCCCGGGGGGGGAACGGCCATCGGTCGGTGGATCGATCTGGCCGGGCGCCTGTTCTCCTCGGTGCCGGTGGCGCAACGCCACGCCATCCTCCTCACCGACGGGCGGGACGAGAGCGAGCGCCCGGAGGAGCTCCAGGCCGCGGTGCAGCGGGCCAAGGGGTTCTTCCAGTGCGACTGCCGCGGGGTGGGCGAGAACTGGATGGTCAACGAGCTCCGCTACGTGTCGTCGGAGCTGATGGGCTCCGTCGGCCTCATCGCCGACCCGGGGGCGATGGCGGCCGACTTCGACCAGATCATCAGCACGGCGATGTCGCGCGGCGTGGCCAACGCCGCCCTCCGCGTCTGGACCCCGCAAGGCGCGGCGGTCCAGTACCTCCGCCAGGTCGCGCCCGCCATCGAGGATCTCACGGCGCGGCGCATGTTCGTGAGCGACCTCATCGGCCAGTACCCCCTCGGCGCCTGGGGTGACGAGACCCGCGACTACCACGTCACGGTGCGCGTGTCGGCCAAGGGCGCCGGCAGCGAGCAGCTGGCGGCCCGCGTGCAGCTGGTGGTGGGCGACACCGTGGTGGCGCAGGGCCTGGTCAAGGCCATCTGGTCCAACGACGACACGCTCACGACCCGCATCAACCCGCAGGTCGCCCACTACACCGGCCAGGCCGAACTGGCCGACGCCATCCAGCAGGGCCTCGCCGCCAAGTCGGCCGGCGACGACGTCACGGCCACGCAGCGACTCGGCCGGGCGGTCCAGCTGGCCAGCCAGACCGGCAACGACGAGGCCACGAACCGGCTGCGGAAGGTGGTCGACATCGACGACGCCGTCACCGGCACGGTGCGCCTGAAGCGCAACGTCGCCCGCATCGACGAGATGGACCTCGATGCGGCATCGACCAAGACCACGCGCGTGGCCCGCACCGAGGAGGCCTGATGGCCTCGATCTGCCCGCAGGGCCACACCTCGGGTGCCGACGACTACTGCGACGTGTGCGGCGCGCCCATCGCCGCCGGGGCCGGACTCGCCGCCCCGGCCCCCGTGGCTCGCCCCACCGCGCCGGTCGCCTCGGCCCCCGCGGGCACGGGCGCGGCGAAGACCTGCCCCCACTGCCAGGCGGTCAACGCCGCCGACTCGCTCTTCTGCGAGGTCTGCGGCTACGACTTCACCACCGGTCAGCTGCCGGCGCCGCCGCCGGTGCTGCAACCCCCGGCCGGCGTCGCCGTCAACGCGGCGGCGGCCGCCCCCACGATCCCCGGGGCCCTGGCCCCGCCGCCGGCCGACCCGACCGGCTTCTCGGGCTGGGTGGCCGAGCTCTGGATCGATCCGGACTGGTACGCGGCCGAGGGCGACGAGGCGGTGGCGTGCCCGTCGGCGGGGCCGCCCCGCGTCGTGCCGCTGCCATCGGGCGGGGCGCTGGTGGGCCGGCGGTCCAAGAGCCGGGCCATCTTCCCCGAGGTGGACTGCGGCAGCGATTCGAGCGTGTCGCGGCGGCACGCCCAACTCACCCTCGACGGCGGGCGCTGGTTCGTCGAGGATCTCGAGTCCACCAACGGCACCTTCGTGGGTGCCGCCGGCGCGCCGCTCCCGAAGGATCCGATCCCGCCCGGCCGTCGGCGCGAGCTCGGCGACAGCGACCGCGTCTACGTGGGCTCCTGGACCCGGCTGGTCGTGCGGCGCGCCACCGACGACGAGCGCGGCGCCGCCGGGTCCGCGCCGGCCACCTTCTGATCCGAGGATCGCTCGGGTTCGGGATCCGCGCTCCAGATCGCGGGGCGCCCGGCCGATGGCTTGGGTACGCTCCCCAGCGGGAACGCCGGAGGTGCACCTTCGCACCAGGGAATCCGGGAGAGACATGTCCGATACCACCGAATGGGTGCGCGCCCCGCGTCAGGCGCGCAGCCAAGCGACGCTCGAACGATTCCTCGACGCCACGCGCGCCCTCCTCGAGGAGCGCACGTTCGAGGAGATCACCGTGGCCGACATCGTCAAGCGGGCCGAGCGCACGGTCGGATCGTTCTATGCCCGCTTCGACGACAAGCACGCCGTCCTGTTCGTCCTCGTCGACCGGATGCACGAGCGGGCCCGCGACCTCACGCGGGCGTTCTGCGATCCCGTGCGCTGGGAGGACGCCACGCTGGCCGACTTCGTCGAGGAGTCGGTGCGGATGAACGTGATGGCCTACCGCAAGGCCGGTCCGCTCTTCCGCGCCGCCCTCCAGATGTGCGCCACCGACGAGCGGTTCCGCCGGCGCCGGATGGAGACCATGCGGGTGTCGGCCGAAGCCCAGAAGGAGTTCATCCTCAGCCGTGCCCACGAGCTCGACGCCCCCGACCCCGCTCGGGCCTCGGACGCGGTGTTCGAGCTGGTGTCGGCCACGCTCGATCACGAGCTGCTCTTCGGCCGGTTCACCACCACCCGCCTGGAAACGGATCAGGAGCTCGTCGAGGAGCTGACCGACCGCTGCCTCCACATCCTGCGGGTGCGCGTCCCGGCCTGACCCGCCCGGGCCGCGGCTCAGCGGGGCACGAGGCGCACCGAGGTGAGGTGCCGGTCGACGACGAGCCGGACCCGGTGGTCGTCGGCCCGTTCGACCGTCCCGTCGCCGCCACGAGGCAGGTCGCGCTCCCGGCTGTCGGTCGCCGCGGCCTGCGCCAGGGGGACGGGGCTGTGGACCTCGACCTCCACCGGACCGGCGGCCCAGCTCCGCAGCCGCACCACGATCCCGGGGCCGCGGTGGGCGGGCTTGGCCGAGATGATCTCGACGTCGGGATGCTCGACGGTCACGGGCCACGTCGGGACGGGCCGGCCGGCCGACCGGTCGAGCCGGTCCACGAGGGCGCGCGCCGCGGCCAGCGGTCGGACCTCGGTCCCCGGCCCGTCGGCGCCGGGCCAGGCCACGCCGAGGGTGGCCTGTTGGGGCTCCCGCTCCAGGCCCTTGGCGGGCTGACCCACCTCGGGCACCACGCCGTAGATCCGCTCCTTGGGGGCGTTGCGCCCGACGACCACCAGCACCTCGCCATCTGCGGCGGCGTGGATGGCGGTGGGCACCGCCGTCGCCACCGCCATGGGCGCCGTGCCGACGATGGCGAAGGAATGCAGCGGCCAGAAGGTCGGGTCGTACCAGCGGTCCAACGGCCGCTCGACCAGCCCACCCGGCTGGTGCATGGTGAGCCGCTCGATCGGTGACGCCGCCGGGAGGCGCAGCGCCACGGTGTGGTGGTCGGGCACGTCGAGCACGGTGTCGACGAGCAACGACGTCGTGCCCGCCTCGATCCGCACCGCCAGCTCGGCCGCGCGCCCGGCGACCATCGTCCGGACGACCACCGTGGCCCGGTCGTCGCGCTCGGCCACGCTGACGGTGGCCCGGTGCCGGGTCGACCGGTCGACCTCGCGCCAGCGCCCGCCCGCCAGCTCGTGCCCCATCCGCCAGAGCCCGCCGCTCTCGCCGAACGCCACGAGCTCGAGGGCGGGGCAGCCGAGCAGCTCGGGGCCGGGCGACCCGTCGGGGTGCCGCGACCGGAGCGAGGCCAAGGTGCCGCCGGCGCCTTCGTCGAAGCAGGCGATCAGCTCCGGGGTGGCCACCTCGACCATGGTGCCGACCCGGGTCACGACGACCACGCCGCTGTCCGCTCGGCCGGGTGCGGTGTCGCTCGCGGGGCCCACCCGCTGGACGGTGGTGACCGGGTGCCCGCCGTCGACGAGCCGGGTGGCCTCCCGGACCCACGGCCACTGCTCGCCGTGGGTGACGCGGTCAGGGCTCGTACCGGTCACGAAGTCGTGGTGGTTGGTGGTGGCGGCGAGCCACCATGCCCGCTGACGGTCTCGGTCCGCCCCGCCGTCCCGGTCGTCGTGGCCGTGCAGGACACGACCGGCGTCGGCGGCGTCGGCGGCGATCAGCCGGCGACCCAGGTCCCGGCAGGCCCGCTTCAGCGCGGGACGGCTGGCGTAGAAGCCGGTCCAGTAGGGGTTCGGGTCGAGCTCGATCACCGGGAGCCGGTCGCGGTGGAAGGCCACGAGATCGAGGTGATCGTCGAGGCCGGCGCTGACCGTCCACACGCCGGTGCGCTCGTAGTGCCGCTCGTTCCACCGGTCGAGCAGCTCCACGAGGCGGGGCACGGGATCGACGAAGTCGAAGCCGATGGACAGGAGCAGGTAGGGCGTCCGGGCCAGGCGGCCGAGCTGCTCGACCACCCGCTCGATCCGCGCCGCCACCGCCGCATCGCCCCGGCTCCGGACGGCGAGGGGGAGCCCCATCCAGCGGCTGAGGCCGCGGTGGGCGAGCATGTCCCCGTGGCCGTAGCCGTGGGCGTGCCAGTGGGCGAGGACCTCGCTGCCGTCCGCCCCGCGCCACACGAAGTCGGCCGAACGCTCCTCGGTGAGGAGGGCGGCGGTGGTGCCCGGGCGGGGGAAGTGGCTCGCCGGCTCCCATTCGGCCCCGGCGATGAACATGCCGTCGATGCGGCAGATCGCCGCGTACTCGATGCCGGCGGCGGCGAGGAGGGCGGGGGTGCCGGGTGAGTGCCCGAAGCTGTCGGGCAGGTACAGGAGGCGGGGCTCCTGCTCCATGCCGCGGGCCCGCAACCACTCCTGGCCGAGCAGGAGGTCGCGCAGGAGCAGCTCGTCCTCGGGGAGCAGGGTGTCGGGGGTGGTGACCCCGCATCCGGTGAAGCGGAGGCGGCCGGTGTTGACCAGGTCGCGGAAGGTGTCGCGCCGGTCCGGGCGGGCCTCCCACCAGAGGTCGGGGTAGAAGAGGCACTCGAGGTCGTAGACGCGGCGGGGCTCGGCCAGGAGCTCGTCGATGGCCCGGTCGATCGTGCGCCGGACGCGGAGACGGAAGTACTCGCGGGAGGTGAGCAGCCAGTCGGGGTCCCAGTGGGTCGACTCGGCGACGATCAGCACCTGCGGGGCGTCCGGCGGGATGCCGAGCGCCTCACGCCGGGCCGCCTCGGTCGCGGCCGCCCCCACGGTCGTCGTCACGGCCGGCACGGTAGCAGGCCACCCGAAATCGACAACAGCACTTGTCGCTTTGGTCAGCCGACGACGGCCAGCGTGAGCGCGAAGTCGGCGGCCGGGTCGGTCATCCAGCGGACGGGCTCGAACCCGGCCTCGCCGAGCTCGGCGTGGATGCCCGCCTGTCGGAACTTGGCGCTGATCTCCGTGCGCATCTCCTCGCCGGCCTCGAACTCGACCTCGAGGTCGAGGGCGGTGACGGTCACGGTCTGGGCCGCCGTGCTCACGAGTCGCATCTCGATCCACTCGGCGTCGGGGTCGAAGAAGGCACGGTGGCGGAACCGCTCGACGTCGAAGTCGGCCCCGAGCTCCCGGTTGACGACGTACAGCACGTTGCGGTTGAACTCGGCCGTGACGCCCTGCGCGTCGTCGTAGGCCGCTTCGAGCCGGGCGACGTCCTTCACCAGGTCGGTGCCGAGGAGGAGCGAGTCACCGGGTCGGAGCGCCCGGCGCAGCTCGGCGAAGAAGGCGCGGCGCTCGCCCGGCGCGAAGTTGCCGATGGTCGAGCCCAGGAAGGCCACCATGCGCCGGCCCCCATCCGGGATGGCGCCGAGGTGTCGCTCGAAGTCGCCGACGATGGCGTGGACCGCCGTGCCGGGGTACTCCCGGGCGATGGCCGCCGATGCGGCGCGCACCGTCGCCTCGTTGACCTCGAACGGCACGAACCGGCGCAGCTGGCCGGTGCCGGCGAAGGCGTCGAGCAGCGTGCGGGTCTTGTCGCTCGTGCCCGAGCCGAGCTCGACCACCGTGTCGGCGCCGCTCGCCTCGGCGATGTGGGGGGCTTCGTTCCGCAGGATCGCCCGCTCGGTCTCGGTGGGGTAGTACTCGGGGAGGCGGGTGATGGCGTCGAAGAGCTCGCACCCCCGGTCGTCGTAGAACCACTTCGGCGGCAGCTCCTTGGGGGCGGCGGTGAGCCCGGCCCGGACGTCGGCGCGGAGGGCGGCGTCGAGCTCGCCGGCCGTGAGCAGGACGTCGACGGTGATCTGATCGGTCAACGGAACCCCTCCCTGGTGGGCCGACGCGGGCGCTGCACCCTACCGGGACCGCAGCGAGGCCCCTCCGGTCCGACGATGTCGCAACCGTCGGTGCCGATTGGCAAGAATGCGCGCATGCACAACGTCACGCTTCGCACGCTGGTTCCCGCGGCCGGGCTCGCGCTGGCCCTCGCCGGGTGTTCCTCCTCCTCGGGCTCCGGCTCGGCCGCCACCAGCACCACCGCCGGTTCGGGTGGTGCCTCCAGTACGACGACGGCGGCCGGGTCGTCGGGCGGCGACCTCTGCGCCACCGTGCCGGGCGACAAGGTGGCTGCGGCGCTCGGTGTCACCGTGACGAGCGCCAAGCCCATGAGCGCCGGCGAGCGGTTCCGGTCCTCGAACACCCTTCCGAGCTGCATCTACAAGGGCGCCACCGTCAACGTCGCCCACGCCGAGTTCATCCCCTGCACCGAGTACCAGGGGCTCAAGACCGACCCCGTGGCCAACCGGAAGCCGCTCAGCGGCGTCGGCGACGAAGCGGTGGCCCGCGCCGACGCGTCGTCGGCGGGCACCTTCATCGACTCGGTGAGCAAGAAGGGCGATCGCTGCCTCTACCTGCTGATCATCCAGGGCGCCGACGAGGCCAAGACCAAAGCCGTCACCCAGCTCTTCTACGCCTGAGCCGCCGGTGCGCCACGGTGGGGGACCCCTCGGCCCGGGACCGGGTCAGGCGTAGTAGCCCACGACGTCGATGAAGAAGTCGGTGCTGGCGTTCAACGGCACCTTGGCGATGGCGTTGCCGTTGGTGTCGATGCCCGTGTAGGTGGTGTTGGCCACGATCTCGTTGGCCCGGTACCAGTTGATCGACGACGTGCCGGGGTCGGCGGTGCCGTTCTGGTAGAGGGAGAGGAACCCGGAGGCCGAGGTGTTGACCACGGCCAGGTTGACGAGCAGCCCGACCGGCTTCACCCCGGCGGGCAGGCTCACCCCGTTGAGCAGGTTGACGACCCGGGTGGTGTTGGAGAGCTGGCCCTTGGTGACCCCGAGGGGCGGGTTGCCGGCCCGGGAGTCGTACGCCCGAACGGGCGTGATCGGCACATAGCCGAACCCGAAGGGGATGTAGCCGAGCCGGAAGCCCAGCCATTGGCTCGTGCCGGTCGTGACCATGCGGGCGAGGTAGGCGTCGCCCGCGCCGACGACCACGTTGGCGATCAACGTCCCGCGCAGGTCGACGACCCCCGGGCTTCCGGTGGGGAACGACACGGCGCCCACCTGGTTGGTGGCACCCCCGCCGTACGGCACTCGTTCGACCACGCCGGTGACCGTGGCCCCGGTGCTGTTGGTGGCGGAGAACGCCGCCTCGACCAGGGTGATGCCGGCCTCGAGGGCGAGATCGATGCGGAGCTCCCCGCCGCTTCCCTGGACGTAGCCGCCGATGTTGACGGCCCGGCCGGCCGCCCAGTCGTTGGGGAGCATGTCGTAGAAGCCCCAGCACCGGTAGTGGACGCCGGGGACGAGCCCGAGCGGCGGGAACCCGGCGGGTGCGGCGGACGGGATCGAGCTCATGCGTAGTACCCCACGACGTCGATGAAGAAGTCGGTGCTGGCGTTGGCCGGGACCTTGGCGATGGCGTTGCCGCTGGTGTCGATGCCGGTGTAGGTGGTGTTGGCCACGATCTCGTTGGCGGTGAACCAGTTGATCGACGAGGTGCCGGGGTCGGGGATGCCGTTCTGGTAGAGGGAGAGGAACCCCGAGGCGGAGGT
>JAKOVR010000102.1 GCA_029782025.1 Actinomycetes bacterium | reverse complement strand
TGAGCCCGTGAGGACCCTCGCCCACCTTGATGCGGGTCACGAAGGCGCCGCGCTCGAGGTCGAACACGTAGACCTCGCCGCTGTAGCGCCCACCCAGCCACAGCTCCTTGCCGTCGGGCGTGATGTTCCCCATGTCGGGGCTGCCGCCGCCCGGCACCTCCCAGGTGGCCTCGACCTTCTGGGTGGCGAAGTCGAGCACCGCCACGCTGCCCTTGCCCTTGGGCACGTCGAACCGGTTGGCGCCGCGGTTGATCACGTAGAGCTTCTTGCCGTCCCGGCTCGGGTAGAGGCCGTGGGCGCCCACGCCGGTGGGGATGAAGCCGGTCTCCTCGAAGCTGGTGGCGTCGATGACGTGGAGCCCATCGCTGATCATGTCGGCCACGTAGAAGCGGGAACCGTCGGCCGCGAGCTTGACGTCCTGGGGCATCGGGTTGTTGCGGACCCCGCCCTTGACCATGTGGGAGCGGTCGAGGGTGATCTTCTTCACCTGCTTGCGCTCCACGGTGTCGACCACGATCATCGTCCCGTCGAACTCGCAGGTGGCGAGGAAGGAGCGCCCGTCGATCGTGTAGTCGACGTGGTTCAGGCCCGGGCAGTCGACCTTGGTCGAGGACCGGCGCTCCCAGGTCTTCGGGTCGAAGTAGTCGAGACGCTGCTCGGCCTCGGCCACGATCATGGCGGCGGAGCCGTCGGGCGTGAAGTAGAGGTTGTACGGGTCGTCGATCTTGATGCTCTTGCCCATCTTGCCGGTGACGGGATCGAAGGGCGTGATGGTGTTGCCGCTGTTGTTGAGCGCGTACAAGGTCGAGAGGTCGTAGCTGGGGACGACGTGCTGGGGGATGGACCCGGTCTTGTAGGTGTCGACCACCTTCTTGGTCGTGGGGTCGATGACCGTGACCGACGCCGACCGCTCGTTGGGCACGTACACGAGGAACTTGTGGTCCTTGACCGCGGGGCTCAGGTTGCCCGGCCGGATCTCGCTGTAGACGTTGTCGGGGTCGATGACCGGCGGCATGCCGGGGATCACGGCCACGGTGCGCTTGGGCGCCGGCGCCGTGGGCGCGACCTGGCCGCCGTCGGCCCCGCCGGTGGTGGAGGGGCCGGTGCCGACATCGCCGGGGTTGGCGGCACAGCCGGCGGCGGCGAGGAGGGAGGCGGCGAGAAGAGGGGCGAAGCGGGCCATCGGTGGCCGAGCCTAGAACGGGCGCGGCGCTACGCTCGATCACGTGTCCGATCCCGACGCCAGCCGCGGCAACTTCGACCCCACCCAGCGCCTCGACGTGGGCGGGATGGGAGGGGGCGGCGCCGGGATGCCCACGGGCTGGGCCGACGAGGTCCCGGCCGGTGCCGCCGGCGCGGCCGGCTACGACCAGCAGGCCTACGGCCAGGCCGGCTACGGCGGCGACCGGTACGCGGAGCCGTACTACCCGCCGGCCCGGAGCAACACCGGCCTCATCGCCTTCCTGGTCGTGGTGATCGTGCTGCTGGTGGGCGCCCTGGTGTTCGTCGCCGTCCGCAGCTCCGACAGTGGCGCCGGGGGCGGGACCACCACGTCGAGCTCGACCACCTCGAGCTCCTCCACCACGTCCTCGTCGAGCTCGACCACCTCGTCGTCGTCGAGCTCCACCACGTCCTCGTCGAGCTCCACCACATCGAGCTCGAGCACCACGACGTCGTCAACGACCACCACCACGAAGCCGCCGTCGACCACCACCACCAAGCCGCCGCCGTCCACGGTGTCGTCCTCGTCGTCGACCACCATCGTGATCCCCTCGATCACCATCAAGACGCCGTAGGGCGCTGGGCCGCGAGGTACAGGTCACCCCGGCCGGCGGCCACCTCCACCTCCCAGCGCTCGGCGCCGAGCCGGCGCACCACCGACAGCAGATCGTCGGCGGCGACGTTGGCGTAGTGCTCGCCCGCCCGGACCTCCTGGCCGTCGACGGCCGAGTGGGGCGGGCGGGGATCGGTGGCGCAGGTGACGAGCACCCAGCCCCCGGGCTCGCACGCCGACCACATGGTCGCCACCACGTCGGCCCATCGGGGCGCGTGCTCGAGCACCTCGGCGCACAGCACGGCGCCGTACCGGCGAGGCGGCACCCAGTCGGCGGCGTCGGCGACCTCGTCGACGCCGGGGCCGGCGACGAGGTCCACCCCGTGGTAGCGGCCGGCGTGGGCGAACAGCGGTCGGACCGACCCGTTGATGTCGAGGCTGCCGATCTCGAGCACCGCCGCCCCGGGCGGCACGAGCTCGGCCCGCCGACCGATCCAGTCGAGCACCTGCGCGTGCATCAGCCCGCGCCGCCCGACCCGCCGGCCCCCCGTCCCTGCTGCAGGGCGTCCTTCAGCTGCTGGCCGAGCCACTCGCGGATGAGCCGTTCCCCCGAGGAGGTGGTGAAGTGGACGCCGTCGGGCCGGTACGTCTCGTCGAACTCGCCGCCGGGGAACTGCGATGCCCGCTGGGCCAGGTCGATCACCACCATCCAGGGCCGGGTGCGGGCGACCTCGCGCACGATCTGGTTGACCCGCTCGATCCGGGCCGGCTCGTTGGCGGGGTAGTCGGCCATCACGCCGGGCTCGGCCTTCCCCACCTGGATGTGCGGGTAGGTGAGCCACGCCACCACGGCGCCCTTGCTGTGGAGCAGGTCGGCGGCGGCGCCGAACTCCTTGGCCAGGTAGGCGTCGTAGGTCGGGTCGCCGGGCTTGCGCCAGGTGGTCTCGCCCGCCAGCTGCCGGTCGGTGGTGTCCCACACCGCGTCGGCCACGACCACGAGGTCGGGCCGGGCCTTGGCCAGGCCGTCGGGGAACTTCTTCACCGACCAGTCCTCGCAGACGTCCTGGGCCTTGCCGCTCGGGTGGATGCGCTTGCCGCCCCGGCCGATCCCGCAGCCGATCTCGGCGATGGAGTCGCTCTGGAAGGCGCCGGTGTCGGTGCTGTAGCTGGCCAGCCCGAGCGCCAGGCCGAGGGCGACCGAGTCGCCCACCCACAGCACCCGGGGAGCGGTGCCGGCTGCTGGGCCGTGGGCGCGGCGGGCGCCCCCTTGTGGTAGGTCACCCAGTCCTCGTTGAAGGCGTCGATGATGGCCTGGCCGAGGAAGCGCCGCGACGCCTCCTCGGCCTCGTCGGTGCCGAAGTGGATGCCGTCCGGCCGCAGCCGGGCGTCGTCGCCGCTCTTGGCCAGCCACCCGCCCAGGTCGATGATGTGGGTCTTGTCGGGGCGGAGCCGGTGCAGGTCGGCCAGCAGGGCGTTGAAGCGGTCCTTGCGCTTGGGGTCGGCGCTCTGGCCGTGGTCCTTCAGCGGGTCCTTGCCCTTGCCCGGGAGCTTGGGCTCGGTGTGGTCGGCGCCGATGGTGGGCATCGTCACCCACATCGTCTCGGCCCCGCCGGCCGCGAACATGTCGGTGATGCCCACCATGTTGGCGAGGAGGGCCTCGTCGACGGCCGTGTCGCCGATGACCCGCCAGAGCTTGTCGCCCGGGAGCTGCTGGTCGACCACCTCCCAGGGGCCGACCTGCACGACCGCGATGTTCGGCTTGTAGGTGTCGAGGGCCGTCTTCCAGGTGACGTCCCACCGGTTGCAGGTGTCCTCGTTGTCGCCGATGCCGAACTCCGTGCGGCGCTTGTTGCCCCGCATGATGCTGCAGCCGAGGCTGGTGGACCCGCTCACGAAGTCGGCGGCGTCGGTCTTGATGTAGAAGCTGTTCAGCCCGAACCCGGTCTTCAGTGCCGTGGAGTCGCCGAACATGGCGACCCGGGGTCGCGGGGGCTTGCCCTCGGGCGGGGCCGAGGGGGGCGGCAGGTTCCGGGACCGCTCCTCGAGCTGCTGCTGGAGCTGGCGCTGCTGGGCCTCGAAGTCGTTCTCGGGGGCGGGGCCGGTGACGGTGACGGCCACGGCGAGGCCGGCCACGACGAGGACGGCGGCGGGCGCGAGGACGGCGGCGCGGAGCCCCCCCGGCACCCGGCCCTTGCGGATCGGCTGCTCGAGGACGACGGCCGACACGGCGGCCAGCGCGACGGTGGGCACGAGCTTGAGGGCGAAGCGCACCCCGATGGCCTGGTCCGGGAAGGTGGTGTCGATCCAGAGGAAGATCGGCCAGTGGTACACGTAGATCCCGTAGCTGACCTGGCCGATCCAGCGCAGCACCGGGAGGGCGAGCACGCTGCGCACGGGACCGACGGGCAGCAGGGCGGCCAGCACGATGAGCGCCGACAGCAGCGCATAGGCGGCGAGCCCGCCGTTGTAGAGGAGCTGTCCGGGGTCGGCGTCGTTGCGGGCGGTGGTCCACAGCCACCCGCAGGCGACGAGGGCGGCGGCACCGGCCCCGGCGCCGGCCAGCTGCAACGAGCGCTTCGTGGCGAGCTCCCGGGTGACCCGCCGTTGGTTGAGGGCCACGGCGAGCAGCCCGCCGGCGAGCAGCTCGGGGGCGCGGGCGTCGGTCCCGTAGTAGATGCGGTTCGGGTCGTAGTGGAAGACGAAGGGGAGGGCCACGGTGACGGCCCCGAGGGCGGCGAGCACGGCGGCGAACGCCGCGTCGCCGAGGCGCAGCTTGCGCAGGAGGAACCAGGCCAGCAGCGGGTAGACGAAGTAGAACTGCTCCTCGATGGCCAGGCTCCAGAAGTGCTGGACGGGCGAGCCCCCGGAGAAGATGGCGTTGTAGCCCTGGCCGGAGAGGACGAAGCGCCAGTTGGCCACGTAGGCCAGGGCGCCGAGCACGTCGCCCTGGATGTTCTTGCGCTGCAAGTCGCTGGCGGCGAGCAGCCCGAACAGGGCCACCAGCGCGAGGGCGGCGAGCGAGGCGGGCATCAGCCGGCGGAAGCGCCGGACCCAG
>JAKOVR010000097.1 GCA_029782025.1 Actinomycetes bacterium | reverse complement strand
CCGGTGACGTGCTCACCGACGTCGACCTCGGCAAGATCATCGCCAGCCACGTCGACCTCGGCGCCATGGCCACCATCGGGCTCATCCACGTCGAGAACCCGGTGGAGTTCGGCATCGTGATCACCCGCGACGACGGCCGGATCGAGCGGTTCCTCGAGAAGCCGACCTGGGGCCAGGTCTTCAGCGACACGATCAACACGGTCATCTTCGTGCTCGAACCGGAGATCTTCGACTACATCGCGCCGGATCGGTCGGTCGCCTTCTCCAACGAGGTCGGCCCGGCCCGGCTCGACGAGGGGCGCCCGCTGTACGGCGCCATCGCCGAGGGCTACTGGGAGGCCGTGGGCACGCTCGAGGCCTACCTGCGGGCCCACAAGGACATCCTCGACGGCAAGGTCGAGGTCGACATCGACGGGTTCGAGGTCACCGACGGCGTGTGGCTGGGGGAGGGCGCCAACGTGCGCCCGGACGCGGTGATCCAGGGGCCGGCCGTCATCGGACCGAACTGCCGCATCGAGGGCGGGGCCACCGTCGGCCCTTATGCCGTGCTGGGCACCAACGTGCGCGTGCGGGCCGATGCCTCCCTGGAGCGGGTCGTGATCAGCGACAACTCCTACGTGGGCGAATCGGTGCGCCTGCGGGGCACCCTCGTGGGGCGCTCGTGCGACATCCGGCGCTCGGTCCGCACCGAGGAGGGGGTCGTCCTCGGCGACGAGGTGTTCGTCGGGGAGGACGCGCTCCTGTCGTCGGGCATCAGCGTCTACCCGTTCAAGACGATCGAGGCCGGCGCCATCGTCAACGACTCCATCGTGTGGGAGTCGCGGGGGGCGCGCCAGCTGTTCGGCCGTGACGGCGTGGTCGGCCTGTCCAACGTCGACATCACGCCCGAGCTGGCCACCAAGGTGGCGATGGCCTGGGGGAGCATGCTCAAGTCGGGGTCCACGGTGATCACGTCGAGGGACTCGAGCCGGTCCGGCCGGATGCTGAAGCGGTCGATGATGGCCGGCCTCAACGCCACGGGGGTCAACGTCGAGGACCTCGAGGTGGCGTCGGTGCCGGTCACGCGGTTCATCGTGGGCCGGCCCGCCGTGGCCGGAGGCCTCACGGTGCGCCTGGTGCACGGCGACCCGCAGTCGGTCCTGATCCGCTTCTTCGACAGCGACGGGCTCGACATCACCGAGGACACGCAGCGCAAGATCGAGCGGCTCTTCAACCGCGGCGACTTCCGCCGGGTGTTCCCCGGCGAGATCGGGGACATCGGCTTCGCCCCCCGGGCCTTGGAGCACTACGCCACGGCGCTGGAGTCGACCGTCGACATCGATCGGATCCGGGAACACGAGTTCAAGGTGGTGATCGACTACGTCTACGGGTCGGCCAGCTTCGCCATGCCCAACGTTCTGGCCAAGCTCGGTCTCGAGGTGCTGGCCGTGAACCCCTTCGCGTCGACGGGCGGCCTGCTCCGTCGCGGCGACCTCGAGGACCACGCCCAACAGGTGGCCGAGCTCGTGCGCACGTCGGGCTCGCATCTCGGCGGGGTCATCGACCCCGACGGTGAGCGGCTGATCCTGATCGACGACGAGGGCCACATCCTCACCCACGACCAGACCCTCCTCGGCTTCCTCACCCTCCTCGAGGGCAAGCTCCACGGCGACAAGGTGGCGCTGCCGGTCGCGGCCAGCGACCGTGCCGCCGAGCTGGTGCGCAAGCTCGGCTACGAGGTCCTGGTGACCAAGGCGTCGAACCCGGCGCTGATGGAGGCGTCCACCACCCCCGGGGTCGGGTTCGCGGCCAACCTCGACGGGAGCTACATCCTCCCCGGGTTCCTCCCCGCCTTCGACGGCCCCGCCGCGTTCGTCAAGATCCTCGACCTGCTGGCCTTCCACGACCGCCGGCTGAGCGACGTCGTCGCCGGGCTGCCGGCCATCCACCGCGCTCACGAGACCGTGATCACGCCGTGGGACCAGATCGGCACGGTCATGCGGATGCTGGTGGAGACCACGAAGGGGCGCGACGTGCTCCTGGTCGACGGGGTCAAGGTGGTCCATGACAACGGCTGGGCCCTCGCCCTGCCCGATCCGGAGGAGCCCATCACCCACGTCTGGGCCGAGGCCGACACCGACAGCGACGCCCGGAAGCTCGCCCAGGAGTACGTGCGCCGGATTCGCCAGATGGTGCGGTGAACGTCGGCCCGCCCTGATGGGCTAGTTTCCTCGCCATGAACGTCCCCGACGACTTGCGCTACAGCCCCGACCACGAGTGGGCGCGCCTCGACGACGGCCGGATCCGGGTCGGCATCACCGACTACGCCCAGGATGCCCTCGGCGACGTGGTCTACGTCGATCCGCCCGCCGTCGGGACGGTGGTGGCCGCCCACGACAAGCTGGGGGAGGTCGAGTCCACCAAGTCCGTGTCCGACATCTACGCCCCGGTCGCCGGCACGGTGGTCGACGTCAACGGCGACCTCGCCGACAACCCCCAGATGCTCAACCAGGACCCGTACGGTGAGGGGTGGATCTGCGTGATCGAGCTGGCCGACCCGGCGGCGGTCGACGAGCTCCTCGACGCCGACGGGTACCGGGCGCTCATCGCCGACTGACGGGATCTCGCCGTGGCTGACGTCTACTGCAACAACTGCGGGCACCGGAACCCGGCGGGTTCCAACTTCTGCTCGTCGTGCGGCGCAGTGCTCGAGACGCAGTCCGAGGAGCACACCACGATCACCTTCCACCCGGTGAGCCCGAGCGATCCCGTCGACGAGGACCTCAGCGTCAACATCGACGAGATCCCGGCCGACACCGGGGTGCTGGTCGTCAAACGGGGCCCCAAGGCGGGGAGCCGGTTCCCGCTCGCCACCAAGATCACCCGGGCGGGGCGTCACCCCGACAGCGAGATCTTCCTCGACGACGTCACCGTGTCCCGGCGCCACGCCGAGATCGAGCACCAGGGTGGTGGGTACGTCGTGCGCGACGCGGGGTCGCTCAACGGCACCTACGTCAACCGCGAGCGCGTCGACGAGCACACCCTCGAGAATGGCGACGAGGTCCAGATCGGGAAGTTCAAGCTCGTGTTCTTCGCGGCAGCGTCGGCCGAATGAGCAGCCGGGCCATGAGCGACCGAGGACACCTGTCGATCGGCGAGGTGCTCAACCTGCTGCAGGACGACTTCCCCGACATCACGATCTCCAAGATCCGCTTCCTCGAGAGCCAGGGCCTGCTCGACCCGGAGCGCACGCCGTCGGGGTACCGGAAGTTCTACGACAGCGACATCGCCCGGCTCCGGTGGATCCTGCGGCAGCAGCGCGAGCACTTCCTCCCGCTGAAGGTGATCAAGGATCGGCTGGCCGCCGGCACCCTCGAGGAGCCGGGCGACAGCGAGCCCGACGCCGGGTCGCCGGCCGTGGCCGATCCGGCGCTCGACGGCGACATCACGCTCCACGGGATGCCGGTGCCGTTGCAGGTCGTGCGCGAGCCGAGCGATCCGCCGGCCGCCGACGAGCCGGCCCCGGCGGAACCGGCGGCGCTCGTCCCGGCCCCCGCCGCGCCGGAACCGGTGGCCCCTGCGGCCGGCCTGGTCGAGGCGCCGGCGGCCCCGGCGCGACCGGCCCCCACCCCACCGGCCTCGAGCGTCGATGCCATCTTCTCGGCCAGCGAGACCGCCCTCAGCCTCAGCGTCGACGAATTGGCCCGGGCCACCGGGCTCACCGCCCGGCAGATCGGCGAGCTCGAGCGCTTCGGCCTCGTGACCGGCGAGCAGTACGGCACGGCCACGCGGTACGACGAAGAGGCGCTCATCGTCGCCCGGGTCGCGGCGGCCATGCTCGACCACGGCGTGGAGGTCCGCCACCTGCGGATGTTCAAGCTGGCGGCCGAACGGGAGGCGGCGTTCTACGAGCAGCTGATCGAGCCGGTGCTCCGGCAGCGGAGCCCGCAGGCCCGCCAGGACGCGCTCGACGCGCTGCGTCACCTGGCCAGCGGAGGCGATGCCCTCCGGCACGCGATGCTCCGCGCCTCGCTGAAGCACCTCGTCCAGCGCGCCTAGGCGGACGTGGCCGTGGCCGAGGCCCCCGTCCTGGCGACGCGCCAGGACCTGCTGGCGGTCGTCGATCGCGTGGCCGCGGAGGTGGCGTCCGCCCTCCCGGACGGGGCCACGCTCCTCGGCGTCCTGCCCGGGGCTGTGGTGTTCCTCGCCGACCTGGCCCGCCGGCTGCCCATCCCGGTCGAGGTCGACCTCGTCGCGCTGACCACCCCCGGCCCGGGCGCGGGCCGGGCCCGGCTGGCGAAGGACACGGAATTGGACCTCGTCGACCGCGACGTCGTGGTGGTGCAGGACATCGTCGACACCGGGCTCTCCACCGCCTTCCTGCTCGACCGACTGGCCCGCCGAGGGCCCCGCGCCGTCCTGGCCTGTGCGCTCCTCGACCGGCCGGCCCGGCGGATCGTGCCGGCACCGCTGCGCTTCGTCGGGCTGGAGGCCCCCGACGGGTTCGTGATCGGGTACGGGCTGGGGGAGGGCACGCCGTACCGGAACCTCGACTGCCTGGCCGTGGCCGACCCCTCGGTCCTCGACGCCGATCCGCTGGCCTACGTGGCCCAGTTCCACGGATCGAACCGGTAGGGTTCGCGTGATGCACGACATGGACATCGTGGGCATCCGGCCCGAGTTGGCGGGAAGCGTGCCCGTCGTGCTGCTGCGCGAGCGGGAGGGGCGCCGGCGCCACCTCCCGATCTTCATCGGCCAGCCCGAGTCGGTGGCCATCCAGCTGGCCATCGAGGGGCGGAGCACCCCCCGGCCGATGACCCACGACCTCATGAAGGACGTGCTCACCACCCTCGGCGTGGTGTTGGAGGAGATCCGCATCACCTCCCTCGTCGACGGGGTGTTCTTCGCCGAGCTGCACCTCCGTTCCGGCGCCGACCTCCACGTGGTGTCGGGCCGGCCCTCCGACGCCATCGCTCTCGCCGTGCGCATGGACGTCCCGGTCCGGTGCGCACCCGAGGTGCTCGACGAGGCCGGGGTCGAGGTCGACGACGAGGACGACGACCACGAGCCGAGCGAGGACGTGCTCGACGAGTTCCGCCAGTTCATCGAATCGGTCAACCCCGAGGACTTCGAGTCCTGACCGGTCCGCCACGGCCCGACCGGGCTGGTCCGGGCCGGTCCGGGCGTGGGCACCCTCCATCGACCGTTGACCTCGAGGGTGAATCCGGGTACCCTGCCTTGACTGCTCACATGGGCGTAATTCCTCGCCTGTGATTGCCGCACCGGGGGAGTGTGTCGCTCGTGCCCCTCCGCCGTCTCCGCAGTGTCGCTGTTCCCTCCCACCATCCGCCGTCTGTCGCCGCGCCCCCTCGACCCACCACGAAGTCTCGACCTCGAGTCGAGGGTGAGGCCGGAACGCTGCCGAGGAGCACGCCATGAACCTGGTCCCCACCCCCGCCGAACCCGGCTACAGCGGCAACCGTGCCGCCGAGATCGTCGGCATCACCTACCGCCAGCTCGACTACTGGGCCCGCACCGACCTCGTGCGCCCCTCGCTGGTCGACGCCGCCGGGAGCGGGTCGCGCCGGCGGTACAGCTACCGTGACCTGCTCGAGCTGCGGGCGGTGAAGAGCCTGCTCGACGCCGGCATCCGCCTGGAGACGGTGCGCGAGGTGTTCAGCTACCTGCGCGACAATCTCGGCGAGGACGTCACCAGCGCCAACCTGGTCATCCAGGGCACCCGTACCGTCCTCATCCGCCGCGACGAGGAGCTCATCGATCTCGTGAAGAAGGGCCAGGGCGTGCTGAACATCCTGCCGATGGCCGGCGTGAAGGACGAGCTCGACGCCCGCATCGTGGAGCTGCGGCCCACCGGTGCCGTGCCGCCGGTCGAGGGCAGGGACGCGGTTGGCGGCTAGCGCCCCTCCCGACGGCGACGAGCGGCGGCGCAACCACCCGGCCGCCAGCTTCGTGTTCCCCCATGAGCGGGTCGACTTCGCCCACGGATCCGAGCGGGAGTTCGCCCGGTTGCTCGACTTCTACGGGATCGCCTGGGAGTACGAGCCGGTGACCTTCGTGCTCGAACGCGACCGGGCCGGGCGGCCGGTGCACGCGTTCACCCCGGACTTCTACCTGCCGGCCTTCGACCGCTTCGTCGAGGTCACGACCCAGCGCCAGCGCCTCGTCACCAAGAAGAACCGCAAGGTCCGCCTCCTGCGGGCGCTGCACCCGGAGGTGTCGATCTCGGTGGTGTACCAGCGCCACGTCGCCGCCCTGGCCGCGAAGTACGGCCGCCCGGACCAGGGCCGCACCGCCGGCGCGGTGGGCCGTTCCTTCGCCTGATCCGAGGCGCGGGGGAGCGGTGAGGGTGGGCCCCATCGGACCATCCGCCGCCTCGATATGAACGTGGTTCATACTATGAACGTGGTTCATCTGCAGAGCGTCCCGGATCAACGCCGGGCCCGGGGGCGGGCCCAGAAGCGGGCGCAGTTCCTGGCCGCCGCCACCCGCATCATCGAGCGCGACGGCCTGGCCGGCGTCACGATCAAGGCGGTGGCCGACGAGTGCGACAGCGCCGTCGGCACCATCTACAACTACTTCCCGTCGAAGCTGGCGCTCGTCGCCGCGCTGCAGGCCCACGCCGTGGACACGCTCCGGGCGAGCTATGCCAACGCCCAGCCCGTGTGGATGGACTTCCTGGAGCGGGAGGACCTCGACGACGGGTTGGCCGCGCTGGTGCCACTGTGCGCCTTCGGCGGGTTCTGGGCCGCGGCGTCGGTGGTGCTGGCCGACGAGTTCGACCTGCAGCGGGCCCTGCTGTCGGAGCGGGTCCCGGCTCCGTCGCGCGAGGAGGTGCGGGCCGCCCTGCCGGTGGTGCACCGGCTCCTCGAGCAGCCCCGCGCCCTGCTCGACCGGGCCACCGAGCTGGAGCTGATCGAGCCCCACGACAACCTGGAGCGGGCTCTGCAGTGGATCGCCGCGCTCAACGGCGTGCTCGTGCTCGAGCACCTGGCGGTGATGGACCGGCACCTGTTCCGCGCCCCCCACCTGGCCTCGCTCCTCACCGCCGACCTGCTCGTGGGGTGGGGGGCCGACCGGGCCGACGTAGAGGTGGCCATGTCCCACGTGCAGCGCCTGGCCGCGGTCGCCCCGCTGGCGCCGCGGCCGGAGGGCCCGGGCTACCAGGGGCCGGGCGGATGACGGCGCGCCGGTGGCTGCTGGCGACCGTCCTGGCCCTGGGGTTGTCCGGCGCCGGCCTCGTCGCCGTCGGGGGTGCGGCGGCCCTCGCCCAGACCGTGGCCGAGGGGGGCGATCCGGCCACGGCGCCCTGCTTCGAGGGCGCGCCCGTGCGCTCCGGTGCGGGAGCGGCGACGGCGGGCGGCCCGTCGGCCACCGGCCGCTGCGAGCCGACGACGGGCCAGCGCCTCGTCGACGGGGTGGTGTGGGTGGGCCTGGTGGCCCTGCTCGGGGTGGGCGTGGTCGTCGGGGTGCGGTGGTGGCGCTCACCGGAGGCGGGCGGCGAGGGCGCCGAGGACGCCGAGGACGAGCGCCCCGACGCGGCCCGGTAGATTCCCGGCCATGACCAGCGATCCTCACGACGACGGGCCCCTCCGGCACTCACCCCTCGACGCGGCCCACCGACGCCTGGGGGCCAAGATGGTGCCCTTCGGGGGCTGGGAGATGCCGCTGAGCTACCCGGCGGGGACGCTGGCCGAGCACGCCGCCTGCCGGGAGCGGGCGGTGGTGTTCGACGTGAGCCACCTCGGCACGGTGCGTGTGGCCGGCCCGCACGCCCAGGAGCTCCTGCAGTCGGTGCTCACCAACGACCTCGGGAAGATCGGCCCCGGACGGGCCCAGTACACCCACCTGCTGTCGGACCACGACGGCTCCGTGCTCGACGACATCATCGTGTGGTGGCGGGAGCCCGACCTGTTCGACGTCATGCCCAACGCCTCCAACACCTCGCGGGTCACCGAGGCGCTGGGCGCGGGCGAGGACGTCACCGCCACCCGCGCCGTGATCGCCTGCCAGGGGCCCGACGCCCGCTCGCGGCTGGCGGCGGTGAGCCCGGCCGCCGCGGCCATCGGGCGGTTCCGGGTCGGCACCTTCGAGTACGAGGGCGTGGCGTGCGTGGTGGCCGGCACCGGCTACACGGGAGAGGACGGCGTGGAGTGCGCCGTGCCCAACGCCGTGGCCGAGCCCTTCTGGGAGGCGCTGCTCGCCGCCGGGTTCGAGCCGGCCGGCCTCGGCGCCCGCGACACGCTGCGGCTCGAGGCCGCCCTCCCGCTGCACGGCCACGAGCTGGGCCCCGGCATCAGCTCGCTCCAGGCCGGGCTGGAGTGGGTGGTGGCGTGGGACACCCCCTTCCGCGGCAAGGACGCGCTGGCGGCCGAGAAGGCCGCGGGCCCAGCCCGGGTGCTACGGGGCCTGGCCGTGGAAGGGCGTCGCCCGCCCCGGGCCGAGCAGGTCGTGCTCCGTGACGGCGTCGAGGTCGGCGTGGTCACCAGCGGCAACTTCTCGCCGGGGCTCGGGCACGGGATCGCACTCGCGCTGGTCGCCCCCGACGTGGAGATCGGCACCCCGGTGCAGATCGACGCGCGGGGCACCATGCTCGACGCCATGATCGTCACGACGCCGTTCGTGGAGAAGAAGAAGGGCTAGTCGGCGGTCCCGCCGGCCGGATCAGTCGGCGTAGGCCTCGATCGGGGGGCAGGCGCACACGACGTTGCGGTCGCCGAAGGCGTTGTCGATGCGGCTCACCGGCGGCCAGTACTTGGCCCGCCGCAGCGACGCCGTCGGGTAGGCGGCCAGCTCGCGGCCGTAGGGGTGGTCCCAGGTGTCGGCGGTGACGTCCTCGGCCGTGTGGGGCGCGTTGTGCAGTGGGTTGTCGTCGGCCGGCCACGCCCCGGCCTCGACCTGGCGGATCTCCTCGCGGATGGCGATCATGGCGTCGCAGAAGCGGTCGACCTCGGCCAGGCTCTCGCTCTCGGTCGCCTCGATCATCAACGTCCCGGCCACCGGGAACGACATGGTCGGGGCGTGGAACCCGTAGTCGATGAGCCGCTTGGCCACGTCGTCGACGCTCACCCCCGACGAGGCGGTGATGGGCCGCAGGTCGACGATGCACTCGTGGGCGACCATGCCGTTCTGGCCGGTGTAGAGCACGGGGTAGTGGGGGGCGAGGCGCCGGGCGATGTAGTTGGCGGTGAGGATGGCGACCTGGGTGGCCTGCCGGAGCCCCTCCCGGCCCATCATCGTGATGTACATCCACGAGATGGGCAGGATGCTGGCCGACCCCCACGGGGCGGCCGACACGGCGCCGGGTCCGGTGTCGGGGCCGGCGCCGGCCACCACCGGATGGCTGGGCAGGTAGGGGGCGAGGTGGGCCTTCACCCCGATGGGGCCCACCCCGGGGCCGCCGCCGCCGTGGGGGATGCAGAAGGTCTTGTGGAGGTTGAGGTGGCTCACGTCGGCGCCGAACTGGCCGGGCTTGGCCACGCCGACCAGGGCGTTGAAGTTGGCGCCGTCGAGGTAGACCTGCCCGCCCACGGCGTGGACCTTGGCGCAGATGTCGGTGATCGCGGCCTCGAACACGCCGTGGGTCGACGGGTAGGTGACCATGAGGCAGCTGACCCGGTCGCCGTGCTCGGCCAGCTTGGCGTCGAGGTCGGCCAGGTCGACGTTGCCCTGGTCGTCGCACGCGACCACGACCACGGTGAGCCCGACCATCGCCGCCGACGCCGGGTTGGTGCCGTGGGCGGAGGCCGGGATGAGGCAGATGGTGCGATGGTGGTCGCCGCGGGCCTGGTGGTAGCCCTGGATGGCGAGCAGCCCGGCGTACTCGCCCTGGGACCCGGCGTTGGGCTGCACCGACACGGCGTCGTACCCGGTGATCTCCACCAGCATGGCCTCGAGCTGCCCGATGAGCGCGGCGTAGCCCTCGGTGTGGGAGGCGGGCGCGAACGGGTGGAGCCGGCCGAACTCGGGCCAGGTGACCGGGATCATCTCGGAGGTGGCGTTGAGCTTCATGGTGCACGAGCCGAGCGGGATCATGGCCCGGTCGAGGGCGATGTCGCGGTCCATGAGCAGGCGCAGGTACCGGAGCATCTCGGTCTCGGCGTGGTAGCGGTTGAACACCGGATGGGTGAGGAAGTCCGAGGTGCGGGCGAGGGGCTCGGGGATGGCCGAGCCCACGGCGAGGTCGAGGTCCTCGACGGAGGCGGTGACGCCGAAGGCCGACCAGACCGCCTCGACCACGGCGCCGGTGGTCGTCTCGTCGAGCGAGAGGCCCAGCGTGTCGTCGTCGACGCGCCGCAGGAGCAGGCCGTCGGCGGCGGCGGCCTCGGCGATGGCGGCGGCACGGCCGGGCACCCGGACGGTGAGGGTGTCGAACCAGCTCCCGTTGACCACCTCGACCCCGCCGGCGGTGAGCCCGGCGGCGAGGATCGTGGTGAGCCGGTGCACCCGGGTGGCGATGCGGCGGAGCCCGGCGGGGCCGTGGTACGCGGCGTAGAGGCCGGCGATGTTGGCGAGGAGGACCTGGGCCGTGCAGATGTTGCTCGTGGCCTTCTCACGCCGGATGTGCTGCTCGCGGGTGGCCAGGGTGAGCCGGTAGGCCTTGCGGCCCTTGGTGTCGACCGACACCCCGACGAGACGGCCGGGGAGGTTGCGCTTGTGGGCGTCCTTGCACGCCATGTACCCGGCATGGGGTCCACCGAACCCGAGGGGGACGCCGAAGCGCTGGGTGGAACCCACGACGACGTCGGCCCCGATCTCCCCGGGGGGGCGCAGGAGGGTGAGGGCCAGGATGTCGGCGGCGACGACGACGAGGGTGCCCTGCTCGTGGAGGGCGGCGATCAGGGCCTCGTCGTCGTGGAGCTCGCCCGACGACCCCGGGTACTGGAGGAGGGCGCCGAACACGCCGTCGCCGACCACGGCCGCGGCCCGGTCGCCGACGGCGACCTCGATGCCGAGCGGCAGGGCCCGGGTGCGCACGACGGCGAGGGTCTGGGGGTGGCAGTCGGCGTCGACGAAGAAGGTGGTGCCGCCCTTGGGGTTGAGCCGGTGGAGCATGGCCATCGCCTCGGCCGCCGCGGTGGCCTCGTCGAGGAGCGAGGCGTTGGACAGCTCCATGCCGGTGAGGTCGCAGACCATCGTCTGGAAGTTGAGGAGGGTCTCGAGCCGGCCCTGGGAGATCTCGGGCTGGTACGGGGTGTAGGCCGTGTACCAGCCCGGGTTCTCGAGCACGTTGCGCAGAATCACCGGCGGGGTGATCGTGTCGCTGTAGCCGGTGCCGATGAGCGAGGTGGCGACGGTGTTGCGGGTGGCCAGGGCCCGCAGCGCGTCGAGGGCCTCCCGTTCGGTGACGGCCGACGGCAGCTCGAGGGGCTTGTCCCAGCGGATCGAGCTCGGCACCACCGCGTCGACCAGGGCCTCGAGCGAGTCGAGCCCCAGCGCCGCGAGCATGTGCTGCTGGTCCTCGGCGCCCGGGCCGATGTGCCGGGGGATGAACTCGCCGTGGTCGACGAGGTCGTCGAGGCTGGCCTGGCTCGGGAGGGGCTGGGGCATGGGAGGTCCTTCGAGGTGGTGGCGGCGCGACGCGGCCGGCGTGGTGCACCGCCCGGTCGGGCGGCGCTTCCCCTCGCTGTCGTGGGACCTGAGAGTTTCACCGGCCGCAGCCGGCTTTCCCCGTCGGTGAGCGGGGCCCCGTTGCCCCGCTGCTCTCCAGCGGTGCCTGCACCTGCGGTACTGGGGCCTGAGAGATTCCGGGGGTCCTTGCTCCTTCGGCGCCGCCCGCCGACGGAACGGACGGGTGGGCTCTCCCGCAGGTGGTGCGGCGATCGGTTGTCCGGACACGATACCCCCGGGGGCGGGTTGCCTCCGCCATCGCGCCGCGGCCACCATGCCCGGATGGCAACCGGGAGCACCTCGTGGGACGGCGCCTCGTACCAGGCCCGGTTCGACCGCCTCGCCGCCGAGGGCGTCGACCTGCACGGTGAGGCCGACCTCGTCTGCCGGTGGTCGCCGGGCACGGTGCTCGACGCCGGGTGCGGCACGGGCCGGGTGGCCATCGAGTTGGCCCGGCGGGGCATCGAGGTCGTGGGCGTGGACGTCGACGCCTCCATGCTGGCCACGGCCCGGGGCTTGGCCCCGGAGCTGCCCTGGATCGAGGCCGACCTGTGCTCGCTCGATCTGGGTCGCCAGTTCGACCTCGTCCTGCTGGCCGGCAACGTCCCGCTCTTCACCCCGCCCGGCACGCAGGGTGCGCTCGTGGCCGCCTGCGCCCGGCACCTCGGCGCCGGGGGGCGCCTGGTGGCCGGGTTCTCGCTGGGGCGGGGGTACGACCTGCGGACCTACGATGCCGACACCGCCGCGGCGGGCCTGGCGCTGGTCGACCGGTGGTCGACCTGGGACCAGGCCCCGTACGACGCCGGGGCCGACTACGCCGTGTCCGTCCACCGACGGCCGATCGAAGGAGCGACATGACGGGAGCGCGCGCTGTCCTGCTGGGCTGTGGCGGCATCGGGACGTGGGCGGCCCGCACGCTGGCCCTCGCCGCCGGGCCGGGGGGCGAGATCGCCGACTTGGTGGTGGCCGACCTCCGGGCCGACGCCGCCGGTGCGCTCGCGGGCGGTCTGGGGGTGGCCAGCGCCCGCTCCACCGCCGTCGACGCCACCGACCCGGCGTCGATCGGTGCGGTCGTCGCCGGCGCCGACCTGGTGGTCAACTGCGTCGGGCCGTTCTACCGGTTCGGCCCACCCATCCTCGAGGCGGTCGTGGCCGCCGGCGTCCCCCGCTACGTCGACGTGTGCGACGACCTCGACGCCACGGTCGCCATGCTCGACCTCGACGGCCGGGCCCGCGACGCCGGCACCACCGCCGTGCTCGGCATGGGCAACTCGCCCGGGCTGGCCAACGTGCTCACCCGGTTCGCGGCCGACCACCTGCTCGACGCCGTCGAGAGCGTCGACATCATGCACATCCACGGGGGCGAGCCCGAGGAGGGCGGGGCGGTCATCAAGCACCGCATCCACGCCATGACCAACGACGTGCCCGTGTTCGTCGACGGCGTGCAGCGCATGGTGCGGATGCTGGAGCCGAGCGGCGAGGAGTTCGTCGTCGACACCGAGTTCCGCAACGTCGGGACCTACCCGGTGTACCCGTACCCCCACCCCGAGACGATCACCCTGCCCCGCCACCTCCCCGGGCTGCGCCGGGCCACCAACCTCGGCGTGGTGTTCCCCCTGACCTACTTCGGGCTCACCATGGACATGGTGCGGCTCGGCCTGGTGGGCACCGAGCCCATCGACGTCGGCGGGCAGGCCGTGGCGCCGATCGAGTTCACCGTGGCCCACATCCTCCACGAGCGGGCCCGGCTGCTGGCCGAGGCCGGGGTCACCTCCGCCGCCGGCTGCCTGAAGATCGTCGTGGCCGGGGCCAAGGACGGCGAGCCCACCACCATCGTGTTCTCGCTGTCGTCGACCTCGGGCGGCGCGGGGGAGGGGACCGGTGTCCCCGCCGGCCTGGCCGGGCTCATGCTCCTGCGGGGCCAGGTCGACGCCGCCGGGCCGGGTGTGCACCCGCCCGAGGCCTGCATCGACCCCACGCTCATGCTCTCGCTGGCCGGCGAGGTGGTGCCGAAGCTGGGCATCGGCGGCGGCGACGGTGACGGCGGCGTCCCCATCCACATCGCCGTGCACCACGCCGACGGGTCGGTCGACGAGCTCCCCCTGGCCCTGTGACCGCACCGCTGTTCCTCGGTCACGACCTCGGGACCGGGGGCGACAAGGCTGTCCTCGTCGACCTCGACGGCACGGTCCTCGCCACGGCCTTCGCCGAGTACGGGCTCGCTCACCCCCGGCCGGGCTGGGCCGAACAGGACCCCGACGATTACTGGGCGGCCGTCGCCCGCACCACGCGCGAGGTGCTGGCCCAGGCCGACGTCCCGGCCTCCCGCGTGGCCGGGATCGGCTTCGCGGGCCAGATGCTCACGATGGTGCCGCTCGACGCCGCCGGCACCCCGGTGCTCGGCGCCATCAGCTGGATGGACAGTCGGGCCGACGCCGAGGCGGCGCGGCTGGTGCGCCGGTTCGGCGGGCCCGGCGTGGTCCGGCTGGTGGCCGGGGCCGTTCCGTCGGGCAAGGACATCGTCTGCAAGATGGCCTGGATCAAGCGCAACGAGCCGGCGGCGTTCGCGCGGATCGCCGCCTTCTGCGACGCCACCGGCTACCTGGTCCAGCGGGCGACCGGCGCGGTGGTGGCGGACCACACCGCCGGTGCCGGCACCGGCTTGCTCGACCGCAAGCGTCGGCGCTGGGATCCGCTCCTCGTCACCGCCATCGGCGCCCCGCGACGGAAGCTGCCCCGCCTGGTGCCGTGCGCCGAGGTGGTGGGGGGCCTCACCGCCGACGCGGCCGCGGACCTGGGGCTGCGGGTGGGCACCCCCGTCATCGCGGGGATGGGTGACGTGCCGGCCGCCCAGGTCGGAGCCGGATGCGTCCACCCCGGTGACGCCCACCTCTGCCTTGCCACCTCCGGGTGGCTGTGCACGACGGTGGACCGTCCCCGCGACATCGGCACCCGGGGGATCTACTCGCTCGCGGCCGCCCATCCCGAGCAGTTCGCCATGGTGGGGGAGAGCGAGACGGTCGGCGAGTGCCTCGACTGGCTGGCCGCCCGCCTCGGCACCGACGTGCCCGCCCTGCTGGAGCAGGCGGCGACGGTCGAGGCCGGGGCCGATGGTCTCCTGTTCCT
>JAKOVR010000096.1 GCA_029782025.1 Actinomycetes bacterium | reverse complement strand
GTGGGTGCGATTTGTCCGCGTTCGCCAACAATCCCCCCCCACAGGAACGAGGCCGGTGGACCGGCGAGGAGCGGGGTGGGGCTCAGACGGCGGTGTCGTGGAGCACCGTCAGGAGCTCGGCCGTGCCCTGATGGCGGCGGTCGATCAGCTCGACGAGCCGGTCCTTGTGGAGCACCGGCAGACCGAGGACGTTGGTGTGGCCGGCCAGCGACTCGTCGCCCGTGCAGACGCACACGTGGGCCTCGGGGTGGGCGGCGGTGAACCGCTCGGCCGTGGCCACCCCCCGGGAGTCCGAGAGGTTGAGGTCGAGGAGGATCACGTCGAAGCCGAGGTGGGCCATCTCGTCGGCCTCGTGCCGGGTGTCGACGGTGACGAGCTGCACAGCGTCGGGGATGGCCGGGGCCAGGATGGCCTGCACCAGTGCGGCGTCGGCCGGGTCGTCCTCGACGAGGAGCACCTGGAGCGGCTTGCCGCCGTTCTTCCCGGCCGCGGCGGCGAGGAGGGCGGTCGTGCTCTCCGCCTCCCGCTGGGCCAGGGCGTCGAGCGCCCGCTCGGTGAGCTCCCACCGGGCGTGGCAGGACGCGCAGGTGTGGACGGTGCTCTTGCTGGTGCGGTTGCCCATCGTGACGAAGCCGAGCTCACCGCACTCGGGGCACAGGCACCGCTCGCCCGGGCGCAGCCGGTGCCCGGGCGGGTAGTTGAGCAGGACCCGCTCGGCGACGGCGATCTCCGCCTCGATCGAACCCAACCCGAGATCGAGCGACTCCTGTCGCTTCTTGCTGAACAGTCCCATCTCCGGAACCTCCATCGTGAGCGCACCTGCCCAGTGCGCTCTGCCGAGGGTAGCCGAACAGGGCGGGGGAGCCACCGCGGCTACCATCCGGTACCGGTGTCCCGGGCCACTTCCTATGCCGTCGTGCTGGCGGTCAGCGTCGTCACGACGTTCGCGCTCACGCCGCTCGTCCGCTGGCTGGCCCTGCGGTCCGGGGCCGTCCAGGTGCCCGACGCGGACCGTGTGCACGAGAAGACCACGGCCGTCCTCGGGGGCGTGGCCATGTACGCCGGGTTCGCGGCCGGGCTGTTCACGGCCTGGCGGCTCGGCACCTTCGCCGACCTGTTCCGATCGTCCGAGCCGGTGGGGGTGCTGGCCGCGGCCACGGTCATCGTGGTGATCGGCCACATCGACGACCTGAAGGACGTGTCGGCCCCGGCCAAGATGGCGGGCTCGGTGCTGGCCGCCAGCGTCCTCGTGCTCTTCGGCGTGAGCATGTTCGTCCTGCGGGTGCCCTTCGCCGGCCTCGTCCAGCTCACCTCCGACTGGTCCTACCTGCTGAGCGTCGTGTGGGTGGTGGCGATGTGCCACGCCATCAACTTCATCGACGGGCTCGACGGGCTGGCGGCCGGCATCGTGGGCATCGCGGCCACGGTGTTCTTCCTCTACACGATGAAGCTGAGCGACCAGGGCTTCCTGTCAGCCACCAACATCGGGCCGCTGATCGCCCTGCTGGTGGTCGGCATGTGCCTGGGCTTCCTGCCCTGGAACGTGCACCCGGCCAAGATCTTCATGGGCGACGGCGGCGCCCTGATGCTCGGCGTGCTCATGGGATCGTCCACGATGGTGGTCGGCGGCCGGGTCGACCAGGCCTTCACCGGGCAGTCGTTCTTCTTCTACGCCCCGCTGGTGATCCCCCTCCTCGTCCTCGGCGTGCCCATCTTCGACACCGCGTTCGCCATCGTGCGGCGCACGGCCAAGCGCACCTCGCCGGCCACGCGCGATCTCGGCCACCTCCACAACCGGCTGATCCGGCTCGGCCATGGGCACCGCCGCACGGTGTTCATCCTCTGGGCGTGGACGGCCCTGCTGTCGGCCTTCGTGCTCGTGCCCGTCTACACCGGACGGGGCGACGGCGTCGTGCCGCTCGGGCTGGGGGGGCTGGCCCTGCTGCTCTACACCGTGCTGCACCCGTCGCTGCGGATCTGGTCGAAGGACGAACACGGGCCGCAAGGGGAGCCGGCGGTCGCCGTGCCGGCCGGATTGGGCCGGTCGGCGGGGTCGACGCCGGCGGCGACGGGCGGGGCGAAGTCCGTCTACAAGGTGCCGGCCCGCGAGGCCGCGACCCTGGCGGCCGAGCTGCGCGAGCCGATGGTGGTCAGCGACGGCCGCCAGATCCGCAAGAAGGCGGCCCGGCAGCGGGCCGAGCGCCGCGGCGCCCCGCCGGCCCAGGCCCCACGGCCCCGCCGCAAGCGCTGACCCGGGATCCTTGGGTGCGCAAGGGTGCGCTATGCGCGCCCTTGCGCACCCAAGGGACCGTCGAGGGTCGATGGCGATCGGTCGAGCCGCCGGACCCGAGGGTCAGGCGTCGGCGATGTCGATGACGATGCGGCTGGGCGCCGGGAGGGTGCTCACGGTGAACCGGTGGGGGCCCGATCGCACGCCGATGGCCCACCGCAGGACGGCCTCGAAGTCGCCGGCGGCGGCGAGCTGGTCGACGGTCGCTCCGGTCCCGGCGACGTGGTCGGGCCCGGTGTAGGTCGGGGCGCCGGCGTCCATGTCGTAGCCCGAGGCGGGGGAGAAGCGCGCCAGCAGGAAGGCGTCGCCAGTCACGCTCACCGGGGCGCCCGAGCCGTCCATGACCACGGGCGGGTCGACGTAGCGGATGTCGTAGCCGGGGATGTCGCCGGAGAACTCGAAGACCACGCGGTCGTAGCCGGTCTGGCGGGCCACCCGGATGGCGGTGAGGTGGCCGTACCCGGTGCCCGGACCCGTCGCCGGGTCGGCCGTCGCCCTCGGGAGCACCGGCGCCGTGGTGGTGGTGGTGGTGGAGCTCGACGTGCTCGATCGGGGCACGGTGGTCGTCGTGGCGCGGCTGGTCGTGGTCACCGTCGTCGGGACCGGCGTGGGTGTCGGTCCGGTCGTCGTCGCCGGGTCGGGTGTGGTGGTCGGTGGTCCGTCGCCGTCGGACGGGGCCGTCCCCGTGGTCGTGACGGTGCAGCCGCCGGCCCGGTCGGGGACGCATGTCGCCTCGGTCGAGCCCGGTGCGGCCACGGTCGTGCCGCTGGTGGACGGGATCGGCAGTGTGGTGCCTCCAACCGCCGCCACCGAGACGGAGTTGTCGTCGCCCTTCTTCACCACGGCGACGCCGGCGAGGACGACGAGGGCGGCCATGGTCACGGCGGCGATGGCGGTGCCGCGGCGGGCCCGGCGGAGCTGTCGGCCCCGCTCGACCACGCGGGCCATGGCGTCGGCCCGGGACGGATCAGGCCCGTTGCGATCGTCGGTGACGTGCGGTTCGGTCATCGGGGACCTTCCTGCTGGGGGAGTCCTGCGGCGGGAACCCCGGGGACCAGGGCGAGGGCGTCGAGCTCCGGGCCTCGCAGCTCGGCCCGGAGGCGGGCCAGGCCGCGGGAGAGGTGGGTCTTGACGGTCCCGGGTGAGATCGAGAGCGCGGTGGCGACGTCGGCCTCGGACAGATCCGCGAGGTAGCGGAGGGTGACGATGGTGCGCTGTTGTCGGGACAACGACGCCAGGGCGTGGGCCAGCGCCAACCGGAGGGCCACGGCGTCCTCGGGGCCGGCCACCGGTTCGGCCGCCGACAGCGGCCGGGGTCGGCGGCGCAGCTCGTCGATGGCCAGATTGGTGGCCGTCCGCAGGACCCAGGCGTCGGGTGCGGGGTGC
>JAKOVR010000095.1 GCA_029782025.1 Actinomycetes bacterium | reverse complement strand
ACCCGTTCGAGGGTGCCGATGAAGCGCAGCTCGGTGTGCAGCGGCGTGGGGCTGCGGTACACGACGGTGAGGGTGCCGGTCATGCCGGGCTGGCCGCTCAGCGACTGGGTGGCGCCGAGCAGCTCGTCGAAGGCGCCGGCGACGTAGCCGCCGTGCACGCACCCGGGCGGGCCCTCGTAGGCCGAGCCGAAGAAGGCCCGGCCGTGGACCTTGCCGTCGATCTCCTGGAGCTGGATGGGCGGGGCGAGCGGGTTGGCCCGGCCGATGAAGGGGCTGTGCTCGAAGGAGGCGTGCGGGTCGCCGCCGGCCGTGGCCGCCTCGGCGTGCCCCTCGTAGACGGTGCCATGGGGCAGCTCGTCGAAGCGCAGCGCCACCCGGGCCAGCTCGTCGGCGGCGTCGATGATCGTCTCGGTGGGCGCGGCGGTGGCGACCAGGCGCTCGATCACGATGCGCATGGTGTCGGCCAGGCGCCGCATCTCGATCCGGCGGGTGGTGAGGAGCGCCGGCGGCGGCTCCTGCCACCGCGAGTAGAGCGCCGACCGGGCCGCAGCCTGGGGAGGGACATCGTCGGGCATGGCTGGTCCTTTCGCCGTCGGGTCAGAGGGCGAAGTCGGCGATCACGGGCGCGTGATCGGAGGGCTTCTGGCCCTTGCGGGCGTTGCGGTCGATCATGATGGCGGTGGAGGCGGCGGCCAACGACTCGGTGGCCAGCACCAGGTCGATGCGCATCCCGAGGCCCTTGTGGAAGTTCCCGGCCCGGTAGTCCCACCACGAGAAGAGGCCGCCTTCGTCGTAGTGGCGGCGGAAGACGTCGACGAGGCCCCAGGCCTCCAACGCCTGGAGGGCCGACCGTTCCGGCTCGCTCGTGTGGGTCGCCCCCACGAAGGCCGCCGGGTCGTACACGTCACGATCGTCGGGCGCGATGTTGAAGTCGCCGAGGATCGTGAGCGGGGAGGCCGGGTCGGCGCCGTCGAGCACCCGGCGCAGCCGCTCGAGCCACTGCAGCTTGTAGCGGTAGTGGTCGTGGTCGAGGGCCCGGCCGTTGGGGACGTAGACCGAGGCCACGCGCACCCCTCCACAGGTGGCCCAGATCAGGCGCGCCTCGGGGTCCTCCCCATCGCCGTCGGCGAACCCGCACACGACGTCGTCCACCCCCACCCGGCTCAGGATGGCGACGCCGTTCCACTGGCCCTGCCCGTAGTGGGCGGCCTCGTAGCCGAGGGCCTGGAAGGCGAGAAGGGGAAAGGCGTCGTCGCTGAGCTTGGTCTCCTGCATGCACAGGACATCGGGCTTGGTGAGCTCGAGCCACTCCTCGACGCGCGGCATGCGGGCCTTGAGGGAGTTCACGTTCCAGGTCGCGATGCGCATGGGGCGAGCCTACGGCCGTGCTCTTCGCGATCGCGAACGGTAGCGTCGGCCCGTGCGGGCGCTGTGCTGGACCGATTACATCTGCCCCTGGTGCTGGCTCGGGCGTGACCGCACCCGGCTCATGCAGAGCCTGGGGGTGGAGGTCACGATCCGGCCGTTCGAGCTGCATCCCGAGCTCCCCCCCGAAGGGCGGGAGCACCGGCCCGGTGGGCGCCTCGACCGGGTCTTCGACGTGATCGAGGCCGAGTGCCGCGACCTGGGGCTCGACTTCACACGTCCGACCCGCACGCCCAACTCCCGGCGGGCGCTCGAGACGGCGTCGGTGGTGCAGGTCCACTTCCCCGAGCACTTCGAGGCGCTCGACGAGTCCCTCTACCGGGCCCACTGGGTGGACGGGCTCGACATCGGCGACCGGGCCGTCATCGACCGGCTCGTCGCCGCCGCCGGCGCCTCAGCGACCGAGGTGTTCGAGTTCGTGGCCGACGGGATCGGCTACGACATCGTGAAGGCCTCGATGGACGACGCCCGTGACCACGGCGTGGTGTCCACGCCGTCCTGGTGGGTCGACGACGCGCTCCTCATCCCCGGCGCCCAGCCCCGCGACACGATCACCCGCTGGATCACCAAGCTCCAGTCCCGCCGCCCCACCTGACCGGCACGTTTCCTCGTGGGTGCGCAATGCACCGGCGACCGTGACATTGCGCACCCACGAGGAAACCGGGGGTCGACACCAGGGGGACTCATCCGCCGTCGGGGCGGACGCAGGCGCCGGCCACCTGCCAGCCGCTGCCGGCCCGCCGCACCGACACCGAGGCGTACCGGACCGACCGCGACGCGGTGCGGGGTGCATCGGTCGACGGGTCGGGCGCCCGGAAGGATGCACTGTCGGCGCTCTCGGACTCCTCGACCCACGACGACGCCGGCGCCGCGCCGGGGTCCTCGGCCAGCCACGCGGCCAGTGCCGCCGACGGGCCTTCGCGCAGGGGTCCGTCCAGGCCGACGCCAGCGCAGAACCGGCGTTCCGCCCGGCCGGTCGAAGTCGCCATCGATGCGAGCGCACCCACCAGCGCCACGAGGAGCACGACGCCGATGACCAGGACCCACGCGCTGGCCCGACGTCGCCGACCCCCGTCGATGCCCTCGGCACTGCTCGCCACGCCCATCCATGCCGCCTGTGGGCCGAGGCATTACCGAACCGTCCGGACGGCGAAGCCGCGCCAATCCCCCGTGGGCGCGAATTGTTCGCGTTCGCGAACAATTCGCACCCACGGGGACCTCGGCGGGACCGGGGCTGAGCTGCCCGAATGGCCGTGGGGGCGGGGCCGGTACCATGGCCGGCGTGCCTGACGACCCGAGCGCCTCCCCCATCGGTCCCAACTCGTGGCTGGTCGAGGAGATGTACGACCAGTACGTCGCCGACCCCACCTCGGTGAGCGAGAGCTGGCGCGACTTCTTCGCCGACTACCGCCCCGCCCGCGCCACCGGCACCTTCCCTGCCGTGACGGCTCCCGGCCCCGCCACCGCCGCGCCGCCGGCCGCACCCGCCGCCGCCCCCGCGACGGCCACCCCGGCGCCCGCCGAGCCGGAGGGCCAGCCGTTGCGGGGCGTCGCTGCCCGCATCGTGGCCAACATGGAGGCCAGCCTGGCCGTCCCCACCGCCACCAGCTTCCGTGAGGTCCCGGCCAAGCTGCTCGAGGTCAACCGCCGGGTGCTCAACGGCTACCTGGGCCGCACGGGCCGGGGGAAGGTCAGCTTCACTCACCTCATCGGGTACGCCGTGGTCCGGGCCGTGGCCGACGCCATGCCGGCGATGAACTCGGCCTACCTCGACGGGCCCGACGGCACCCCCCGGGTGATCCACCGCGAGCACGTGGGACTCGGGATCGCCGTCGACCAGGAGAAGGCCGACGGCTCCCGCTCGCTCCTCGTCCCGTGCATCAAGGGGGCCGACCAGCTCGACTTCCGCGAATTCTGGACCGAGTACGAGGACCTCATCCGCAAGGTGCGGTCCAACAAGCTCACCGTCGACGACTTCGCCGGCGTCACCGTCACCCTCACCAACCCCGGCACCATCGGCACCGTGCAGTCGGTCCCCCGGCTCATGCCCGGCCAGGGCTGCATCGTCGGGGTGGGCGCCATGGACTTCCCCACCGCCTTCACCGGCGCCGACCCGGCCATGATCGCCGAGCTCGGCCTGTCGAAGGTGATCACCATCAGCAGCACCTACGACCACCGCATCATCCAGGGCGCGGAGTCGGGGCTGTTCCTGAAGCGGGTCCACGAGCTGCTCATGGGCGCCGACGACTTCTACGGCAAGGTCTTCCGCTCGATCGGTGTGCCCTACGAGGCCGTGGAGTGGCGCCGCGACGTCCACCCGGTCGACCACGAAGCCACGATGGTCGAGAAGCAGATGAACGTCGACCGGCTCATCACGATGCACCGGGTCCGGGGCCACCTGATCGCCGACCTCGACCCGCTGGCCAGCGAAGAGCCCCACATGCACGAGGAGCTCGACCCCGCCACCTACGGCCTCACGATCTGGGACCTCGACCGCGAGTTCCTGACCGGCGGCGCCGGCGGCGTCGACCGCATGAAGCTCGGGGACCTGCTCCACATCATGCGCGACGCCTACTGCCGCACCGTGGGCATCGAGTTCATGCACGTGCAGGACCCGGAGGAGAAGCTCTGGATCCAGGAGCAGGTCGAAGGGGTGCCCACCCAACTCTCGCCCGACGAGCAGCGCCACATCCTCGAGCGCCTCAACGCGGCCGAGGCCCTCGAGAAGTTCCTCTCCACCAAGTACGTGGGCCAGAAGCGCTTCGGGATCGAGGGGGCCGAGTCGGCCATCCCCCTGCTCGACGCCCTGCTCTCCGAGGCCGCGGACATCGGCATGCACTCGGCCGTCGTCGGCATGGCCCACCGCGGCCGCCTCAACGTGCTGGTCAACATCGTCGGCAAGAGCTACGAGCAGCTCTTCGCCGAGTTCGAGGGCGCCATCGACCCGGACTCGATCCAGGGCTCGGGCGACGTGAAGTACCACCTCGGGCAGACGGGCAAGTTCGTCAGCCGCACCGGCAACGAGATCGAGGTGGAGCTGGCCGCCAACCCCTCGCACCTCGAGGCGGTCGACCCGGTCGTCGTCGGCATGGCCCGAGCCAAGATGGATCTGATCGACCCGCCGGGCAACTACCCCGTGCTCCCCGTGCTCCTCCACGGCGACGCCGCCTTCGCCGGGCAGGGCGTGGTGGCCGAGACCTTCGGCATGTCCAACATCCGGGGCTACAAGGTCGGCGGCACCATCCACGTGGTGATCAACAACCAGCTCGGCTTCACCACCGCCCCCGAGGCCGCCCGCTCGTCGGAGTACTGCACCGACGTGGCCAAGATGGTGCAGGCCCCGATCTTCCACGTCAACGGCGACGATCCCGAGGCCGTGGTCCGGGTCGCCCGCCTGGCCTTCAAGTACCGCCGCCGGTGGAACAAGGACGTCGTGATCGACATGGTCTGCTACCGGCGTCACGGCCACAACGAGTCCGACGACCCGAGCTACACCCAGCCGCTCATGTACCGGAAGATCGACGCTCGCCGGTCGGTCCGCAAGCTCTACACCGAGCGGCTCGTGAAGCGGGGCGACATCACCATCGACGAGGCCGAGGCCGCGCTCGACTCGTTCCAGGCCACGCTGCAGGCCGCGCTCGACGAGACCCGCAGCCAGGCCCCGCCGTCGGAGGTCACCGCCGCCGCGGTCGAACCCCAGCTGCTCGGGGTCCTCCCCCACGCTGCCACCGGCGTCCCCCGGGCCATGGTCGACGAGATCTTCGCCACCCTCGACACCTGGCCCGACGACTTCACCGTGCACCCCAAGCTGGCCAAGCAGTTCGACGCCCGGGCCAAGGTGTACCACGACGAGGGCGAGGTGGATTGGGCCACGGCCGAGGCGATCGCCATCGGTTCGCTCCTGCGGGAGGGCACCTCGGTGCGGTTCTCGGGCGAGGACTCCCGCCGCGGCACCTTCAGCCAGCGCCACGCCACCCTCGTCGACTACGAGACCGGCGCGGAGCACACCCCGCTGCGGGCCTGCGCCGCCGACGGCGCCAAGCTGTGGTGGTACGACTCGCTCCTGTCGGAGTTCGCGGTGCTCGGCTTCGAGTACGGCTACTCCGTCGCCAACAAGGACGCGCTGGTGATCTGGGAGGCGCAGTTCGGCGACTTCATGAACGGCGCCCAGGTCATCATCGACCAGTTCATCGTGGCCGCAGAGGACAAGTGGAGCCAGACCTGCGGGCTCGTGCTGCTCCTGCCCCACGGCTACGAGGGGCAGGGCCCCGAGCACAGCTCCGCCCGGATCGAGCGGTTCCTCACCCTCTGCGCCGACGACAACATCCAGGTGTGCCTGCCCACCACGGCGGGCCAGTACTTCCACCTGCTCCGCCGCCAGATCAAGCGTGACATCCGCAAGCCCCTCGTCGTGTTCACCCCCAAGTCCCAGCTCCGGGCCAAGGGCGCCCGCTCGAAGGTCGACGCCCTCACCACCGGCTCCTTCGACGAGGTGCTCGACGATCCCTTCGTGCCCGATGCCGCGGCGGCGTCGGTCCGACGCATCGTCCTCTCCTCGGGGAAGGTGGCCATGGAGGCCTTCGCCGCCCGCGACGCCGCCGGCGGCATCGACGCCGTCCCCGTCGCCATCGGCAGGCTCGAACAGCTCTACCCGTACCCCTACGACGCCGTCGCCGCCCTCATCGCCCGCTACCCCAACGCCACCGAGCTGTTCTGGCTCCAGGAGGAGCCCGAGAACATGGGGCCATGGAACTTCGTCAAGGGCCGGCTCTTCGGTCGCTTCGAGGACACCCACCGCGTCGAGCGCATCAGCCGGGTGGAGTCGGCGTCGCCGGCCACCGGGGTCCACGCCGTCCACGCCTTCGAGCAGCGCGACCTGTTCGAGCGGGCCTTCGGCGACCTGCCGGCCTGATCAGCGCAGCGGCAGGCCGAGCATCGCCTCGAGCTCGGCCAGTGCGTCGGCCGGGTCGACGACCTTGATGGTGCGCATGCCCATGGCCCGGGCCGTCTTGAGGTTGGTGCCGAGGTCGTCGAGGAACACCGCCTCGCGCGGCTCGATGCCGAGGCGCTCGCACGCCAGCTCGTAGAAGCGGGGCTCGGGCTTGCGCACCCCGACCTGGCTCGACTCGATGATGGCGTCGAAGAGCTCGACGATGGGCCGGAACCCGCCGGGCGTGTCCTCGTCGCCGAACGCGATGAAGTTGTTGGTGAGCAGGCCGGTGACGAGGTGGTCGGCGGCGGCGATGCGACGGAGGGCCTCGACCATCTCCTCCCGCACGTCGCCCATGAGGAGTTGGAGCACGTCGGCACCCGGGACGCGGTGGCCGAGCGCGGCCGCCTCGTCGGCGAACAGCGCGTCGAACTCCGGCAGCGACACCTCGGCCCGCTCGAGCCGGGCCCAGGCGTTGTCGTGGTGGTTGGTGGCGTTGACCGAGCGGAGGAACCCGTCGGGCAACCCCCGCTCGCGCTCGTACCGGGCGAAGGCCTCGAAGGGCGAGGTGGTGATCACGCCGCCGAAGTCGAACAGCACGGCACGGAGGGGAAGGTGGTCCACGGCCGGGACGCTACCGGCCGCCACCGCGGCCGACCATGTCGCCGAGATCGGGACCCACCCGATAGGGTGCAGCCAGCTTCGGTTCGACGACCCGGTCGTCGCCCGTCCGGCCCCGACTGCACCCGCCGTTCCATGGGAGTGAGTCGTCCGGCGAGCGCACGTCCACCGGCACCCGGCCCGACGCAGGCGGTCACACCGACCGGCCGACCAATATTCGATCGAACCACAGGGAACCGCATGAAGTTCTCCCATGTCGTGGTCGACGGCTCCAACATCGCAACCGAGGGCCGCGACCTCCCCAGCCTCGCTCAACTCGACGAGGCCGTCACCAGCTTCCTCCACGAGCACGAGGTCGACAACATCACCGTCGTCGTGGATGCCACCTTCGGGCGGCGCATCCAGCCGGAGGAGAAGAAGCTCTACGAAGAAGCGATCTCCAACCAGGAGATCATCACGCCCCCCGCCGGCGTCGTGGGCCGGGGCGACACGTTCGTCCTCCACGTGGCCGACCGGGCCAACGCCACCGTGCTCTCCAACGACTCCTTCCAGGAGTTCCACGGCAAGTACGACTGGCTCTTCGACGACCACCGCCTGATCGGCGGCAAGCCGATCCCCGGCCTCGGCTGGGTGTTCGTGCCCCGCGTGCCCGTCCGGGGCGCCATCAGCCGCAAGGCCGTCCAGGATGCCAAGAAGGCCCGCCAGAAGGGCGAGCCCGTGCCGCTCCCCGGCGGCGAGCGCGACCGCGAACGGGAACGCGAGCGTCGACGGGGCCGCGGCGGGAGCGGCGGGGCCACGAAGGCGGCGGCGGCGCCGGCCAAGGCCGCACCGCGCTCGGCCAAGAAGGCCGCGGCCACGACGGCCGGCACCAAGCCGGCCACCGCACCGTCCGACATGATCAACGCGCCGTTGCCGTTCATCGAGTTCGTGGGCGCCCATCCGGTCGGCAGCCAGGTCGAGGGTGTGGTCGACCGGTTCAGCTCGCACGGCGCGTACATCACTGCCGGCGGCGCCATCTGCTACGTGCCGTTGAAGTCGATGGGCTCACCACCGCCGCGCAGTGCCCGCGAGGTGATGCAGCTCGGCGCCACCTACGTGTTCACCGTCGAAGCGATCGACACGCCGCGCCGCGGCATCGACGTGTCGTTCGTCGTCGGAACGTTGCCATCGTCCACCGATCGCGACGGTCGCTCCACGCGCGTCGACGACGTTGCGAACATCGACGCCACCGCTAACGATGCGCGCGCAACGGTCGATGAGAACCCTGACGATGTCGCGCGGGAGGGTCGCACGGCAGCAACGCCGAGCAAGCGAACCACGCGAAGTCGAAGCGGTGCCGCCGTCACCACGAAGGCGACACCGACAACTCGAGTACGAAAAGCCACTACTCGGGATACCGCTACTGCTACAACAGATGGAGCAGACCACACCGCCGAGGAGGCGCAGGTGACACCAGCAAAGAAAGCAGCCAAGAAGGCTCCGGCCAAGAAGGCAGCGAAGAAGGCTCCGGCCAAGAAGGCTCCGGCCAAGAAGGCAGCAAAGAAGGCTCCGGCCAAGAAGGCAGCAAAGAAGGCCCCAGCCAAGAAGGCTGCGAAGAAGGCTCCGGCCAAGAAGGCAGCGAAGAAGGCTCCCGCCAAGAAGGCTGCTGCGAAGAAGGCTCCGGCCAAGAAGGCCGCCGCCAAGAAGGCTCCGGCCAAGAAGGCAGCCAAGAAGCGCTGAGCTTTCAACCATCTGGATCGAAGGCCCGCCCTCGAGGCGGGCCTTCGCCGTTTTCGGGCTCGGCTTCGATCCCTCCGCCGGCGCCACGTAAGGTCACGGCCATGGCCGCCCAGTTCATCTTCACCATGCACAAGGTCAGCCGGTTCTACCCGCCGGACAAGGAGGTGCTGAGCAACGTCTCGCTCTCCTTCTACCCCGGGGCGAAGATCGGTGTGATCGGCTCGAACGGTGCGGGCAAGTCGTCGCTGCTGAAGATCATGGCCGGCATCGACGACGGATACACCGGCGAGGCCCGGCTCACCCCGGGCTTCACCGTCGGCATGCTCGAGCAGGAGCCGGCCCTCGATCCCCAGAAGGACGTGTTGGGGAACGTGATGGACGGGCTGGGTGAGACCGCCACCCTGCTCGAGCAGTACGACACCGTGCTGGCCAAGTGGGCCGACCCCGACGCGGACTACGAGAAGCTGGGCGAAGAGCAGGCCGAGCTCGAGCGGAAGATCGAGGCTGCGGGCGCGTGGGACCTCAAGCGCACCATCGAGATCGCCATGGACGCCCTCCGCCTCCCGCCGAGCGAGGCCGACGTGTCGACCCTGAGCGGCGGGGAGCGACGGCGGGTGGCGCTGTGCCGCCTGCTGCTGTCGCACCCCGACCTGCTCCTGCTCGACGAACCGACCAACCACCTCGATGCGGAGTCGGTGGCGTGGCTCGAGCGCTTCCTCCAGAACTACGAGGGCACCGTGGTGGCCATCACCCACGACCGCTACTTCCTCGACAACGTCGCCCGCTGGATCCTCGAGCTCGACCACGGGAAGGGCATGCCCTTCGAGGGCAACTACTCCGGCTGGCTGGCCCAGAAGGAGGAGTCGTTCCGCCGCAGCGAGAAGGCCGACGCCAAGCGGCAGCGCACGTTGGAGCGCGAGCTCGAATGGGTGCGCATGGCCCCCAAGGCCCGCCAGGCCAAGGGCAAGGCCCGCCTCGCCGCCTACGAGAAGCTCCTGGCCGACGCCCAGGCCAAGGAGGGTGGCGACAAGCTCGAGATCTTCATCCCGTCGGGCAACCGCCTCGGCGACCAGGTGATCGAGGTCGAGCACGTCGGCAAGGGCTACGGCGACCGCCTGCTCATCGACGACCTGAGCTTCTCGCTGCCCCGGGCCGGCATCGTCGGCGTGATCGGCCCCAACGGCGCGGGCAAGACCACCCTCTTCCGGATGCTCACCGGCCAAGAGGAGCCCGACACCGGCAGCATCCGCATCGGCCCCACCGTCGACCTCGCCTACGTCGACCAGAGCCGCGACACGCTCGACGCCAGCCGCACCGTGTTCGAGGAGATCACCGAAGGCGCCGAGATCATCAAGCTCGGGAGCCGCGAGATGAACGCCCGGGCCTACGTCGCCGCCTTCAACTTCAAGGGCTCCGACCAGCAGAAGAGCGTGGGCGTGCTCTCGGGCGGCGAGCGCAACCGCGTGCACCTGGCCAAGGTCCTCAAGGCCGGCGGCAACGTCCTCCTGCTCGACGAGCCGACCAACGACCTCGACGTCGACACCCTGCGGGCACTGGAGGAGGGCCTCGAGGCCTTCGCTGGTTGCGCCGTGGTGATCAGCCACGACCGCTGGTTCCTCGACCGCATCGCCACCCACATCCTGGCCTTCGAGGGCGACTCGGTGGTCCGGTGGTTCGAGGGCAACTTCAGCGAGTACGAGGCCTTCCGCAAGAAGGAGCTCGGCGCCGAGGCCGATCAGCCCCACCGCATCAAGTACAAGCCGCTGGTGCGGTGATGGCGGGGAGCACCGGACCGCTGGCGCCGCGCACCGTCCGCGTGCTCGTCCAGGTCGTGTGCGTCGCCGGCATCGCCGGCATGATCTTCGGCTCGGTGAAGGACAACAACGGCATCGCCATCACCTTCGGTCTGGTCACGGCCGTGAGCGTGCTGTTCCTGATCGTGCTCACGTCGGTCCTCGGTCCCGCCGCCTTCCGACCCGGCGCCAGCGGCGCTCTCGTCGACGAGGCGGCGGCGGCCGACCTCGAGGACCGGATCCAGGCCCTGGTCGCCGCCGGGGCGGACGAGGACGCGGTGCGCCGGCTGGTGAGCCGCGCCCTCGAGGTGGGCCAGGGGCGCTGACGGAACGGCCGGTTCCGGCACCGCGCCGGACCGGCCGGGGCGCTACCGAGCCGGCTTCCTGGCCGCCGACTTCTTCGCCGCCGGCCTCTTCGCCGCCAGCTTCTTGGCTGCCGGCTTCTTGGCCGGCGGCTTCTTGGCCACGGCCCCGGTGGCGAGGTCGTTCAGGGCGTCTTCGGTCATCTTGGCGACGTCGCGGGCGAGGCGGTTCGACGTGTCCACGAGGTGCTCGACCATCTCGAAGGCCGAGGCGATGATCTTCTCCCGCAACCCATCGTCGCGGAACTCGGGGAAGGCAGAGTTGACCGAGTCGACGAACTTGCGGACGGCGTCGATCGTTGTGCGCTCGACGTCCTCGGTGGCGGTCAAGATGCGACCGACACCATCGGTTGCGGGCGATGTTCGGGCGGACTTCTTCGCTGCGGGCATGACGGCCTCCTTCGCTGTCATTGGACCGGGCGGGGCCTCACACCCAGCGAACCAGCATCGGCAGCTGCCGTCCAGGGTCTTGGGTCCCTCCGCAGGTCGCCGGAGCGGTCACGGGATCGTCACTTACTTCCTGCGCCCGGCGGGCCGATACCCGAGCATGGCAACCGTCATCGCACCACCACGACGGGCGCCGGCGCGGCAGAAGAAGTGGACGAGCCGGGCGGTGACCCGTTTGATCGAAGCCGGCACCGAGGTCGACTGCGCCCGATGCGGCGAACGCGTCAAGTTCCAGGCCCGGGTCAAGTCGTTGCAGGTCATCTGCAACGTCTACGTACGGGGCCGCTGGGATCGCGTGGAGCACTACCACGAGCAGTGCTACCACGAGGCCGGCGACCCCCACGGGGTGGCGGCCTGACCCGGGTCCCGCACCGACCCTGATCGTCGGGGCGGCCGGCCTATGCCGTGGGGAGCAGGGCGACGACCGTCGCGGCCATGGTGGCCGCGTCGCCATCGGCGGGGGTGAGGCGGAGCTCGGGGGTGAGCGGCGCCTCGTAGGGATCGTCGATCCCGGTGAAGCCCCGCAGCTCGCCGGCGCGGGCCTTGGCGTAGAGCCCCTTCGGGTCGCGCTGCTCGCACACCTCGATCGGCGTGTCGATGAAGACCTCGACGAAGGGGAGCCCCGCGTCGAGGTGCCGGGCCCTCGCCCCCTCCCGTCCGATCCGGTACGGGGAGATCAGCGGCACGAGGGCCACGATCCCGGCGTCGGCGAACAGCCGCGCCACCTCCGACACCCGGCGCACGTTCTCGTGGCGGTCGTCGGCCGAGAAGCCGAGGTCGCCGTTGAGACCGAAGCGCAGGTTGTCGCCGTCGAGCAGGTAGCAGGCCCGGCCGGCGGCGAGGAGCTGGCGCTCCACCTCGACGGCCACGCTGGACTTGCCCGAGCCCGACAGGCCGGTGAACCACACGGTGGCGCCGCCCAATCGGTGGGCCGACCACCGCTCCTCCCGGGCGATGAGGCCCGGGTGCCAGACCACGTTGGGGCCGGCCGGAGGAGAGGGGTCCGTCACGGCGACGGCCTCACACGGACTGGGTGGGACCCAGGATCATCCCGGCGCCGACGGTGTTGTTGGTGGCCTCGTCGATGAGCACGAACGATCCGGTGTCGCGGTTGCGCCGGTAGTCGTCGTAGAAGAGGGGCTCGGTGGTGCGCAAGGACACCCGGCCGATCTCGTTGAGGGCGAGGCCGGTGGCGTCGTGGTCGCGGTGGAGGGTGTTGACGTCGAGTCGGTAGTGGAGGTCCTTCACCAGCGCCCGGGCCGTGTGGGTGGTGTGCTTGATGACGTACTTGGCCCGTGGGGTGAGGGAGGCCTGCTCCCCCATCCAGCAGATCATGGCGTCGACGTCCTGCCCGACGTGGGGCTGGTTGTGGGGCCGGCAGATCATGTTGCCGCGGCTCACGTCGACGTCGTCGGCCAGCCGGATGGTGACCGACATCGGTGCGAACGCCTCGTCGACCGGGCCGTCGGCGGTGTCGATGGCCTCGATGGTAGTGGTGAACCCCGAGGGCAGGACGATGACCTCGTCGCCGGGCTTGAGCACGCCGCCGGCCACGGTGCCGGCGTAGCCGCGGTAGTCGTGATGGGCGTCGCTCATCGGTCGGATCACGTATTGGACCGGGAAGCGGGCGTCGATGAGGTTGCGGTCCGAGGCGATGAACACCTCTTCGAGGTGGTGCAGGAGCGAGGTGCCCTCGTACCACCCCATGCTGTCGGACCGGTGCACGACGTTGTCGCCGTGGAGGGCCGAGATCGGGATGAAGGTCAGGTCGGTGATGTCGAGCTTGGTGGCGAAGTGCTTGAACTCGTCCTTGATGCGCTCGAAGACGTCCTGGTCGTAATCCACGAGGTCCATCTTGTTGATGCACACGACGAGGTGGGGGACGCGCAGCAGGGAGGCGATGAAGGCGTGACGGCGGCTCTGCTCGACGATGCCGTTGCGGGCGTCGACCAGGACGAGGGCGAGGTCGGCGGTGGAGCAGCCGGTCACCATGTTGCGCGTGTACTGGATGTGGCCCGGGGTGTCGGCGATGATGAACTTGCGACGGGGGGTGGCGAAGTAGCGATAGGCCACGTCGATGGTGATGCCCTGCTCCCGTTCGGCCCGGAGCCCGTCGGTGAGCAGCGCCAGGTTCGTGTACTCGTCGCCCCGGGCGGCGCTGGTGCGCTCGATCGACTCGAGCTGGTCCTCGAAGATCGACTTCGAG